>JASSUD010000132.1:0-18025 GCA_031963225.1 Mycoavidus cysteinexigens
GTTGAGTAATGTTAGGTAGCCCTATTTCCCAAACCTTGACAAGCAGCCAAGCACAAGTATTCGCACAAGTGCTGGCGCAAAACTATCTAAATCAAGCGCGCCAGCAAAAAGAGGGACCGCATCCGGAATGGGCTTTAGCCTTATATGGCCAGGCCAAAGCCACTTTTAAATATATCGCGAAGACGCGCCAATTGGTTCCTGCATTATCCGAAGTAAAAAGTGCATTGAACCGAGCCAATACGCCGCAGACAGCCGACGATGAGGCGTTGCGGCAATGTATTGCTGAGGTTTATTTTGAACGTGCTCAACTCTTGGGGAAATTGGGTGACGTGCACAAAGCGCAAGCGAGCTATAAAAAAGCCCAAGCCTGGGGCTATGAGGAAAAGCATCCTGGATCTATTTTTCCCAACGCTCTGCTTTCTGTGAGCAACGCGTCGACGTTGGATCAGACTGCCCCATCTGCTTCCCTGTCTACCCAGCACAAAAGCGAGCTGGTCGATTATCTGTTTGAAAAGGCCCTATCAACGCTGGCCGTTTTAGAAGTATCGAATAAGCCCAGCCTATTTTTGGTATATGCCCATGACAATCCTATTCACGGACGGGCAGAGGCGACTACCTCTAAATATTTCATCCATAAGCTATCCACCATCCAAGTCAATCTTGCCTTTTTCTACAGCGGTTGATCGTGATTTAATTATTCTCACGGAAAAAGGTCTAGTAGAAAAAGTGGGGCCTGGGCTTTATTACAGACCGATTGTGAGTCGTTTTGGCACACTGCCGCCTAAAGAAGAAGACTTGGTGAGCTGTTTTTTGCAAGGCGACCCTTTTTTGTTGTACTCCTGGAATGAATACAATGCTTTAGGGCTAGGATTAACGCAGCTCTATAACCGTTGGGTAGTCTATAACCGCAAAAGGCACGGCCTGCTCGAACTCAATGGCCGGAAATTTGATTTCCGGCGTCCTGCGCGAGGTTTCCCTACGCATCTCACGCCTGAATTTTTATTGGTAGATCTCGTGAATAATCTAGCGGGATTGTCCGAAGAAACAGGGTTTGTAAAACCTCAAATTCAAAAAAACCTCGCCCGATTTGATCGCGATCAGCTTCTTCACAATGCACGATCCTATGGAAAAATTGGAACTTGCTGCTTTTTTGAAGAAATTATTCAGTGAGCACACTTTTCCTTCATCAGCTACCAGACGCAAGAGATCTGCAAGAGATCTATTTGAGGTTTGGATTCGACCAAAATTATTATGATATTTATAAACTTCTAGACATTCCGCAAGTATTAAATTTTATTGGTAGCAAAGAATATTATGCGCATAAAACACGCCGCTTTAGAGCGCATGATGAAACTGAGATTCGGATAAGTCCTGCCTTTATTTTAAAAAATCCTTAGACTAAGCAATTGTATAGCGAAAAATTTAAGAAAAAATCCGCAATTTATTTTAAAAAACACCGACTTTTGAAGCTATTTTAGAAAGAATTTCTCAATATATCGACAAACTTTAAATGGATTGATTTTTCACTTTCTTCATCTGCACCCACGCCGTCAATCTCCGAGGAGATACCCATATAACTCTGTTCGCGGCTAAACTTACAATGCTGCAATCTTAGATGTAAGTTACTCCACTGCGCTTGGCTTGTGCGCCATTTGATCCTGAATGGCTAGACACTTTGCGGGCGAGATTAAACCACCAAGCATAACAAACACCTCACGTTCAGCCTTCCGGCGCATGATATGTAGGAGATCATATGCCGTTCACGGTTGTTGGATTGGCGTTGGATAAAATATAAGGAATATTCAATCATGTTGGGTCAACCCGTTTCTCAAACGCTGCTAGGCAGCCAACTGCAAATACTAGCTCAAAGCCATCTTGATCAGGCGCGGGTGCAAAAGGCGATGCAACATGTTGAGATGGCATTAGTCTTATATGATCAAGCAAAAGTAACGTTTAAGCATGCTGCCGATGCCTACAAATTGGCTCCCCCCTTATCCGAAGTAAAAAATGCCTTCAATCAAGCTTGCACACTTCAGAGCGCTGAAACAAAAGCTTTGCGGCAGCGTATTGCTGAGGTTTATTTTGAGCGGGCCCAACTCCTGGAGAAGCTAGGCAACACTGACAAAGCACAAGCGAGTTATCGTAAGGCAAAAGCATGGGGACAGTTAGATGTAGCGGCTCAGCCTGAGAGTAGGTTAGTTGAGGCTGTATTTCTTTCATCTACGCCAACGAGCCATTTCCTTGCCGCCATACAGTCAGGCGGGATGTTGCCTCCTTCCCCACAGCTAGCCATCAGCAATGCATCGTCTCCAATTCCCGCCGAGACCCCATCCATCTTATGTGAACCTACCCGGAACACAGCATCTTTGCTCCATTTCGACATAGGCGATGAAGAAAAGAATAAGTTAGTCAACCTGTTGTTCGAGAAAACCTTACAGACGTTTCATGAACTAAAGTTAAGCAGCGTACTGCCTAGTGCATTCTTAGTGTACGCCCATGAAAACCCACATTACGGGACAGCTGATGCTGGCACGTCGAAATTTCTGATCAATCAACTGTTTGAGTTGGGCGTCAATATATATTCCGATCAAACGCCCAAGGGACGCCAAGCACAAGCGTCTTTCAGTACGCGACAAGACGCGGCCAGAACGGACGATATATTGACCAGCCAACTCTGTTTGTTACCGACCGCGATTGACTCGATCCAACCCATTGATAAAGTTATCGTCTGTAGTTCGCAGGTGTTAGGACACTATCTGCAATGGAAACACTATCCAGCATTTTGCAAAGAGCTGAAAGCGGCGTATGGAACGGCTCAACAAAATTCCACCCAGGCCGAAGCGAAGATTCGGCAGGTGGTCAATACGTATGTGAAATACCCAGGCTTTCATCATGTATTGACGGAGATGGCATTTTTAAAGATCCGGGCAGAGTATCTGGAGCACCACGGCATCATTCCTGTTTCCTTATCCGAAGACGGATATAAAAGCTGTTGTCAAGATTTTATTCAAGCGACCACAGTGCGCATTGAAGATATGCCTCGCTTTGTTTCGCAGCAGGCGAGCGGGCAGCAGGTGTATGAGAATCAAGGGCGTCATCTAGTTTTCTTTAAAGTGCTGGAGCGATTGCTCGCGCGACACGATGCCGAAGCGCTACTGCGTGTATTTTGGACAGGTTATGCCGACCTGATTCGGCGTTTAAACGGTAGCGCAGCAGTCCCTCAGGTTGCGGATTATTTACCTGAATGGGACCGTCTATTTGAGAGCGTTCGGGTAACCCTGCGAACGTTGAAAGAACAGGTAGGCGTGCACGAACTGCACACGGCGTTAACCCGCTACGCGTCGCTGGATCGGCTGGCGATTCAGCGGCTCTCGGGCCCTCCGCTGCCGATGAAAGACTGCTATATCAATTTGGCCGTCGTCGAATACGAAAGCGTGCTTAAGAAAGAAGAGAAATCTAAAGAGGTGGAAGAGAGCGTAGCTAAAGAAGAGGAAAAAGTCGCCTCCTCCATCTTTCATCGATTACCAAGTGTTGAGGCGATAGCGTCGAATCAACAGAAATTAGTCCCCCTCGAGTAGCTGTTTGAGCCTCGAAAAATCAGCGATGATAAGACCTTCATCCCCAAACGGATACTGATTCGAGGCCGGGCGGGTGTGGGAAAAACGACCTTATCCAAAAAGATCGTTTATGAATACACGCAAAAAAGACAATGGCAGGATCGCTTCGACTATTTGTTGTGGATTCCACTGCGCATACTAAAAGGCAAACAAAGTTGTGATCTAGTCACCTTGTTTCATGAAACCTATTTTCAGTCCCACCCTCAAGGTCTAGCGTTAGCGACGATGCTCGCCATGCAAATCAACGGAGCAGCGAAAGAGAAGACCCTCTTTGTGCTCGATGGTTTGGATGAAATAGCGCATGAATGGGGTGAGCACGAACAGATGTCTGGGTTTCTAAGGCAATTGCTCAATCAGCCAGCGGTGTTGATTACCTCCCGACCATATGTGGAGCTGAAACAGGCTGATTCGATGGATTTGGAATTAGAGACAGTGGGTTTTAGCCCAAAAAACGTCACTGCGTATCTTGACAATCCAGCCATGGTGCCAATTTTGCAGGCTCAGCAGATAAAGCAATTCATCCAGGCCACCCCCTTTATCCAAGGGCTCGTCAACGTGCCCATTCAGCTAGACGCTCTTTGTTACAGTTGGGATGAAATCAAGCGCCTGCAGAAAGTAGCGCCGGGTGCAATGACGGTTACCACGTTATATCAAGCCATGATGAACAAATTATGGCGTAAAGATATCCTGCGGCTAGGTAAGCGGGAAGGGGGAGAGTTATTAACCGCGAGCCAAGTTAACGCGCTTGAAATGCCATCCCGGATCGAGAAATTGGTCAAAGCCGAACAGGATTTTTTGAGTACCTTAGCTTTTCAGAGATTGCAGAATAATCAAATTGAATTTAGTCATCGTGATCTGCATGCGCTGATTGCGCAGCTTGAGATAGAAGGGATGGAGCTCCCTCTTACGTTAGAAGATAACCTCAAAAAACTCTCCTTTTTGCATATTGATGATGTAAAGCAAAGTCAACGCAGCTACCAATTCATACATCTGACGTTTCAGGAATTCTTTGCGGCCAAGCATTTTGTTCAGCACTGGGAGGCGGGGAGGGAAATCATTCTGCTGTCTCCTGACGCCCAGAGGAGGACGAAAATAATACCCGAAGCATTTGTTCGTCAACATAAATACAACCCGCGTTATGAGATTCTGTGGTGGTTTGTTGCAGGTCTGTTGCGTGGAGAAGCTCTGAATCGGTTCTTTATTTTACTCGAAGCAGAACCGCGTGATCTGTTCGGCGCGCACCATCAGCGTCTGATCATGAACGGTCTGCATGAAGCGTCTCGTGCACCTAGCGTTGGACTGCGGCCTGAAATCCGAGAGGGGCTGGAGCAGCATCTAGGGCAATGGTTGGTATTGGAAATCGACAAGAGAGAGAAATGCACATTAGCGTATCAGCCTACCTTTCCCGAGCACTTATTGCTCAAGTATCTTCAGAAAGCGAGATCAGGGAAAATAAAAAACGTGGTTGCAACAGCATTCGAACATCGATCAGCTTTATCGAAAGGGGCTCTCCAGGCCTTGATCGGTTTGTTATATTACGAGGAGGTGAGGCACACTGTTGCTGTGGTATTAGGCAAGCAGTTTTTGTTGCCTGAGTCAGCCTTCCAAGCCTTGATTAAGTTGTCGAAAGACGAAGATGCGTGGGTGAGGCGCGCTGTTGCTAAGGCGTTAGGCCAGCATTCTTTGTTACCGGAATCAGCCCTCCAAACCTTGATTAAGTTATCGAATGACGAAGACAGGGAGGTGGCGTGCAATGCTACTGAGGCATTAGGCCAGCAGTCCCAGTTGCCGGAATCAGCCCTCCTGGCCTTAATTAAGTTGTTGAAGAACGATGAAAACATTGGAATGGCGCGTAGTGCCGCTGAGGCATTAAACCAGCATTCTTTGTTACCGGAATCAATCCTCCTAACCTTGATTGAGTTGTTGAAGAACGAGAAGATGAGGTACCACGCTGCTGATGTGTTAGGCAAGCAGTCTATCTTCCCTGAATCGGCTTTCCTGGCCTTGATTGCTTTGTTGAAGCACAAGGATAAGAACGTAAGAGACAGCGCTGCTTATAAATTACTTACGCGTGGTTCTTTACCGGAATCGGCGCTTCAAGCCTGGATTGCTTTTTTGAAGGACAAAGATAAGGAGGTAAAGAACTTCGCTGCTTTGACGTTAAGTGAGCTGTCTCCGTTACCGAAAGCCGCCCTTCAGGCTTTGATTGAGCTATTGAAGGACGAGGAGGTGAGACGCACTGCAGCTTATGGGTTAGCCAAGCAGGCTACGTTACCGGAAACCGCCCTTCAGGCCTTGATCAAGCTATTAAAGGACGAGGATAAGACGGTGAGGGGTGCTGCAGCTTATGCGTTAGTGAAGCATGCTTCTTTTCTGGACTTGGCCCTTCAGGCTTTGATCGAGCTGTCGAAGGACGAGGATGGAGAGGTGAGACGCATTGCTCTTATCGCGTTAGTCCGGCAATCTTCCTTCTCGGACTTGGCCCTCCAGGCTTTGATTGCGTTGTCGAAAGACAAGGACAGGGAGGTGAGGAAGTGTACTGCTGATATGTTAGTCAGCCAGTCTTTTTTCCCGGACTCAGCCTTCCAGGTTTTGATTGCGTTGTCCAAAGATGAGGACAAAGAGGTGAGAGATCGCACTGTTCGGGCGTTGGTCTGGCAGCCTTCGTTACCAGCATTGGGCATCCAGGCCTTGATTAATTTTTTGAAGGATGGGGACGAGGAAGTGAGGTGCACCGCAGTTGATGCGTTAGGCAAGCAGGGTTTGTTACCGGAATCGGTTCATCTGGCCTTGATTGAGTTGTTGAAGGACGAAAAATCGAATGTGAAGCATAATGCTGCTGAGCTATTAGGCAAGCAGTCTTCTTTACCGGACTCGATTATCCAGGCCTTGATGGAGCTGTTGAAGGACAAAAACTGGAATGTGAAGCACAGTGCTGCTGAGGCGTTAGGCAAGCAGCCTTCTTTACCAGAAGCTACTCTCCAGGTCTTTATCGAGCTGTTGAAGGATGAGAACAAGAGTTTCTACGTGATGGGCTATGCTGCTGGTGGGCTACGCAAGCAGTCTTCGTTACCAGCACCGGTCTTTCAGGCTTTGATTGATTCGCTAAACGGCCAAGATAGCTATGCGAATGCCCTTGTTGCTACAGTGTTAGACAAACATCGCCCGACGCTATATCGCTTATTGCCAACGCTTAATAGTCAGAAGATAGAACTTATTTACGAAAAATACTTACTCAAACAACGCTTTGATCAGAGCGTGTCTTTCTACATACAGGATGGCACTCTGTGTTTTCATACAGCTGAGGGTCTGCAAACCGTTTCATTTAGCGATCGGGACCAAGAAATCGGGTTTAGGCAAGCGGTTCAACAAGCCCAGAAGGCTGCGGGCATTCCTTTCGCTCCTTACCTAAGCAAGAGAGGCCAAGTCGAGCAGCCGGACGTGCAAAATGAGGAGGTACTGGTTGTTCCTTCTATCAGTCAAACGCAATGGGGGTTTTCTAAGACGGATCGGAGCATACAGACAGAAGTTTTTCCGATCACTGCATCAGTTAACCGATCATCTTCTCCTCATCAGTCCACCAGAAAAAAGGTTTTAGGGTTCATCAAGGTAAACCCTAAATGACTCTATCTTAACTTGGCAATCGCCATCGGCGATGGGAGCCTTTTTACCTCTTGCTATTTCTTATTTGCCTGGTGGATGCTCGGCAACTGCAAGGTCAATTTGCTGAGCATTGCCAGGCGAAAGTCTGACTGAGAAAAAGGAGGGCAACAGTTATGCGAAACGCTTGATGCAAGGCAAATAAATCCAAGCGATCTATCAACTGTCAAACAGCATGCAAAATTTACCAATTAACAGCATAGAGGGCTTTAAAGTGTGGCTAGCCGAGCAGCAAGCGCACTCGCCTGTTTTGTAAACTTCTTCATGTTGACCTTCTTTAACTGTGCCAAGTTATGCAGCTTCCAGCGAACACCTGGCATATGTTCGAGATGAGCGATACCTAGTCGCGACCACTCAGGCTCACCAACAAGCATCGACAACAGGAATTGCCGCTCGTTGTCATCTAGCCCGTGCTGAAGTTCGTGCATCAGACGCTCGCGGGCTGCAAGCAAGGTATTGAGTGATACCGGTTCAACGGTCATGCCAACGAAACTGTGCTCGTAGTCATACTGAATATCGCGTGGTGATGCGAACAATACCTCATGTATTGGTCGATTATGGCTGATCAGATAAACAATGAAAGCGCGGCGGATACCAGGCGTGATTCCCTCGTGTGCAAAAAGTTGCATGACGTCGAACAGATCTCGAGGGTGCTGTCGGTCCAATGCCGCAACCAGTTTGCCACCGTATACATCTTCCAGAGACACAACTGGAATAACCAGATCAGCTAGCAGCAGATCGCGGGCGATAGGTGTGAGCGAGGCGTGACGTACTGGCTGTACCGTGCCGCGCATCACGCAGTTGACCTCGATCTTCACCTGCGTACGCCCGCGTTGTACCATCAGCTTGGTTTCGCCTGCTGGAGTCACTGGAATATGTATTTGGAATCCGCGTTTTTGCAGGCGTTCGGCCATTTGGCAAATAGCCTCATTAATACGTGCCAATGCCTGCTCGCGCGGCAGAGCATGGTCTGGAAAAACCAGATCAAGATCTACTGATAAGCGTGGCATATCACGTATAAAGAGATTAATCGCAGTGCCACCTTTTAATGCGAATGTGTTATCCACGAATACCAGCGGTGCTACCTGTGTCAATAGGCGTGCGGTGTCGAGGTAAGTTGGGTTCATGGTTTGAGCACCAGTAATCTATCTGCTGATTTAGATACCCAAGGTCGGGAGCTTCCTGTTGGCAGTGTGGCAGGATCTAGTTTTGCGACCCAAGGCAGTGATTTTTCTCGCCCAAGCTGTAGGCATAGTCGCACCGTTTTGATGCTTGTGCAGCGCTGCAATAATTCTCGTAGTACATCGGCTCGCAGAGTGTAAGTGCTCTCGACGAGTTCACTAGCCTCCTGAAGCGGTTGGCGAAGGCCGACATCGCTGAGCAATTCCAGTAGCGCCCGCTCTGGAGCAGATACCTGTGGCGCTCCAACACGTTGTTCGAAGGGGGCAACGTGCAGCAAGGAAGTAGGACTTTCGTCAAACAGGCGCTTGCGGTGGTACTTAGCCGGAAAGCGTTGAGTAAACCAATCTGGCAATTGTTGACTTTCCCAGCCATACAAATGCAGCACGGGCTGCTGTGATAGATACTGTCGCAGGCCGTACCAGTCGAGCGCTGATTTGCCACCAACGTGCAATCCATCGAGCCTGCGTTGCAATAGTAATAAGCTGGGATGCAAAGCCACCGTATCGTTTAAGCGGCAATATACCCCGCGTGCTAGGCGTGTGAGCCAGCCTGCTCGCACATAATAGGCAGCCAGATCCGCAGAAATACCTAATGCCGCTAGGTCTTCTGAAGTCAACGGTGTTCCAGGGAGCAACCGTGTGTAAAGTAAATTTAATTTTTTTCTCTCAGTCGTAGTCATACTACGACTAAATACTATTTTTCAAAAAAAAGATCAAGTAGGGCGCTATCTAGCCAGAAAAAGTACTATTTCGTCACCACCATCTTCTAGCCAGACAAAACCTAGTCCAATTTTTGATCTTTTTACCAAATTGCTCACCAGGAAAAATATCAAGGCTCGCCCATAGCCTGGCAAGTATCATCGGCGATGCTAGCCCTTTTACCTCTTGCTATTTCTCGTTTGCCTGGCGGATGCTCGGCAGCTGCAAGGTGAATTTGCTGAGCATTGCCAGGCGAAAATCTGACTGAGAAAAGGGAGGGCAGCAGTTACACGAAATTCTTGAGTAACTCCGACACCTTTTTTCGAGTCGATTGAGCAGAGGAAGCCGACTGGTCAACTCCAGTTATGTTTTGCGCATCTGTCGACACAACTTGACCTATCATGGTTGGATAGGCGACGCGAGGAATGCCAATAGCCTGCTGGGTTTGTAGAATTGCTTTTTTGAATTTGTCTTTCTTATCACCCAGAGGAACGGTTTGCAGACCTTCAGCCGTATAGAAACACAGCATGTCATCCAGGGTATAACAAGGCACGCTCTGATCAAAGCGTCGTCTGAATAAGTATTTTGTGTAGAACAGTTTTATTTGTTGTCTATTCAGCGTGGGCAATAAGCGATAGAGTGCCCAGCGGTGTCTGTCTAACATATCATTGGCTGTACGACTCACTCTATCGTCTTTGTCCTTTGTCAACACGAGCAAGGCCAGCAGGGCAGACTTCGGTAACGAAGACTGTTTGCCTAACACCTGAGCAGCGTTTCGCCTCACAATCCAGTCCTGGTCCTTCGCCAACGCAAGCAAGGCCTGCAGGGCTAACTCTAGTAACAAAGGCAGCTTGCCTAATGCCTCAGCAGCGGCGCGCCTTACAGTCCAGTTCTGGTCCTTCGCCAACGCAAGCAAGGCTAGCAAGGCCGACCCCGGTAACGAAGGCAGTTTGCCTAATGCCTCAGCAGCGTTGTGCCTCACATAATGGTCCTGGTTCTTCGCCAATGCAAGCAAGGCCTGCAGGGCCGACTCCGGTAACGAAGGCAGCTTGCCTAACGCCTCAGCAGCGTTGCTCCTTACAATAATCCAGTCCTGGCCCTTAGCCAACGCAAGCAAGGCCAGCAGGGCCGACTCCGGTAACGAAGGCAGTTTGCCTAATGCCTCAGCAGCGGCGCGCCTTACAGTCCAGTCCTGGTCATTCGCCAACGCAAGCAAGGCTAGCAAGGCCGACTCCGGTAACGAAGGCAGTTTGCCTAATGCCTCAGCAGTGGCGCGCTTCACAATCCAGTCCTGGTCCTTTGCTAGCGCAAGCAAGGCCTGCAGAGCCGACTCTGGTAACGAAGGCAGCTTGCCTAACACTTGAGCAGCAGCGCGCCTCACATAACGCTCCTGGTCCTTCGTCAATGCAAGTAAGTCCTGCAGGGCCGACTCTGGTAACGAAGGCAGTTTACCTAACGCCTGAGCAGCGGCGCGCCTCACGATCCAGTCCTGGTCATTCGCCAACGCAAGCAAGGCCAGCAGAGCCGACTCCGGTAACGAAGGCAGCTTGCCTAACGCTTCAGCAGCGGCGCGCTTCACATAATGGTCCTGGTCCTTAGTCAACGTAAGCAAGGCCAGCAGGGCCGACTCCGGTAACAAAGGCAGCTCGCCTAACGCCTGAGCAGCAGCGCACCTCACATAACGGTCCTGGTCCTTCGTCAATGCAAGCAAAGCCAGCAGGGCCGACTCCGGTAACGAAGGCAGTTCGCCTAACGCCTGAGCAGCGGCGCGCCTCACATCACTGTCATGCTCTTCCGTCAATGCAAGCAAACCCAGTAGAGCCGACTCTGGTAACGAAGGCAGCTCGCCTAACGCCTGAGCAGCGGCGCGCTTCACGTCACTGTCTTGGTCTTTAGCCAACGCAAGCAAGGCCAGCAGTGCCGACTCTGGTAACGAAGGCAGCTCACCTAACGCCTGAGCAGCGGCGCACCTCACATCACTGTCCTGGTCTTTTGTTAACGCAAGCAAGGCCAGTAGTGCTGACTCCGGTAACGAAGGCAGTTCGCCTAACGCCTGAGCAGTGGCGCGCCTCACGTCGCTGTCCTGGTCTTTTGTTAACGTAAGCAAGGCCAGTAGTGCCGACTCCGGTAACGAAGGCAGTTCGCCTAACGCCTGAGCAGCGGCGTGCCTCACGTCGCTGTCCTGATCCTTGGCCAACGCAAGCAAGGCCAGCAGGGCTGATTCCGGCAACGAAGGCAGCTCACCTAATGCCTGAGCCGCAGCGCGCCTCACATAACGGTCATGCTCCTTAGTCAACGCAAGCAAGGCCTGCAAGGCAGATTCTGATCGCAAAGAATGCTGGCCTAAGGCTTTAAACGCGGTGTGCCTCACATCTCTGTCCTTCGCCAACGCAAGCAAGGCCTGCAGGGCCGGCTCAGTTAATAAAGACAGCTGGGCTAACGCCTCAGCAGCGTTGTGCCTCATCCTCCCGTCATGGTCCTGCGCTAATGCAAGCAAGGCTGGTAAAGCTGAGACAGATAAGGCTGATCGATATCCAAGTGCTCTTGCTATTGCTAGTCTGGCTTCTTCTGATGCCACCTCATTGAGGCAATTGAGCAACACGTGCTCGGGAAATGTTGGTTGATGCGCCAGCGTGCAGGCTTTTGTCTTATCAATTTCCCATTGCAACCACTGTGCTAAGTGCTGCTCCAATCCATATCGGATTTCGCTTGGCAATC
Source organism: Mycoavidus cysteinexigens (assembly GCA_031963225.1). Taxonomy (GTDB): domain Bacteria; phylum Pseudomonadota; class Gammaproteobacteria; order Burkholderiales; family Burkholderiaceae; genus JASSUD01. Next base: position 11,876 of record JASSUD010000132.1, read on the forward strand.
CGATAGCCGGCGCACGGGACGCTTCATTCAAGCAGCTCATGATTAAGCGCTGATGAGACGGGCCGAATAAATCACGCGGCTCCGCTTCGAGCAACGAAAAGAAACGCTCCAGTGCTTCGCTACGTAACAGCCCTGAAACGAACCACCAAAAAATCTCATAGCGTGGGTTGTATTTGTGTTGACGCACAAACACTTCTGGCAGTGCTTTCTTCCACTGCTGAGTATGGACAGATAGCAGAGTGATCTGCCTTCCCGTTTTCCAATGCGTAACAAAGTGTTTGGCCGCAAAGAATTCTTGAAACGTCAAATGCATAAAGTGATAGCTGCGTTGACCTTCCTCAGCATCATCGGTATGCAGGAACGAGAGTTTTTTGAGATCGTCTTCCAACGTCAGCGAGAGTAAAACATCCTCATTTGCTAGCTGCTCAATCAAATTTCCCAAATAACGGGTATCAAATTCGATGCGGTTATCCTGCAAGCCGTGAAAAGCTAAAGCGCTGAGGAAATTACTTTCTGTTCGCATGGCTTGTTCAATGTGTGAAACACCTCCAATTGCCTTGACTGGTAAAAGCTTTTCGCTCTCCTGCTTGCCTAAACGGAGCATATCCTTGCGCCATAATTTGTTCATCATCGCTTGATATAACGCGGTGACGGTCATCTCGCTGGAAGCATCTTGCTGTAGACGCTTGATTTCATCCCAACTATAACAAAGCGCATCGAGCTGAATCGGTACGTTAACCAGCTTCTGGATGAAGGCATTGGTCTGGATGAAGCGCTTCATTTCCTTGGCTTGCGAAACCGACATCATGGCCGGATTATTGAGATAGGCTGTTACGTTCTCCCGGCTAAAACCTACTGTCTCTAATTCCAGCTCCATTGCTTGAACCTGTTTCAGATCGACAAAGGGCCGCGAGGTAATCAATACTGCAGGTTGATTGAGTAAATCCTTCAAAAACTCAGCCATAGGTTCATGTTCCCCCCATTCCTGCGCCACTTCATCCCAGCCATCGAGTACGAAAAGCGTTCTCTTTTGGGCAGAGCCCTTGATTTGTGTTGCCAGTGCCTGTGCTAAAACTAGGCCTTTGGGGTGAGTGTGGAAGTAGGTTTCATGAAATAACGTGGCCCAATCGCAGTGTTGTTTACCTTTCAGTGTACGCAGCGGAATCCGCAGCAGATAGTCAAAGCGATCACGCCATTGGGCTTTCTGGGTGTAGTCGTAGACGATCTTTTTGGATAAAGTGGTTTTACCTACGCCTGCTCGGCCTCGAATGAGAATCCGTTTGGGTACCACTTCCTTGCCATCACTTAATTTTCGAGGCTCAAACAGCTGTTCGAGAGGAACAAATTTATGTGGGTTGGAAGCGATCGCTTCAGAACTCGGTAAGCGCTGAAAAGGGCTGAGCGCAATTTCCTTCTCTTTCCCTTCTTTAGTTTTTTCTTCTTTCTTGTGCGCTTTCTCGTGCTCGATGATCGCCAGATTGATATAGCAGTGTTTCATCGACAGCGGAGGCCCAGAGAGTCGTTGAATCGCTAGTCGTTCCAACGAAGCATAGCGAGTTAAAGCCGTATGCAGTTCATGCACGTCTACCTGTTCTTTCAGCGTTTGCAGGGTTGACCGAACGCTTTCAAATAGGCTGTCCCATACCTGTAAATAATCCGCAACTTGAAGGCTTATTGCTTCATTGTTTAAGCGCTTAATCAAGTCGGCATATCCTGTCCAAAATACACGCAGTAGCGTTTCGGCATTGTGTCGCGCGAGCAATCGCTCCAGCACCTTAAAGAAAACCAAATGACGCCCTTGATTCTCATACACGCGCTGCCCGCTCGCCTGCTGCGAGGCAAAGCGGGGCATATCCTCAATGCGCACCGTCGTCGCTTGAATAAAATCTTGACAACAGCTTTTATATGCGTCTGCGGATAAGGAAATAGGAATAATGCCGTGCTGCTCCAGATACTCAGCTCGGATTTTCAAAAACGCCATTTCTGTCAACACATGATGAAAGCCTGGGTATTTCACATACGTATTGACAACCTGCCGGATCTGCGCCTCGGCCTGGTCAGCATTTTGCTGACCCTGCCCATACGCCGCTTTCAGTTCAGTGCAAAAGGCTGGATAGTGTTCCCATTGTAGATAGTGTCCTAACACCTGCGAACTGCAGACCATAACCTTATCAACTGGTTGTATCGAACCAATCGCTGTGGGCAACAAGCAGAGTTGACTGGTCAAAATATCATCCGTTCTGGTTGCGTCTTGTAGCGTACTGAAAGATGCTTGCGCTTGCCGCCCCTTGGGTGTTTGATCGGAATACATGTTGACGCCCAACTCAAACAGCTGATGGATCAGAAATTTCGCCGTGCCGGCATCTGCTGTTCCGTAATGCGGGTTGTCGTGGGCGTACACTAAAAAGGCGCTGGGCAGTACGTTCTCTAGCTGCATTTCCTGAAACGTCTGGAGGGTTTTTTCAAACAGGAGGTTGACTAACTTATTCTTTTCTTCAACGCTTGTGTCGAGGTAGAGCGAAGATTCTGTGTTCTGGGCAGGTTCAAATAAGATCGATGGGATTTCGGCGGGGATCGGAGACGAAGAATTGCTAATAGCTTGCTGTGGGGAAGGAGGCAATGTCCCGCCTGACTGTATGGTAGCAAGGGAGGAGCCCATCAGCGCAGCCGAATGCAGTGATGCCTCAGCCAACTTCCTGCTAGGCTGATCCGCTACCTCCAAATGTCCCCATGCTTTTGCCTTGTGATAACTCGCTTGTGCTTTGTCAGCTTTGCCTAGTTTTTCCAGAAGTTGTGCCCGCTCAAAATAAATCTCAGCGATACGTTGCCGCAAAGTGTCAGCTTCGGCTGTCTGCGATGTGCGAGCCTGGTTTAAGGCGTTTTTTGCTTCTGCTAGTGGAAGTATTCCTTGCTCATCCGCGGCGTATTTAAAGATTGCCTTCGCCTGTCCATACAAGGCCAGCGCCCATTTAGGATGTTCCTTTGACTCTCCTTGCATACGCGCTTGATCCAGATAGCTTTGCGCCATCACTTGCGCTTGCCTGATTAGCAGTGTTTGAGAAACGGGTTGGCCAAGCATTATGTATTGATCCTTATATCTTATTCACTGATGTTACGCATGTTATAGAACGGCGAGTTGTTGATGGGCAGAGCAGAAAGATTAAAGGTGGGTGGTATGCATGTTGGGGTTCGTGCCTCATCACCAACCTACAGTTCTTTGCTTTTCTTGTGGTTGGTAGAGTTTGATAGAACCCCTTTACATGGGCATCTTTGTAGGTTGGTGGTGAGGCACGAACCCCAACATGCATACCATTGTCTTCTTGAATACTTGCGTAACATCACCGAGGTTATATGGATAACTCTCTGGATATTGCGGCATGCGTGCTATCGAGTGCGAGGGAAGAACTCCTGGGCCAATTTGGATTAACTATTAGTTAACAAAGTTCAGATTAGACCCTATAAATAAAAAACCCCCACGTGCTCCTAGAGTCCGAGGGGATAAATGCTGGATAGTAGCGCAAAGCGCGCTATGTGCAAAATAAGCTAGATTTTATTATTTTTTATCTTTGTTTTCGACAATTTTAGTAGCATCAGTCGTAGTCATACTACGACTGATGCTATTTTAAAAAAAAAGATCAAGTAGTTATACGAAATTCCTGAGTAACTCCGATACCTTTTTTCGAGTCGACTGAGCAGAGGAAGCTGACGCGTTGACTAAGGCCATATTTTGAGCATCCGTCGATATAACTTGGCCTCTCATGGTTGGGTAGGCGGCGCGAGGAATGCCAACAACCTGCTGGGTTTGTAGAATTGCTTTCTTGAATTTGTCTTTCTTGTCGCCCAGAGGAACGGTCTGCAGACCTTCAGCCGTATAAAAACATAGCATGTCATCTTGGATATAACAAGGCACGCTCTGATCGAAGCGTTGTTTGAGTAAGTATACTGTGTAAAATAGTTCTATCTGCTGTCTACTCAGCGTGGGCAATAAGCGATAGAGCGCCAAGCGGTGTTTGTCTAGCATATCAGCAGCATTGCGCTTTACATCCCACTCCTTGTCCTGCGCCAACACAAGCAAGGCCTGCAGGGCAGACTCTGGTAACGAAGGCAGTCTGCCTAAAGCATGAGCAGTGGCGCGTCTCACCCATGTATCCTTGTCCTTCGCCAGCGCGATCAAGGCCGGCAGAGCAGACTCCGGTACCGAAGGCAGCTTGTCTAATACCTCAGCAGCCTGGTGCCTCACATCCCTGCTCTTGTCCTTCGCCAACGCAAGCAAGGCCTGCAGGGCAGACTCCGATCGAGCAGACTGCATGCCTAACGCCACAGCAGCGTCGCTTCTAACCCATTCATCCTCGCACTTTGCCAACGCGATCAGGACCTGCAGGGCAGATTCTGGTAATGGAGGCTGCTTACCTAATGCCTCAGCAGCGCGGCGCCTCACAACGTTATTCTTGTCCTTCGCCAGCGTGATTAATGCCTGCAGGGCAGATTCCGGTAACGAAGGCAGCTCGCTTAGCGCCTCAGCAGCGCCGCACCTTGCATCACTGTCTTGGTCCTGTGCCAACGCAAGTAAAGCTGGCAGGGCAGACTCCGATCGGGACGACTGCTTGCCTAACGCCTTAGTAGCGTAGTGCCTCACATTATCGTCATGCTCCCGCACCAACGCAAGCAAGGCCTGCAGGGCAGATTCCGGTAGTGACGGCTGCTTGCCTAACGCCTTAGCAGCGGTGCACCTCACGTCCCAGTCCTGATCTTTCGCCAACGCGAGCAAGGCCGGTAGGGTAGACTCCGGTACCGAAGTCAGATTGTCTAATATTTTAGCAGCAGTACGCCTCACACCATGGTCCTGGTCCTTCGCCAACGCGAGCAAGACTGGCAGGGTAGACTCTGGTAACGAAGGCAGCTTGCCTAAAACATGAGCGGCGGTGCGCCTCACATCACTATCCTGATCCTGTGCCAATACAAGCAAGGCCTGCAGGGCAGGCTCTGTTACGGAAGGTAGCTTGCCTAAAGCATGAGCAGCGGCCTTCCTCACCGATCTATCCTCGTCCTTCGCCAGTACGAACAAGGTTGGCAGGACAGACTCCGGTAACGGAAACTGCATGCCTAAGGCCTCAGCAGCGGCACACCTCGCATTACGGTCCTGGTCTTGTGCCAACCAAAATAAGGCCTGCAGGGCCGGCTCCTGTAACGGAGATAGCTTAGCAGTGTGCCTCATATCACTGTCCAGCGCCAACTCAAGTAAGGCCAGTATGGCTGACTCCGGTAACGGAGGTAGCTTGCCTACATTGCCTAAAACAAGAGCAGCGGCGTTCCTCACTAATATATCCTCGTCCTTCGCCTGTACGATCAAGGCTTGCAGGGCAGACTCTGATAACGAAGGTAGCTTGCCTAAAGCATGGGCAGCGGCATTCCTCACCGATATATCCTTATCCTTCGCTAGTACGATCAAGGTTGGCAAGGCAGACTCTGGTAACGAAGGCAGCCTGCCTAGTAACGCAGCAACGGTACCCTTTGCACTAATGACTTGGTCCTGTGCCAACGCAAGCAGGGCCGGCAGGATAGACTCCGGTAACGAAGGTAGCTTGTCTAACGCATCAGTAGCGTGGAGCCTCACCTTTTCATCGCTGCCCTTCGCCGTCAGGACGATCAAGGCCTGTAGGGCCGGTTCCGATCGCAAAGACTGCTTGCCTAATGCATGAATAGCGGCAGGATTTACATCACAGTACGGGGCCTGTGCAAACGCAAGCAAGGCTGAACAAGCTGAATTTGATAAGGCAGATCGATATCCAAGTGCTGTTGCAACCGCTCGTTTGGTTTCGTCTGATGCTGCCTCATTGAGACAATTGAACAACACATGCTCCGGAAAGGTGGGATGATACGCCAGCGTGTAGGCACCTTTCTTATCGATTTCCCATTGTAGCCACTGCACTAAATGCTGTTCCAGTCCATCTCGGATTTCGCTTGGTAATCCGATAGCCGGCGCACGAGACGCTTCATTCAAACAACTCATGATTAAGCGCTGATGAGATGCGCCGAATAAATCACGCGGCTCGGCTTCGAGCAATGCAAAGAAACGCTCCAGTGCTTCGCCACGCAACAGCCCTGAGACGAACCACCAAAAAATCTCATAGCGTGGGTTGTATTTGTGTT
>JASSUD010000118.1:0-2056 GCA_031963225.1 Mycoavidus cysteinexigens
TGACGGTGCAAAAGTTCGGCTTGTTTCTGATAGACCTGCCCCAGTAATGGTCGGGTTTCTGCTTCTTTTTCAGCAGGAACTTCATGCTTTAGAGCGGCTTTGGCGGTATGGAGGCTGCTCTGTGCTTGCTCAAATTCTCGATTGTTTTGATGGTTCTCCGCTTGCTGTAATGCGGCTTTACCGCGTTCAAGCGCCGTAGCAGAGGATGGTGTTAACTCAGTTACTCGAGCAGAAAAGGGTGCAAGCATGGGAAGTTCTTGTTGTTATGGTGGAAAATCAGACGGAGTATGAGAGGGCTGTGCAATGCAAAAACAGGCTGCGAGGCTTATAAATGTACGTGCTCTTATAGAGACTTATCCGCCATATAGCAGTCGACTTCATGCAAGCAAACTATGCCGCATACAGATAAATCCAATAATGCATATAGACCATGCTGTATCGCACTGAAATATTTATAAGACTATTCTGATTTAAAAGTATTTGCATACCTACAAGTACGGGTCTCCATCTCCTACCCTCTTCGGAGCATGCCATGGCATACAAAAGGAGCCATCGATAGTAGGGTATTTTTTATTTTTCAAAGGTAATTTTTGGGTTATAAAACGCTGCTTTCCCTTATTTATAAAGGGTTTGCGCTAGTTTTAGCTAAAAATTACCTTTGCCTCAGCCTTTCCTTTCCCGCTCTCATATAAGAAAGCTTCTCATACGTAAACTTCCAGCGCTGTACGCGGACGATTAGGCGATACTGGGAGTATGGGAACGATTATGAGATTATTGCGGGAGTGGAAAGCCGATCAAGAACGCCCGATAACTAATGTCATCGCCCTGCCGACTGGTTTGCAACGCGCTATTTTGGAATTTATCGATCAAGAGGTAACGCAGACGAAAGCAAGCATTGAATCAGACCTGGCAGACCAGCAACAAGAGTCTTCCAATCTTGAGACGGAAAACTTACGCCAAGCAGACGAAATTAGAAGTCAGCACGAAAATATTGCTGAGCTGAAAGATAAAACATCGGCGCTCAATGGCCGTCTAGATCAAATCAGCGCCGATCTCTCGGCCGCAAAATTGGAGTGCGAGCGTGAACGCGCAGAAGCTGCGTCACTGCGCATTGAGTTAGCGAAGGCGCAATTGCTCTTAGAATCTATGCCACGCCTTGAGAAAGAGATAAATGAAGTACGCAAACAGTTAGAACAAGAACGAACGGCACGAGTCGCCGCTGAACAGTTATCAGCCGTACAAACCGCAAAGCTTGAAGCCGCACTTGAACGAGCTGAAAAAGCCGAAAACACGGTTAAAGAAGTGAAAGAGAACGCGCGTGAAGAACTGGCCGAGCTAAAAGCACAAGCCAAAACCGATAAACAACAAGTGACCGAATTACGTACTGAGCTGGATAACACACTCAAGATATCGAGAGATGAAATAGAAAAGAGCCACCTTGAATTAGAGAAAGTCAAACTCAAGGCCGCATCCGATGCGCAGAAGGTCGAAGACCTGAATAAGCAACTGGCTAAAGCCGAAAAATCCCTTGATGAGGCCAATCAACGAGCCAGCATTGCCCGTTAAGAAGAGGCCAAGCTAAAAAGCGAGATCAAGGCGATGCAAAAATGCGATTCACAGATATCGCTTCAATTTTCTGATCTGTAAATCGGCATAATAGTTCTGCTGTTTCAAGCTACCCATCCATTCCCTCAATTCAGGTTGAATGCCTGACTTCTTTCCCCTGAGGGGAGAGGGCCTATCATTCCATCTTTTTTGAATTGGAAATCCAATCTCTCCAAGCGCGGTTGAGGTATCTGAACGACACGTTGGGAGAGGAGGTTTTTCGGTTTGAAACAGGGTCTGTTTCTTAGGAGTGATGTTCTCGATTGCCAATGGTTGCAGCAGCTCATGAGCTATGGACTAGTACAATTTGAGAGGTCACTTCTCACTAAAAAATTTGGCTGATCACTTTTTTATCCCGTCATGCCTCATGAGCGGGCCTACCCACTGCCCTACGTTGCTCCAAGAGTCGTGTATTGACCGGGCTTAAGCCTTGCACTTCCCAGATAGAGGC
>JASSUD010000133.1:0-1950 GCA_031963225.1 Mycoavidus cysteinexigens
GGTCCCTGCGCTCCTGCTCCCCCAAATATGAACCCTTTGGGACAATTGAGGACACACCCTAGCACCGAGCAATTTTATTTATGCTTGACGGCTTAAATAGCGCACCAACTTATCGCCCAGCGATTGTATGAGTTGCACAAAAATTACCAATATCAACACTACGCCAAACATAATTTCTGGCGAAAAGCGTTGATAGCCATAACGAATCCCAACATCACCTAGCCCGCCACCGCCGATTGCGCCTGCCATCGCTGAATAACCGACTAAGCTTACAAAAGTCATGATAAGGCTTGCGACAATGCCAGGCAGGGCTTCGGGCAGCAACACTTTATACACAATCTGCCAATGCGTTGCGCCCATCGCTTGCGCTGCTTCAATCAGGCCAAATTCAACTTTGTGCAATGCCGTTTCGATAAGTCTAGCCGCAAAAGGAATTGCTGCAATGGCTAAAGGTACAATAGCTGCTGCTGAGCCAATCGACGAGCCAACCAAGAGCCGCGTCAAAGGAATCACGGCGACTAATAAAATAATAAATGGAGTCGAACGCACAATATTAACAATCAGACCCATCACGCGGTAAAGCAGCTTATTTTGCAAGAGCCCTCCCCGATCAGTCAGATACAGCAGTATCCCAAGGGGCAGGCCACCGGCTGCTCCAAGCACACCAGAAATGCCAACCATTAATAACGTTTCGCCAAACGATGACGCAAAAAGATAGAACAACTCACTATTCATCAGGAAACTCCTCAACCACCACACCATGTTCTGTTAGAAACGCAATCGCTTGGCCCACTTTCTCATGCCCACCACCGACCAGCACGGCCAGCGAGCCAAATGGACGTCCCTGAATTTCATCAATTCGGCCATGCAAAATATTAAAGTCCAACTCATAGCGGCGTATGGTTTCTGAGAGCAACGGTTGATCAACGCTTGCGCTGGTAAATGCCAGCCGCAGCAGATGCTCTTGCCCCATACCCAGACGTGCTTGCACGCGCTCTTTAAGCGCTGGCGGTAATTCATGGGCAATCGTCTCGCCCAGCAGGGAACGAGTCACTGAATGGCGAGGTTTGAGAAAAAGATCGATCACCCCACGTTGCTCAACAATGCGACCAGCATCAAGCACCGCTACCGAATCACAGATCGCTTTGATCACTTCGATTTGATGCGTAATCAGCACAATCGTGAGTTTCAATTCACGATTGATTTGCTGCAACAAGGCAAGAATTGAGCGCGTGGTTTCTGGATCCAACGCTGAAGTTGCTTCATCACACAGCAACACACGTGGCTGCGGCCTACTCGCCAAGGCACGAGCAATCCCAACACGCTGCTTTTGTCCGCCGCTCAGTTGAGCCGGATAATGATCTTTATGATCACTCAAGCCCACCAGCTCAAGCAAGGGCAACACAATCGCATCGATCTGCGCGCGTGGCATACCTACTAGCTCCAGCGGCAAACCAATATTACCTCGCACCGTGCGCGACGAGAGGAGATTGAAATGCTGGAAAATCATGCCGATCTCACGCCGTACCGCACGCAAATCATGCAGATTAAGTGTCGTCAAATCGCGGCCATCTACGATGACACGCCCTGATGTAGGGCGCGTGAGTAAATTCATCGTGCGCAAGAGCGTGCTCTTACCGGCTCCACTGCGGCCAATAATGCCGAAGATTGCACCAGCTGGAATCGTCAAATTAATGTTATGCAACGCTTCAATTGGACCTTGTGGGCCATTAAAGCGCTGCGTAATACTGTCAAGTTCTATCATTGCAGCCAAGCGCGGCCAGTCTGGCCGAGATTAAATAATGGGTTAGAAAATTTTTAAGGACCTGTTCCAAATCGTCTAAAAGCTTGCCAACGCAGTAGTTAAATTCAGGGAGATCTCAGTTGAGAAGCGCTGCAATGGCATTCGGTTAGTATAGTAAGATAATTATATTTCACTAATTATCTAAA
>JASSUD010000058.1:0-17814 GCA_031963225.1 Mycoavidus cysteinexigens
AGCACCGCACGACCCCGAAGATGGGCCCTTTGGGGCAATTGAGGACATGCCCTAAGTGCTGGCAGGCATATAGAAAGAAGGAAAGAAATTCCATGAAACTTTGTCATTTCGAAGCTGGGCTTTCACACCCGTTGTTTCTTATTGCGGGGCCTTGCGTTATCGAATCTAGGCAAATGGCAATAGATACAGCAGGTGCGCTAAAAGAAATATGTGCGAGCCTGAATTTGCCTTTTATTTATAAATCGTCGTACGACAAAGCTAATCGCACGTCTAAACAATCTTTTCGAGGTTTGGGGAAAGAAGAAGGCTTAGAGATTCTGGCCGAAGTAAAAGCGCAAATTGGTGTGCCCGTTTTGACCGATGTGCATACGGAAGCAGACGTGCCATTGGCTGCAGCAGTGGTGGATGTTTTGCAAACGCCTGCTTTTTTATGTCGCCAAACCGATTTTATTTATGCGTGTGCCCGCTCGGGTAAACCGGTAAATATCAAAAAAGGCCAATTTTTAGCGCCTGAAGATATGGTGCACGTGGTGGCTAAAGCTCGAGACGCTGCTAAAGAAGCAGGGTTAGATGAGGATGTATTTATGGTGTGTGAGCGCGGTGCTTCTTTTGGTTACCATAATTTGGTGTCCGATATGCGCTCTTTGGCTATTTTGCGAAGCACGCAAGCGCCTGTGGTGTTTGACGCGACGCACTCGGTGCAACTCCCTGGTGGTCAGGGCGGCAAGTCAGGTGGGCAGCGTGAATTTGTTCCTGTGTTGGCGCGTGCAGCGGTATCTGCAGGTGTTGCAGGAATTTTTATGGAAACACATCCTGACCCAGATCGTGCGCTCTCCGATGGCCCTAATGCTGTACCTCTGGCGCAGATGCGTGCGTTGTTGAGCACACTGGTTGAGTTAGATCAGGTTGTGAAAAAAGCCCCATTTCTTGAAGATGCCTTGAGTTCAAAGTAGGGCGTGTGCTCAATTGCCCCAAAAGGCCCATCTTCGGGGTCTTGCGGTGCCCGGAGACACCCTAGCAAAAGTAAAGATTTTTTGACTATTTTGAATAGGCTTTAGGCTTTAAGTGGCGCTGCTGCTAAAATTGCCAAGACCTATCTTGCGACAAAGCCCTTGGCGCATCCATTTTTTTTCTGTAAGGCTGAAATAGTATGAGTCAAATTATTGATCTCACTGGCCGTGAGATTCTTGATTCCCGTGGGTACCCCAGTGTGGAATGTGAGGTGTTATTAGAATCTGGCGTGTTAGCCCGTGCATCGGTGCCATCAGGTGCCTCTACAGGCTCGCGTGAAGCTATTGAGCTGCGTGATGGAGATGCACAGCGTTATATGGGTCGTGGTGTCTTGCAGGCGGTGAGTCATATTCAAAATGAGATCGCTGAGGAGATCAAAGGGCTGGAAGTAGTCGAGCAAGCGTTTATCGATAAGACTTTGATTGAGCTAGATGGCACAGACAATAAATCGCGTCTTGGAGCAAATGCTTTATTAGCCGTATCCATGGCGGTTGCAAAAGCAGCTGCTCAAGAAATGGATTTGCCGCTTTATCGTTATTTTGGTGGGTCTAACGCAACGCAAATGCCCGTGCCAATGATGAATATTATCAATGGCGGAGCCCATGCAAATAACGGTTTATCCATTCAAGAATTTATGATTGTGCCCGTGATGGGCGGCTCAGCAAGCGCTAGCTTTCGTGAAGCATTGCGTTGTGGTGTAGAGGTGTTTCACACCCTTAAAAAAATACTCGCAGAAAAACATTTGAGTACTGCGGTGGGTGATGAAGGCGGTTTTGCACCTAATCTTGCAAATAATGAAGCATGTTTATCGTTGCTCATGAGTGCGATTGAAAGGGCTGGGTATTTACCCGGCGAAGATGTGCTTATTGCGTTGGACTGTGCCTCGAGCGAGTTTTATAAAGAAGGAAAATACTGTCTCAAAGGGGAAGATCTGCAGCTGAGTTCTGAAGATTTCACGCACTATCTTGCAAAGCTCACGGATCAATTTCCTATTATTTCGATAGAAGACGGGATGGCTGAAGATGACTGGGAAGGTTGGGCATATTTGAGTAAACAGTTAAATCGGAAGATTCAGTTGGTCGGGGATGATTTATTCGTGACCAATACGCACTTTTTAAAGCAGGGTATTGAGCGCGATATAGCCAACTCTGCTTTGATCAAAGTGAACCAAATTGGTACGCTTAGCGAGACCTTTGCTGCTGTAGAAATGGCAAAACGTGCACGTTACACTGCTGTGATTTCGCATCGCTCAGGTGAAACGGAGGATGTCACGATTGCAGATATTGCTGTTGGCTTGAATGCAGGGCAAATCAAAACAGGTGCCCCTTCCCGAAGTGACCGAGTTGCTAAGTACAATCAGCTTTTGCGTATCGAAGAAGAGTTGGGCGAAACGGCAATCTATCCTGGTCGTGCAGCGTTTTATAACTTGGCGCGTGGGTAAATAAATCTATGCGTTGGTTGACCGTATTACTGCTTATGGTTCTGGTGGGCGTGCAATATCCTTTGTGGTTTGGGCGAGGAGGGTGGCTCCAAGTGCGCACATTGGAGCGACAATTGCAGGCCCAGTTAGCTCAGAATAAAGCAATGGCCTTGAGTAATGAGCGGCTTGCGGGCGAAGTAAACAGTTTGCAAAGTGGTGCGGTTGCGTTAGAAGAGCGCGCACGATATGACCTGGGCCTTGTCAAAAAAGACGAAGTGTTTGTGCAATTTGTGGCGCCTGGAAAGCCGGTGCCAGTTACATCCGATACACCATCTTTAGTGCGTAAACAGGGCCAGTCATTTACTCAACCAAAACGGGTAGTTCCAGAACCCCCTTCTCGTTCTAAACCAAAAATATCTGCTGAAAAAAAGTCTGCTACCTCAAAGGCACAACATAAAAAAAAGGAAGCTGGACATACAGGGCGTGGATAATAGTAGTCGTGCAACCCCATTATTTCTTTGACAAAATGGCTTGCACTCCATTCAAGTCATACTTACGTATCCTTTTTATTCTTTTCTCGGCGGCGTTTTTACGTCCATCCAACCCTCTTTCCTCTTATGGACGCTTCTTTTATCCAGACCTTAACGGTCTACGCGCTACCTGTTTTGTTTGCAATTACTCTCCATGAGGCTGCGCACGGTTATGTTGCGCGTTGGTTTGGCGACAATACGGCCTATTTGCATGGTCGAGTGAGCCTTAATCCGCTCAGGCACATTGACCTACTTGGCACCATTTTGGTGCCAGTGCTTATGTATTTTGCAACAGCGGGCGCCTTTATTTTTGGTTACGCAAAGCCGGTGCCAGTGATATCACGCAATCTGCGCAATCCTCGTTGGCATAGCTTATGGGTGGCTTTGGCGGGTTGTGCCTGCAATTTTATTCAGGCTTTGTTATGGGCATTGTTAGGCATAGTGCTTCGAGGTGTTTTTCATTACCAAGAACCTTTTTTCTTGCGCATGGCAGAGGCTGGTCTACGCATTAATATGTTGTTGTGTATGTTCAATTTATTTCCTATGCCTCCACTCGATGGGGGAAGAGCCATGATGATGTTGCTTCCGATTCGACAAGCACTGGGTTTGGCACGCATTGAGCCTTATGGGTTTTTTATCGTACTCTTGCTTGTGGTGACCGGCGCACTTGGACATTTTTGGCTGCATCCAATGGTAGAGTTAGGCTATGGAGTACTGCGTTTTTTATTGTCCCCTTTTATTTTTCTTTTTTCCTAAATACTTGCTTACGATTTAATATAGTCTGTTAACTAGCTTATCAAGGCATGTAGTTGGCTGATTTCTTGCCAATATCTTTAGCATTTTTTTTAATTCTCCTCATGTTCCCTCCTCGCGTTTTCTCCGGTATGCGGCCGACAGGGCCCCTGCATTTGGGGCATTACCATGGCGTGTTGACCAACTGGATTCGCCTGCAATCCGAATACCCCTGTTTTTTTTGTGTAGTGGATTTGCACGCATTAACCACGCACTATGAGACACCTGATCAGGTGTCTCAACATGTATGGAGTGTACTGATTGATTGGCTTGCCGCGGGGATCGATCCTGCTCAGGCAACTATTTTCATTCAAAGCCGTGTGCCTGAGCATGCTGAATTGGCATTGTTATTGGGAATGAGTACGCCGCTGAGCTGGCTAGAGCGTGTGCCTACCTATAAAGAGCAAATTGAGAAATTACGAGATCGTGATCTCGCAACGTATGGCTTTTTGGGCTACCCCTTGCTTATGGCAGCCGATATTTTGCTATATCGCGCCTCATTGGTTCCTGTAGGGGAAGACCAAGTTCCTCATATAGAAATTGCGCGCGAGATTGCTCGTCGTTTTAATTATCTCTATGGACGTGAACCAGACTTCGAAAAAAAAGCGCTGGAAGCGGTTAAAAAGTTAGGCACGCGACGTTCAAAACGCTATCACACATTGCGCACGGCCTATCAGCAGGAAGGTGCTGAGCATGCATTAGAGCAGGCGCATGCTTTGCTGCAAGAGTCACAAAGCTTGTCTATGAATGACCGTGAGCATTTATTCGGTTATTTAGAAGGCTCTGGCAAAATTATTTTGGCTGAACCTCAGGTATTGCTCACAGAATCTTCTCGCATGCCCGGCTTGGATGGACAGAAAATGTCTAAATCCTATGGCAATACGATTGGTCTTTTAGAAGATCGCAAAGAAATTGAAAAGAAAGTGCGCACGATGCCCACTGACCCAGCGCGAGTACGGCGTTCTGATCCGGGTGAGCCTACAAAATGCCCTGTTTGGAAGCTGCATCTTGCCTATACGGATGACGCTGTGCATGACTGGGTGCAAAAAGGCTGCCGTAGTGCGGGTATAGGGTGTCTAGAGTGTAAGCAGCCCGTTATCGACAATATTATTCGCCAACAAGAGCCTATGCTTGAGCGTGCGCAAGAATATCGAGATGATCCTTCCCTGCTACGAGCCATTGTGGCGGATGGGTGTGATAAGGCCCGACTGTGCGCGCAAGAGACTATGCGTGAGGTACGTGAGGCGCTTTGTTTGTCTTAAATTACACATGTTATCGAACGGCGAGTTGTTGATAGCGCAAAGATTAAAAGTGGGTGGTATGTGTGTTGGGGAACCTTGCCCACCGCCAACCTACCGTTCTTTGCCTTTTAGTTTTTAAATGGATGGTTGGCGTTATGGTTTTGTCTGCCCAAGGTATTTCTTCTGCTTTCCCCCCGTCTTTTCCTGCTATCCGAGGAAGCATTGTTGCGTTAGTAACGCCGATGCATCCAGATGGAAGCTTAGATGTGCCGGGACTGCATGCGTTGCTGGATTGGCATATTGCTGAGGGTACGCATGCTGTAGTGGTAGTGGGAACAACTGGCGAATCTTCTACGGTGACGGTAGATGAGCATTGTTTTTTGATTGAAACGGCTGTGCAGCATGTGGCAGGGCGCATTCCGGTGATTGCAGGAACCGGGGCGAATTCGACTGCTGAAGCCATTGTGCTCACACGTTATGCAAAAGAAGTAGGGGCGGATGCAACGCTGCAAGTCGTGCCTTACTACAATAAACCCAGCCAAGAAGGGCTATTTCAGCATTTTGTAAAAATCGCTGAGACGGTGGATTTGCCGATAATTTTGTACAACGTGCCAGGCCGCACTGTCGTAGATATGTGCAATGACACTATTGTGCGGCTAGCTAGTGTGCCTGGAATTGTGGGTGTAAAAGAAGCGTCTGGGGATGTAGAGCGGGGCATGCACCTGCTGAAGGCCGTTCCAAAAGATTTTGCGGTATACAGCGGAGATGATGCTACAGCGGTTGCAATGCTGTTAATGGGCGGTCATGGTACGGTATCGGTGACAGCGAATGTGGCACCTCGTGCTATGAGTCAATTATGTCAAGCTGCCTGTACGGGCGATATCGAGCGTGCAAGAGCTATTCAGATGACCTTGTTAGACTTGCACAAACAAATTTTTATCGAGTCTAACCCTATCCCAGTGAAATGGGCCCTACGTACCCTTGGGAAAATTCAAGAAGGCATTCGCTTGCCGTTAACCACACTAGATGCGCGCTATCATGAAGTAGTTAGCAAAGCGTTACGCGAGGCAGGATTGCTGTAGGTTGGTGGTGAGGTACGAACCCCAACATGCACACCACTGACTTTTAATCCCCGCTTTTGCCATACATATGCATGCCAAAAGCGATGATTACAAGCCGATGGTGTGCATGTTGGGGTTCCTTCGTCACCACCAACCCACAATGAATCACCATTTTTTGAGAGTTAGAATGAGTGAATTGAAAAAAGAAAGCGGCATATTTTGTCGTGCATCACGGTTTCAGATATCTGCCCTGCTAGTCCTACTAACAACAGGCCTATTGGCAGGCTGTGAGTCGGTGAATGATTGGATGACAGCTGAGAGGGTAGATTATCGGAGCGCGCATGCTGGCCCTGCTCTTGAAGTGCCTATAGACTTAGCTCCTGTTCCTCAGAATCAGCATTTTTTATTGCCTGATTCATCCAAAAACGTGTCAAATGCATTACCTAGTTATGGCGCATCAGGTGAGCTGGCATCAAAGCAGGATGTCTATTTGCTTCCATCAAAGCGTAACGCTGAACAGAGTTCTGTGGTTATGCACGTCGAGCGGGAAGAAAAGGTTTCCGAAGGTCAGAGTCGCTATTGGTTGGTTATGCCTAATGCACAGCTTGATACGATTTGGCCGCAGTTACGTACATTTTGGGAAAAAAACGGCTTTACATTAAAAGAAGACCAGCCTGCGTTAGGTTGGTTAGAAACAGACTGGGCTGAAAATCGTGCCCAGATTCCAAATGACTGGTTTCGCAGAGCGGCAGGTAAATGGGTGGATGTGCTGTATTCCTCTGGCACACTAGATAAATTTCGTATGGTAGTCGAGCCCGTTCCACCTAGCGGCGTGCGGCTTATGATTTTGCATTATGGAATGGAAGAAGTATTGGTAGGGAGGGGCAAAGACTCCTCTATATGGCAAGAACGTCCTCGGAACCCTGAACTTGAAAAAGCATTGCTGGGCCGGTTGATGCAAAGCTTAGGTGTTTCTGAAAAGGCAGTGAAAACGTATATAGCACAAGCAAAAACTGTTGATGCACGCTACTTTGATTCCAAACGGAAGTTAGAGGAGCATAAAACCGGTCATTAGGTTATTTGCCTAACTGTAAGTGGAATAGGCATGCAGCATGATTGGTAATATCTGTTGAGGCAATTGAGGACACACCCTACTAGAATAAAAAAATGCCTGCAAATAGTATGCAGGCATTTTTTTATACGTTTGGCCGATGTACTGTGAAGCGTCTATTTCGATAGACTCTAAACAGTTTCTGCTCTGTGTAATATTACTTTGCAGGCGTAGCTGCGGGAGTGGCTGCAGGAGTATTTGCAGCAGCAGGAGCAGCGGCGCTATCTGTTGCAGGAGTAAGAGCCGTTCCAGTTGCGCTGGGTGTTGTTGTAGCTGCGTCTGGTGTAATGCTTGCTGTAGGTGTTGCAGATGCTTCGCTTGGAGCTGCTGGAATTTCAGTAGAAGCGTTAGCTGATGCAGTAGCGTCTTTCTTGCTGGGGCATGCAGCCAAAGCCAATGTTGCGACTAGACAGATAGGGAGTATATATTTTTTCATTTCACATCCTTCGAGGGTAAGTAATTCATTATCTTGACTGACTTTAATGCAAGCAAAGCCAGACATTCTTTTCCTTTTGAAATGGCAAAACTAATTATAAAAATAACGAGTTAAATATGCCAAATCAACCATGTTGGAATTGAAAAGATCGTGTGCAGTAAATTGCTTGACCGGAGTATAGGGGCTTTCAAGCGGAGAGTCGAATTGCCGAAACTGTTTTATGGAATTTCTTAGAATCAAATGCAAACTTTTAAGAAAGATATGCAGCGCTGTTCTCATTTGAGAGGCAAGGAGCTTTGATAATTCAGTCTCTGGATGAGCTTGGGCGCCTTATGCCTATAAGGAAAAGTTGCTCTTAGAATGTTAGGATATGTTTTTAAAAATATGTGAAGCGGTATTTCTTGCACATCATCCTATTAATGGGTGCGGCAGATTTTTTTACCTTTTCTACTTTGTCTAATTGGTTTGGTATAAACCGCAAGGAGGGGGGGTAAAAATGGGTTTTCTGAAAAAATTTTGAGAAAAATCCAGGTTAATAATAAAGATATAGGTTAGTTTATATATATGTTTTTTGGGTGCGTGCAAATATATATACACGTATTATATGTTTTGGTTTCGGTGAATTAAATAAATGGATCATGTGATGAAAAAAGTGGCTAAAAACACGGTGGTTTCAGTAGCGTACAAACTCTCTGATGCCCAAGGTAACTTAATTGAAGATAGCAAAGAGCCTATGGTGTATCTCCATGGAGATTACGAAGGCACTTTTCCAAAAATTGAGGCCGTGCTAGAAGGTAAGGCCGTGGGCTTTGAGACCCACGTTCAGCTTGAACCAGAAGAAGCTTTTGGTGAATATGATCCTGAGCTTGTCAAAGTAGAATCACGAAGCCGCTTCCCTGAGCCTCTAGAAGTAGGGATGCAATTTGAAGGTACTCCAGAGGGTGATGATGAAGACGCGTTGATTTATACGCTGACGGATATTGCTGAAGACAAAATAGTGCTAGATGGTAATCACCCTCTCGCTGGTATCGCTTTGCGCTTTGAGCTCAAAGTGATCGATATACGTGATGCCACTCCTGATGAAATCGTACATGAGCACGTACATGGCGAAGATGATGAAGAGCTTGATGAATATGAAGAGGATGAAAAAAGACCTCTACCTCCCACCCTTCATTAATACGAACCCCAACATGCGCGCCATTGACTTCTGATCTTTGCTTTTGAGCGTTTATAAGCAGGTCTTCAAAGACGCCGTGGCTTGCATGTTGGGGTTCCTACCGCCTATATTGATCTCGCGCATAATTTTATGCGCGTTTTTTTTGAGGATTACCACCAGCGGTAGAAGTGATGGACAGGGCCAATGCCTTTGCCTACTTGAAGACGGGTGCTGTGAAAAAGAGCTTGGGTTAGGTAGGTTTTAGCTCCACCAATAGCTTCACCAAGGCTGGCATGCCTGGGGCAGAGTGCTGCAATAGCCGCTGAGAGAGTGCAGCCAGTGCCGTGGTGATTCGGCTGGCTTAAGCGGGTTTCAACAAAGCGTAAAGGAGGCTCGTTACCTATGAGCCAATCTGGGCTTTCAGAGCTGCTTAGATGGCCTCCTTTCATCAAAACATGGTGTGCGCCTAGTGCGTGTAAAGCTTGACCTTGCTCGACCATTTCCTCTTCATTTTGCGCAACAGAAGTGTTTAGCAGCGCAGCAGCTTCGGGTAGGTTTGGGGTGATGAGTTGTGCTAGAGGAAAAAGCTCCTCACGCAATGCATGAATAGCTTCAGGTTCAAGCAGTGCTTGCCCGCTTTTGGCGAGCATGACAGTATCTAGAATAATGTGGCTGGGCTTATAGCGGCGAAGCGCGGCAGCAACTGCACGAATAATAGATGCATTGGCGAGCATCCCAATTTTGACCGCATCTATCGCGATATCGTCGAATACGGCATCGAGTTGAGCTGTGACAAATGCCGCATCCGGTGCATGTACGGCTGATACACCTTGAGTATTTTGTGCGGTGAGCGCAGTGATGACACTGGCACCGTATCCCCCTAAGGCTGAAAATGTTTTCAGATCAGCTTGAATGCCTGCACCTCCGCTCGAGTCAGAGCCTGCGATGGTGAGGAGCTTAGGAGGGCTGGATAGAGTTGAGGGAGAGGAAGAAGAGGTCATTTTCTGAAAAGGAAGCAAGACAGAACTCTAGCCACGAGGGTCTAGCAAACTCCGCTTAGAGTAAATGAAACAGCTTAAAGATGAATGGCATGCCTGTGCAGGCAGCTAAAACTATGCTGCCTAATCGGACAGTCATTTGTGATGCCAGTTTGTCTAATTTAGTATCCACAGCAGCAAATTTGGTATCCACGGCAGCAAATCTAGCGCCCACGGCAGCAAATTTAGCGTCTAAATTCGCCTCTATGGCACTAAATTTAGTGTCCACGATAGTAAATTTAAAATCCATATCTTTACGCAAGTCTGCAATTTCACAGCGCAGATTGGTTTCGACGGCTTGAAGATTGTCCTTAGTTGCTAATTCTTTAATATTTGCCTCAAAAACCTTAGACAAAGCATGCGCCTGTGCTTCAGCCTGAATACGAGATACGCCGGCCACTTCTAGCTCCTTCACAAATTCTAACGAATTAAATGCAAATGCAGGTAAGCCCATATCTATTCTCCTTTTCGTAAGAAGTCTAACATCTGGGTTCCTAGCCTGCTATTAGACAAAAGGCAGTCTATTGAAAAATCAAAAATCTCCAATTCAGAACCTTTACTTCAAAGTCCAGATGGCGTGCGCCGGGGTTCTTTGGTTTTGCTTAAGAGGCGCTGATTGCGGCGTTGGTTGATTTGGTGAACGCGTATGACGCAAGCCATAACGAGTAAAACAAAGACTCCTAATAACACCATGATGGCTGTTATTGGTATATCTAACCACACTAGCAATGAATAAACGCAAAGCATCACAATGACTGAGAGATTTTCATTGAAGTTTTGTACTGCAATGGAATGACCTGATGAGAGTAATAGGTGCCCGCGATGTTGAAGCAATGCATTCATAGGCACCACAAAAAAGCCGCAGAGTGCGCCAATAGCAATGAGTAGCGCATCCGCTATCAATATAGGAATAGGAAGCGAAAAACCAGCGATTTGTACACTCCAATGGCCTGGGAAAAGACGGCTTGTATAAAACGACATAGCTATAACGGCAATGCCTGCCAGAAACCCTGCAGGTAAAACTTTAAGAGAACGGTGCAAAGGAATTCTGGTAGCAGCAAAGATGGCTCCTGCGGCTATCCCTATGGCTACCATGGCTTGCAGAACTGCACTTTGCGATAAACTCATTCCCAGAGAATGTTCTGCCCATTTTAGAATGATGAATTGTAGTGTGGCACCTGCACCCCAAAAAAGCGTGGTCACTGATAGAGAAAGTTGCCCAAGCGGGTCGCGCCATAAAGCCAAAAAGGCCGAGTAGAAATCCGACACCATGTGTATTGGAGCGCGCCGCTGCTTAGTGTAGCGTGCGCCGGTATCTGGAATAGCCAGATTAAAAAGCCCTGCTAAAAGATAAATGCCTACCACCACCACAATGGCGCTTTTCGCGTAGCTAGAGAGTGTGGGTATATGTAGCCAGCTTAAAAAAGTGAGAAAGGGCGAAAAGATTTCTACCCAATAGGGGCTGATTAGTGCACCGCCTAGTACCGTACCAAAAATAATGGAGGCAACGGTGGTTCCCTCAATCCAGCCATTGGCAGCAACTAACTGGCCAGGTGGAAGAAGCTCAGTCAAAATGCCATATTTAGCAGGGGAATATGCAGCAGCGCCGAATCCAACTATGCCATAGGCTAAAAGCGGGTGTACTCCAGAGAGCATCAAGCCGCATCCTACAATCTTGATCCCATTGGTGATAAACATGGCCCGCCCCTTGGGCATGGAATCTACAAAATTCCCTACAAATGCTGCTAGCACAACATAAGAAAGTACAAAAAATAGTTTAAGCATGGGCGTCATCCAGCCCGGCGCATGTTTTGCGTCGAGCAGGGCAATAGCAGCAATCAACAGCGCGTTATCAGCCAGCGACGAAAAAAACTGCGCGGCCATAATCGTGTAAAAACCTTTTTTCATGCGGCAAAGGAAGCAAAAACTTAAAAGATGATAGGGCTTGGAATGAAGAGAAAAAAACGCTTCAATAGTGCTATTGGCTATACCATGAACCTAGCCTTTTCCAAGCAACTGAGAAGTGGGGGGCAAATGGTAGCGGAAATAGCTTAGCAACGGTTTTTAAAGTAGAGCCAGTCTACAGTACTGGCTGGGTTACAGATTGCACTTTTTTAGGCACCCTCAAGATAGCTTCTAAGATTTTATAGCATGCAGGTATGCGCTAGAGGGTGAGTATACTGAGTGTTTGTAATGCACTCGCATCTTTTGAATAGACTTCTTTCGAAACCCTGTAGCGTCGTTATTCCTCCCAGGTAGGTTGGTGGTGACGAAGGAACCCCAACATGCACGCCATGGCGTCCTCGATGACCAGCATACAAACTCTTAAAGACAAAGATTAAAAGTCCGTGGTACGCATGTTGGGGTTCCGTATTTGATTCAATTCGTCACCACCAACCTACCTACTCGGTTTCGAAAGAAGTCTAATTTCTTTTTTAATATCAGCAGTCTGCTAGCAAATTTGTGTTTAATGTTAGTAGTTTGTCTGTGATTTTTTATTGCCTTTCTATGCCTCGCCCTATTGTCGCTACGCTTCATGCATCCGCACTCGCACATAACCTTGACGTGGTTAGGCGCCATGCCCCTCACTCAAAAGTATGGGCAATTATTAAAGCCAATGCATATGGACATGGCTTAATCCGAGTATTTAAAGGATTACAAAATGCAGATGGGTTTGGTTTGCTGGATTTGGATGAGGCGATCCAGTTGCGCGAGCTGGGTTGGGCGGGCCCTATTTTGTTATTAGAAGGGTTTTTCAATCCTGCAGATCTTCCTTTGATTGATCAGTACCATTTAACAGTGACAGTGCACTCGAGCGAGCAGCTCTGCATGCTTGAGCAAACGCGTTTAACGCAGCCTATTAATATCTATTTGAAGATGAATAGCGGCATGAACCGTTTGGGTTTCCTTCCTGAGCATTTCCAAGCAGCTTGGAGGCGGGCGCGAGCATGCCCTTGGGTTAGAAACATCACCTTAATGACACATTTCGCAGATGCAGATACCTCATCAGGGATTGAAATACCCCTTGCCACTTTTGAACGTGGTGCACAGGGTATTGTTGGAGAGCGTAGCCTTGCAAATTCTGCAGCATTACTCTGGCATACTAAAACCCAAGCAGATTGGGTTCGCCCAGGTGTGATTTTGTATGGTGCGTCCCCTTCAGGGCGTGTGCAGGATTTAGCGCCGCATGGCCTACGTCCTGCGATGACATTAGCAAGTAAAATCATTGCTGTTCAGCAACTCAAGCCGGGCGATACCATTGGGTACGGTTCTATGTATCGGGCACCGGTTGCAATGCGTGTAGGCGTAGTAGCCTGTGGTTATGCAGACGGCTATCCACTCAATGCACCAAATGGCACCCCTGTTTTAGTGAATGGGGTGAGAACGCATAGCATTGGACGAGTCTCGATGGATATGATGACGGTTGATTTAACGCCCATTCCCCAAGCAGGGGTAGGAGCTCCAGTTGAGCTATGGGGGCAGAATTTACCCTTAGATGAAGTCGCCCAAGCCGCTTCCACACTAGGCTACGAATTGATGTGTGCGCTATCTTTACGTGTGCCTGTGCAGGTAGAAGAGGACATTTCAGCTCACGTTGAAACGGCTCAATGTATAAGTCAAAGTGCATTGCGAACCCAAACATGACCTGTACGGATGTTTAACTTTTATCTTCTGGATTATGTGAAGATAAACCTTAGTGCGCGCCGGAACGGCGCGTTTTTCATTTGTTTTTCCCACTATCGGTTATTAAAAATGAGTAAGCCTAAAACTTTGTATGTATGCAATGAATGTGGTGGGCAGACGCCAAAGTGGGAAGGGCGTTGCCCAGCGTGTGGTGAGTGGAATACTTTGGTTGAACATCAGGCAGCCGTCTCCCCTGAATCACCTCATCGCTTTCAAGGCTTAACGCAGGCTACACCGCTGCAATTACTCTCTTCAGTAGAAGCGGTAGAGGTGGCCCGTTTCTCAAGCGGTATAGCTGAGTTTGATCGAGTGCTCGGAGGAGGTTTTGTTCCCGGAGGCGTAGTATTAATTGGAGGCGACCCGGGTATTGGTAAGTCGACGCTCTTATTGCAATCGCTTGCCCTACAAAGTGCGAATGAAGCCGACCGACAGGTTCTTTATGTAAGTGGTGAAGAATCGGGGGCACAGATTGCAATGCGTGCGCGCCGTTTAGGTCTGCTTGATACTAAAGACCCCAAATCGACAAAAGATCCACAAAAATTGAGAGGGATAGGCCCTGTCCAGTTACTCGCAGATATTTCTCTAGAGCGTATTTCAACCGTCATGACCCAAGAACGCCCTCGGGTAGTGGTGATTGACTCTATCCAAACTATGTACTGCGCAGCCCTGAGTTCGGCGCCAGGCTCGGTTTCTCAAGTGCGTGAATGCGCAGCGCAACTGACTCGTTTAGCTAAACAGTTGGATGTGACTTTAATTATAGTGGGCCACGTTACTAAAGAAGGTCACCTCGCAGGTCCCCGTGTATTGGAGCATATTGTTGATACGGTGCTGTATTTTGAAGGAGATACTCACTCGGCATATCGTTTAGTGCGCGCATTTAAAAATCGTTTTGGCGCAGTCAATGAAATAGGTGTGTTTGCAATGACTGAGCGAGGCTTGCGAGGGGTAGCTAACCCTTCCGCCTTGTTTTTATCGCACCACCCTCATATCGTTTCCGGGTCTTGTGTGCTGGTCACGCAAGAGGGCACCCGCTCTTTGCTTGTGGAAATTCAGGCTTTGGTAGATACCGCTCATATTCCCAATCCTCGTCGCTTAGCAGTCGGTTTAGAGCAAAATCGACTGGCGATGCTGCTTGCGGTTCTAAACCGGCATGCAGGCATTGCTTGTTTTGATCAAGACGTTTTTCTAAATGCGGTAGGAGGCGTCAAAATTACGGAGCCTGCTGCAGATCTAGCAGTTCTTTTAGCTATCCACTCTTCGCTCAAAAATGTCGCTTTGCCAAAAGGTTTAGTAGTGTTTGGTGAGGTGGGTCTGGCAGGTGAAATTCGTCCCTGCCCACGCGGACAAGAGCGCCTCAAAGAGGCTGCAAAGCTAGGTTTTACCTCTGCCATTATCCCCCGCGCAAACCTCCCTTCTCGCACGACTTCCTCTGGATCAGGCTCTGCTCCTTATATTATTGATGGCTTGAGCGTGTATGCAGTAGATCGTATTGAAGAAGCGATTGAACGTGCTCAACATTGATGCTCATCAAGGTAGCCTACGGCCTCTGCAAAATGTGAATTTTATTATGTAACCCCAGTTAGAGGTATGATAAATCTCATATAAACTGAATGACGATAGGTTATCTGAGGTGTAGGAAAATATATTTATTCTGTGATGGTTTAAGTATTTTTTCTTTTCCTGGTTGCAGAAAATATAGAATAGAAAATTATTTTTGTTGGGCTATTATTAATTAAGTTTGGTGCTGCGGAGTCATGGTGTGACTGAGGCGTATATTCCAATGCATGCATGAAGCCGCAGAAAAAGGATTATAAAAAATAATCCGATTCATTTTAATTAATAAAAATGCGAGGGAATATGAAAGTTTCGATGGCACCCATTCAAAAATTATTTTCTAGAAATGTTCAGCAACCTAATTTGAATGCATCTTCTTCAGGTCAAGTAGAGATATTATTATCCAACAATGAAAGAAATAGGATAGTAAAAACCCTTCAGGGCGAGCTTGAGAATTTGAAGAAAAAGCTTCAAAAAGTAGAAAAAGAAATATCACGATTAAAATCAGATCCAAAATCTGATAAAAATAACGTAAAAATTGCTGCATTAAGCGTACAGTCAGCTTTTTTAAAAGAAGAGATTAAAGTAAAAAAACAGGAAATAGTGTACTGGCAGAATCAACCAATAGATAGTTTTGCAGTATCGCAAGCAAGCCAAGAAACGGCGATACATGCACAAGAAGAAAGCAGCGATATCTTGCAGCTAGAATCTATCAATAATGTTCTAGAAAACGCTACGGATGCCGTTCTAAAAGAGGCTGCAGATACAGGAACATCGGGACTCACGTTTTTGGAACGTTTGTACCAATTCATTATGAATCTCATTTCAAAATTATTCCCCAATTTAGTACCTGCGAAGGTTGCTAATTTGGCATAAGGCTACTTTTAAGCTGTGGTGATAGAGCCTATATGTTGAAAGGGTTATAAATTAGAGGGCAGTGGTTTGCATGTTTGGATTCCAATATGCTCCCAACCTATGAGAGACCTCATATCTTTGCGATAGGGGTAGGTTGGGGTTAAGCACGAACCCCAACATGCGCACCACCGCCCTCTAGTTTTTGCTTTTTAGCCCAAAAAGAGGCGATATACCGGATTATCTGTTTCATCTGACCAAGGATAGCCCAGTGTTTCTAAAAATGTAGGCAGCACAAGCATGTCTGCGCTCGGGACCTGTAACCCTACGAGAATACGGCCATAGTCTGCGCCTTCATTGCGGTAGTGGAAGAGGCTTATATTCCAGTCTGGTTGGAGCGCGCTCAGGAAATGCATGAGTGCTCCTGGATATTCCGGAAATTCAAAACGATAGAGACGCTCTTCTCGAGCAAGGGGCGAGTGTCCGCCTACCATATGGCGGATATGCTGTTTAGCCAGCTCATCGTGGCTTAGATCTAATATAGGAAATCGATGTTGTTTAAAAAGCGCTTCTATATCTGCTGCTTCTGATTGGTTTTGAATTTGTAGCCCCACTAATAGATGGGCTTCTTTTTTATCTGCAATACGGTAATTAAATTCCGTAACATGGCGTGCGCCAATCAGTGCGCAAAGCTGCTTAAAACTTCCCTGCGCTTCTGGAATAGTGATAGCGAAGAGTGCTTCTCTGGCTTCCCCACCTTGGGCACGTTCGGCAATAAAGCGTAAACGGTCAAAATTGAGATTCGCCCCAGAGACGACGGCTACGAGGGTTTGAGGAGGACCGGCTGTGCGCTCGGCAAATACTTTGGCGCCGGCCACTGCCAATGCACCCGCAGGCTCAGGCAAGCTATGGGTTTCGGCAAATACTTCTTTAATCGCAGCGCATAAAGCATCGGTATCTACGCGAATTATTTCATCTACATAGTGCTGGCAGAGCCGGAAGGTTTCGGTGCCTACTTGTTTGACTGCGGTGCCATCTGCAAATAGACCTACCGTATGCAGCATCACACGTTCGCCTTCTTGCAAAGAGCGTGCCATTGCGCAGGAATCTTCTGCTTGCACGCCAATAATGCGAATGTCTGGGCGCAGCATTTTGATGTAAGCCGCCATGCCTGCAATTAAGCCACCCCCACCAATAGGTATAAAGATAGCGTCAATGTGATCCGGGTGCTGTTTTAGAATTTCCATAGCGACCGTTCCCTGACCAGCAATCACTTCAGGGTCGTCAAAAGGATGCACAAATGTAGCGCCAGAGACCTTTTGTAGGTCGAGCGCGTGGTGGTAGGCATCGCTGTAGGAAGTGCCATGCAGTACGATATCCACAGCCTCTTTGCCTAGTGCGCGCACGGCATCAATTTTGACTTGTGGAGCAGTAAGTGGCATCACAATCGTTGCGCGTAATGCTAGCCGGTGCGCAGCTAGCGCTACACCTTGTGCATGGTTGCCCGCAGAAGCTGCTATTACACCGCTAGCGCGTTCCGCCGTACTGAGTTGTACGATTTTGTTATAGGCCCCCCGCAACTTAAATGAGAAGCAAGGCTGCTTGTCTTCGCGTTTGAAATATAGGGTATGCCCTAAATCAGCAGATAACGCAGATGCATATTCAAGCTCTGTTTCGCGTGCTACATCGTAGACGCGTGCGGTTACTATTTTTTTGAAGTAATCCGCTAAAGTGAGCGGGGCAGCGGAAGTCGTGGAGTGCATGAATGGCTATATAAAAAGTCGTAAAGATATATTGTTGAGCAAAAAATAAGCGTATTGCAGCGTTTTCATGGTTTTAATAACTCATGTTACGCAGGTATTCAAAAAGCCTGTGGTACGCATGTTGGGGTTCCTTCGTCACCACCAACCTACCGAGATGCATATAAAA
>JASSUD010000059.1:0-17808 GCA_031963225.1 Mycoavidus cysteinexigens
GGGATGCCGCACTTTTGTCTTGGTGTGCTCGATATCGTTAAGCGCTAAATAGAGCTGATAATCATGTTATTGAGGCTAAATTAGCAGAGAGAGTGGGGTGCCAGTTAAAGGGAGATGGCACGCGGACCAAAGGGCGTGTAGTTAGCTCCGCAACAGTTAATCGTATATTGCGGGTATTGTCTAGCGTTTTAAATTTGGCGGTTGAATTAGAGTGGCTGGAGCGAGCTCCAAAAATTCGATTTTTCCCTGAACCTCATCAGCGTATTCGTTTTCTTACTCAGGATGAAGCGAAACGATTATTGTCTAATTTGCCTCTGCATTTAGCCGATATGGCGCAATTCACGCTTGAAACTGGTTTGCGGCGTGCCAATGTAACTGGGCTTGAATGGTCGCAAATCAATCTTGAAAAGCGAATGGCCTGGATTCATACGGATCAAGCCAAAGCTTCTAAAGCGATCCCTGTGCCTCTTTCTGATACTGCTATTGCCATTTTAGAACGTCGACTTGCAATAAAGCAGGCACTTGATAAAGACGGGTGTGAGGAAAGCGGATATAAAACTTTTGTTTTTGTTTATAAGGGGAAAGGTGTTAAGTACACCTCTACCAAAGCTTGGTATAACGCTGTAAAGGCTTCTAGTTTAAAAAATTTCCGCTGGCATGATTTGCGGCATACCTGGGCAAGTTGGCACACGCAGGGAGGAACGCCTGATCGCGTGTTGAAAGAGCTTGGCGCGTGGTCAACGATGCAGATGGTGCATCGTTACGCGCATTTAAATGCGGAGCACTTGGTGCCGTGGGTGCGATCCCATACTTAGCTGTACTTTAGCTACACGGCTTCATTTCGGAAAATTTGATTCAGGCTGAAACGCTGATGAGCACTGGCCTGCCAAGAGGGATTCGAACCCCCGACCACCGGCTTAGAAGGCCGGTGCTCTATCCAACTGAGCTATTGGCAGAAAATGTAAAAGCGGGATTTTAATACATTTTAACTGCGTAGCGAAAGAAAACTTTTCCTTTTCAGATGAATCGATCTGTTGTCTGCGAGTTTGCAGCTTGGTACCTCTAAGCGCGTGTTGTGTTTCTCATGCGTAGCAGTTGGAATGGGAGGATTCAAATATGGTATTGCAATTGGAGTAGGAGTTGGTTCTCTTAATGGTCCTTACGGAAATAGGTGTTTGAGGAGGGACGGAGGTGGCCCTTTTTTTACTGTCTACTTCCATTGGTGCACAGGCGTTTGAATAACGAGGCCTTGATCGGCCTATAGGGGTGTTATTTTGGTTTAGTGCATCCAATAGTTCTTGATGCTCTTTTTGTTTTTGGCATAATTTTTGAAACCGATTTTGATGCTTTTTTTGGCAGGATTGCAGTGATTTTATTAAATTATCGCCTGCTTGATGATTTTCGAAAAAATATACGGTATTTTTCATTAATAAGAAACTTTCTGTCACAGTCTCTTTCGTTTCTTTGTTTTGTCCAGCTATATATATTTTTATAGAAAATTGTACTCTAATAGCAAATAAAAGTATTCCAGTTATCAATAAAATACCGCTAAAAAATAAAGAAATTTCCATAGGCATGGAGCCAGTAAAACCCATCATAGTTAAAGCAAATCCAAATATTGCCTCTAAAACCGATTTGTACAGTTCATTTGGAGATTCTTCTGACATATCTTTGAGGCACTTGGCTTCATTGAAGTTAATTTCTTTTTGAATATTCTCTAAGATAGTATCTATATGTCTTATATTTAAAATGCTTCGCTCTATTAAATATTTTAACTCTTCAAATTCTGTAAAATATTTTGATGTTTCATTCGAGCTAGGACGGGGTGTATTTTTAACACTAACCTTTTCAATGTCTTCGATGCCTATTAATTTTTTGTATCCCTGCATGATTTCTTTTTCAATAGTCTGCGCAAGTTCTTCCCCGTAATATTTAATATTGTCATCTTCTGTGAATTCGCATGTATCCACATATTCTATGTAATTTTTTATATGTTCTTCATAACTTTCAATGAAATCAACTGATTCTTCTAGAAGATAATATATTTCTGAAAATATATTATCTTGTGTATTATATGGTGAGCTGGCTGGCGAAATATTATGATTGAATGGGAGGCTTGGACTATTACAAAATGTGCTTGCGCTAGGTAGGGTTGGGCTGTAGGAGTATGTACTCAAACTAGATGCACTACTTGAATGGGATAGAGACATAGGGGTAGAGATAAAAAGTCTTGCAGTTTTTTAAATTTTCTTTTTCGGGACTATACGGTGCCAAGTACTTAGAAGTAAGCACTGCACGCACTAAGTGCAAGGTATAAATAAAAATCTATCAAATAGTTGCATATTTTTCGCCAAGATAATTCTTAATTTTAAATAAGAATTGAAGGTGCATATATAAGAATTTACGCAAGATCGCTCAGTCTACTCGAACTGGCAAATTGGAATAGGGCAGCAAAAATACTTATAATTGTTGTTTAGACCCATTTTTTGCGTCCTCTTCATGATATATCCCTGGCAACACGATGACTGGAAGCGCTTTGAGGCCCTACGTGGGAAATGGCCTCAAGCTATCTTGTTAGAAGGGCCTGCTGGTATAGGTAAAGCCCATTTTGCACAGCAGCTTGCCCAGGCCATCTTGTGCGAGGCCCCTATCGAGCACGGGTATGCCTGCAAAACCTGCGAAGCATGTCTATGGATGGCGCAAGGTCATCACCCGGACTATCGCTTGCTGGTGCCAGAGAGTGTGCTTGAAGCACAAAAAATAGCACAAGGTTTAGCGGATACAAGCGCTGACGGGCAAAAAACGTCACTTAAAAAAGTATCTGCTGGAAAAGAGAATAAAGCAGCGGTTGACTCCTCGGATAGCGCAAAAAAAACGACAGCACCAAGCCAAGAAATAAAAATTGCGAGCGTGCGTGATTTACAAAGTATCTGCACGATGACTGCGCACCGCGCGGGCTGGCGTGTGATTGTGTTATACCCGGCGGAAGCTTTAAATTTACCAGCAGCCAATGCGCTCTTAAAAACACTAGAAGAGCCGCCGGAGAAAGTAATTTTTATTTTAATAA
This sequence comes from Mycoavidus cysteinexigens, assembly GCA_031963225.1. Classification (GTDB taxonomy): domain Bacteria; phylum Pseudomonadota; class Gammaproteobacteria; order Burkholderiales; family Burkholderiaceae; genus JASSUD01. The sequence goes on from JASSUD010000059.1 coordinate 3,068, forward strand.
CGGCTAGGCTGGATCGAGTATTGCCGACGATTACTAGCCGCTGCCGTCGCTATCCGATGAAAATGCCCACTGCTGAGCAGGCATTGGCTTGGCTCCATACGCAGGATATAGCGTCACAGCGTGCACCATCTGCACTGGCCTGGGCTGGAGGTGCACCGCTTACAGCGCTGGGGCATGCAAAACAAGCACAAGAGCAGAGCACGGCAGCAGCTTGGCACCTATTTATAGAACAATTAGCGGCAGGAAGCGGTTGCGATATTTTGGCTTGTGCAGATGCCTTGCACAAAATGCCTGCAGATGGTTTTATCAGTATGCTGCAACGCTGGCTATATGATCTAGGGGCGCTGCGCTTAACGGGCCGTTTGCATTATTTCCCCGATCATAGAAATGCTTTAGCTGCATGCGCAGCTCGCTTAAACGTGCCGCTATGGACCCAATATGTGCGTGCTATGCATGCACAGCGCGCCGTGGAGCACCATCCTTTGAATGCGCGCTTAAGGATAGAAGATGCTATGGCGCCTTATCCCACTCTCTTTATTTAGATATTTAAACCCTCTGCCAAAGCTACTATGTTTGTTGATTCGCATTGCCACCTTAATTTTCCAAAGCTCGCGGAGCGTTTGCCAGAAATACTGCAAACCATGCGCACAAACCAAGTCACGCATGCATTATGTGTGAGCGTAGATCTAGAGAGTTTTCCGCAAGTATTAGCGTTAGCGCAAGAGCACGCGCATTTATTTGCGTCCGTTGGCGTACATCCTGATGGAGAATATGAAGGTGGGGCGAGCTATGAGCCTTCCATTGAAGAATGGGTAGAGCGCCTAGTATCCCTAGCGCAGCATCCTAAGGTGGTGGCTATTGGAGAGACAGGCTTAGATTATTATCGCTTGGAAGGGCGCTCTATCGATGAGATGGAATGGCAGCGTATCCGCTTTCGTGCGCATATCCGCGCAGCGCGGATCGTTAAAAAGCCACTTATCATTCACACCCGGTGTGCTTCAGAAGATACGATACGGCTGATGGAAGAGGAGGGTGCTAACGAAGTAGGGGGCGTAATGCACTGCTTTACAGAGAGCTGGCAAGTAGCCGTTGCCGCTATGGCTTTAAATTTCTATATTTCTCTGTCGGGCATCGTGACATTTAAAAACGCGCAAGGGGTGCATGAGCTAGCGCAACGCGTACCGCTAGAGCGCCTTTTAATTGAAACAGACTCTCCTTATCTAGCCCCCGTTCCTTATCGCGGAAAGGTAAATGAACCCGGCTTGGTGATGTATGTTGCCCACGAAATTGCTGCACTTCGTGGTGTGGAGATAAGCGAAATTGCAAAGGCAACCACTAACAATTTCTTTAATTTATTTAAGATTTCACCATTCTGAACAATATTCTTAATGTGCTTATACACTCTTAATAGAAAGTGTGGCTATTGCCTTAATAAGGTTACGCCATAGCGGAATATATTGTCTGTGATTTTCCAAAAGCGCCATTTACCTATTTATGCCATGCTAGAGAAAACAAACAGGTTCTAAACTTGAGAACACGCCCTAAGATAAAAGGAGCAAAGAACCTATGACTTTACCCCATATATTTAAAAATATGCTTTCAGAGCCGATGCATTCGGGCGTAGGCGCGATCATTATGATGGTTATCATTTTGATCTTTGCTTTTCTTTTAATGCGCAGCGGGCTTGGCGTGTTGCGTACTATAGCGCGCTCAGAAACGGGCTTCGCTTTAATATTGCGTTATATTGAACGTCCTGGGAAATTTGTATTTGTTCTATTGATTTTACAATTATTTATTTCAGAAATACCTAAAACGGCATCGTTTATGGTTATTCTGGAAGATATCAGTGTACTGGCTTTAATTGGTAGTTTGACCTGGTTTGGTGTGCGTTTTTCTAATGCGCTAGGTGAAATTTTTACCCGGCGGCGTATACGCAGAAAACAAAATGATGAGCAGTATGCACAGCGTATACGTACTCAAGCCAAGGTGCTGGTACGCAGCTTAATGGCTATTGTCATGGTGCTGTGCATAGCGTCTGTTTTGATGACTTTTCCAAGCGTACGCCAAATTGGGGCAAGCTTGCTGGCCTCTGCTGGGGTAGCCGGTGTGATTGCAGGTATGGCCGCACGGCCTGTTTTAGCGAATTTAGCCGCAGGGCTGCAAATCGCGCTCACCCAACCAATACGGGTGGGGGACCTTGTGATGGTCAAGGAAGAAGTAGGCACCATCGAAGAAATTGCAGGAAGCTATATTGTAGTGCGCCTATGGGACCAACGCCGTTTAGTCGTGCCTTTGCAATGGTTTATCGAGAATGTCTTTCAAAACTGGACACGCACTAACCCTCAAATGACGGGTACCGTTTTTCTGTGGGTGGATTACCGCATGGATCTCGATGCGCTACGAGCAGAGTTAGCGCGTTTGTGCCAAATAGCGCCTGAGTGGGATGGAGTACTACAAGTTCTACAAGTATCAGATGCCAATGAAAAAGCCATGCAATTGCGTATTTTGGTGAGTACCGCACAGGCCACTCAATGCTGGGATTTGCGCTGCCGCATCCGCGAAGGTCTGCTCAAATTTATTCAGGAGCACTCCCCAGAATCTTTTCCCACGCTGCGAACGCAGGTCAGTATACCCAGCGGGTCGCAGCCGGCTAATCGCCCAGATGAATGCACTCCAGCTAAAGACCCTGCTGCTCCGAATATGAATACACAGCCTGCTATACCACACAGCCCTTAAGTACATTCTTATTTTGTCAGAGGAGAGTTTGGAAAACCTGCTCTGTCTCCCGCTGATTGCTCATTTAACTTCAGCGATAGTGCACCGTATTGGGCAGCAGCGGTACATCCTTGCGCAGATGTAGAGATTGGCATTGATATCGAAGCAATCGATCCATTTCGAGATCATGGTCTACAACTATGGTCGTGTATTTTGAGCATCGAAGAGCAAGCTATCTGGAACGCTGATCCCCCTGCTTGTGCTTATATAACTTTAGCTAAAGTATGGACTCGTAAAGAAGCACTCTTAAAAGCGGTTGGCGTTAGTTTGCATCATTCGATGCGAGATTTTTCTATAGGTTGGCATGGCAATGCTGCTTGTGTTGAGTTTCCTGATATCGAAGATCAGCTCGCTATTTGGACTGTGCATGATGTATCCCCCCTACCTTCTGGTTTGGTGGGAGCGTTGGCATTACGCGGACACGGGATAGTGCGTCCGCTTGCATTTTCGTCGCCTATACCTCTAACTTCTCTATAAGCCGCACGATAGCATCTATGCTTTTTTCATTTTCCAGCAATGTCATATGTTCTCCAGGTATGCTGTATTTGGTTAATAAAGCTTCTGGTACGACGCTGGATAAATAATTATGCTCATCTTGCATACCAGAAAATAATTTCTTTGATTCACTCGCTTTGAATAAAATGACAGGGGTTTGAGTCAGAGGCGCTGGCTTAAAAGCGAAGCCGAGTTCTTGTAATTGCTTATAACGAGGTGCTAAGCGCTCTAGTAAGTCTATATTCACCCACTTTTGTTTTAAAAATTCTTGTTCGATTTCGGCATAAAGTTCAAATACCCCTTGTTTGATTTGTTCTCGTACATCCTCATTCTCCAACCTAGAGACAATCCAAGTATCTAGCAGAAAAACACCTCGTATAAGGTGAGTGTGTTGCCTTTCTGCTTGATGGGCTATTTCCAAAGACAGCATACCTCCAAACGAATAGCCTATTAAGATAACGGGTTCTTCGATTTGCGCTTGAATAGCGTCGAGATAGATTTTCGCTATATCCTGGATACTATTTTGGATTTTTCCATGGCCCGAAAGCGCGGGATCTTCAATGCCAAAGCAGGTACGGTTTGAGATGAATGATTGAATTAATTTTTCATAAGGAAATAAAAGGCCGCTGGCAGGATGAATAAATACGAATGGCGGATGATCTGTATTACCTGCTTTGAGTTGACGCAGTGGAGAATAAGATTGAGTGTTACCTAATGTGCTCTGGGCGATGAAATCAACGATATCTTGCGGGGTTATGCTGGCGTTAAAAGCGGATGGCGGTAAATTAAGCTGTGGAAATTGTTGGTGAAGAATGGCGCGTAGTGACATACGGTCAAGGGAATGAAACCCTTGGAATTCGAGTGCACGATTTAACTCAATAGCGCACAGATTAGGATGTACGCTACGGCAGGCATGAATAACTTGATTCTGCGTAGTGGTAAGCGGTACTTCATTTTCCGCATCGTCTCTAGGCAAATCTATTTCTTTTGTCAGCAATGCTTTCTTGTCTATTTTGCCATTGTGGGTAAGCGGAAAAGTTTCTAGCAAAATGTAAAATATTGGCACCATAAAGGCAGGAAGTCGCTGGCTTAAATGAGAACGCAAACTTTCAGTAGCGAGCGGTCTTTCCAACGGTTTAGCGGTATAGAAAACGACAAGCTTCTTACTATTATCTACTTGGGGTTTGGCTAATACCAAGGCCTCTTCAACGGCTTCATGAGCGGCAAGGTGGTGCTCGATTTCACTTAAAACGACAAGATTGCCCAAGATTTTGATTTGATCATCGGTACGACCTAGATAAACAATGTTGCCTTCTAGATCATATCTAACGATATCTTCGCTTTTAAAAAAGAGACCAGGTTCGACCGAGGCAATTGTGACAAAACGTTGTGCTTGTAAAGTTGGATGACGATAACAGCCTAAGCCTTTGCCACCAATATACAACTCTCCCTTGGCGCCTAAAGGAATCTGCTGCCCCCATTTACCTAGGATGTAGCAACTTGTATGGTTGATCGGCTTACCAATGGGTACCCATGATTTATTTTGAAGAGCCTTTTTAGTAGGGATTTCATACGTAGCTGTGAAAGTCGTATTTTCTGTCGGGCCGTACCCATTTAGGATATGTTTAGGACGGCCTTGCGCACAGTCAAAGATTTTTTCAATCGCTCTCGGATTGAGGGCATCCCCCCCGGCTAACAAATAATTTAACTGTTTAAATAAGGCAGGTCGGTGAGTCGCATAATAATGAAACAACCCCGCCGTTAACCATAAGATCGTAATGCGTTCGCGCATGAGTTTGCGCTCTAGTCGATCTATATCGGCTATTTCATCATGATCGAGCACGACTAAGCAGGCCCCGTTTAAAAGAGCGCCAAAAATTTCAAAGGTAGCTGCATCAAAGGCGGGGTTAGAAGCAAAAGCAATGCGGTCAGCGGGGGTAAATTCGATGTAATTGGGTTGCACCACTAAACGAACAACGCCTTCCTGTTTAATTGCTATCCCTTTAGGGGTGCCGGTCGAGCCAGAGGTATACATCAGGTAGGCCAGATGATTGGCTGTTGTTTCTGGAAAATGGTGCGTGGTAGGAGAAGAGGAATGCAGCACTTGCTGGATATTGAGCCAAGTCACTTGAAAGGAATCAGGTGCGATAAATTCGCACTGGTCATGAAGTAAAACATTCAGCTTAGCATCCTCGATGATATATCTTTGCCGCTCGATAGGATAATCTGGTGGAATGGGAACATAGGCTGCGCCTACTTTAAGAATAGCCAGAACAGCAATCACAAATGCTAGGCTTCTTTGCGCATAGACACCGACAAAATCATTTTCTTGTACACCGTGCTTTAGCAGAGCAAACGCGACTGAATCGGATTGTCGATTAAGCTCATCGTAGCTTCGCGTGTGTCCGCCCTGGGAAACGGCTGGCAGTTCACCTCGTTGAATGACTTGCTGCTGAAAAAGGGCAACCAAACTCCGATTATCATAGTGAGGGCTAGATATCTGCGTTAAGGTCGATAAATATTTTTTTTCTTCTGTGCAAACACAACTGATATCGCGAATCTTTTTTAGAGGTTCCTGGCAAACTGCCTCCAAAAGGTAGAGAAAATTCCGAGTGATTTGAGCAATGAACGCTGGAGAGTAATGAGCTTTTGCATATTCAATCATCCCTAAAAGGCTTTCTGGTGCCTCTCGGACGAACAAAGTAAAGTCGCCAAAGCGCGTCGTTTCACGCAAGTCATAGAGGATAGAAGAGACAGGGGGGATGAGGCTGGCTACCTGGTCGCCGAATTTTAGAGAGGCAGCGGGATAATTCTGGTAAATAAATGCGGGATTGGTTAGCGCAGACGGAATGCCGTTTTGTTGAAGCTGTTGTTGCAATCTCTCGAAGCGTATATGTTGATAGGCCAAGCCTTTCAGAAGAGCGGCCTGATTGGTTTTCACATAGTCGATGAAACGCATATCTCCTTGCAGATGCACAGCTAAAGGCAACAAATTAACAAAAAAACCTACCGTATGTTGAAAAGCAGGATCGGTTTCTCTGCCAGAAGCCGCAGTAAGCACAGCAAAATGATTTTGATTCGCGTATGCCCCCACTAAGAGGCTATAGGCAGAAAACATCAAACTGTTGACAGTCACCCCCAGCGTGCGGGCTGTATCGATTAACTTGATATGCAGATTTTGTGGAATAGCAAATTCATGACGTGCGCTTGAAGAGGCAGGGTATAGGTTTCGCGCATGATCAGGCGGAAATTGAGCCACTTCTGTGTCCCTCAATTGTTTGAGTAAGTAGTCTAATGCCTCTGTTTGATATGCCTCGCCATAGTTTTGTTGCTGTTGGGCGACCAAGTTCCGGTATTGCGTAGCAGGGGGATAGGCTATGGCTGGTGGCTCGCATATCGATAAGTGCAAAAGCTCTGTTAATTCACTAATGATGATATTTAATGATAGGGCATCAAAAATAATATGATGCACACAGATGACAAAGTAATAATCCGAATTGGTTTTGAAAACTTTAAAACGAATCAGCGGCGGCATCTTAAGCAAGAAAGGCTCACTTGCGACCTCGCGGATAAGTACACCAAGATCAGCATCTTCTTTCAGCGTCAAAATCTCAAAATCCAATTTGACTTGATCGGGAGGAAAGATGCATTGCGATACGATATGTTGACTGGAGGCGCTCAATCCTGTTCTCAATATTTCATGCCGCTCAAGCAAAATTTGGCATGCCTGTTGTAGAGCCGTTATATCGAAGGGAGCGCTCGAAAAAGGAATGATCATGTGATGATCGAAGGAACGTGCTACATGGTTTTGCTCATTCAGCCACAATCGCCTTTGCTGAAAAGTCGCAGAAATCAGAGCGCCATTCATCGAAGATGCGACCGCTTTCTCTAATGGCTTAATCGTCGCTTGTTGTCTAATTGCTTGAGCCAATGACTGCACAGTCAACTGTTCGCTGAGCAAAAATGGAATGGCGATTTTTACCTGATATTGCTGATATAAAAAATAAGCGAGTTGCGTGGCTTTCAAGGAATTTAATCCTTGTAGAATCAACGCCACTTCAGGTTTTATTTGATCGAGCGATAATAATTTTTTACACAGATGCTCAATACCTTCTTCGATCCCTGTTCTTGAAAGACGAGATAGGGCTTCTTTACCAATAAAATATTCGTCTAAAAGAGGTTCGAGCGTCGATGTCCAATAAGCCAGTTGCTCATAATCCGCCTTTTTATAGCTATTGATAGCATGATTGACCTTCGACAACTGTGTTTGCGCAATCGCTTTTTCTGCTAATTCGGCTGGATCAATTTGGGTTAATGCTTGCACATCGAAAATGAAATTCTGCCCATCGGTCTTAATACCGGCTGCCTCAGACAAAATATCTAAGAATTTTTTTGCAGGAATATTTCTCTCTGTGGCCTGAAAGGGTAATTGCAAGAAATTTGCTTGCGAAGAGACTTTATGAGCCATATGCTGGATGAATTGATATTCAAGCGCTTTCTTAAAGCCACGGCAGCTTACAAAAAATTCTTCACAAATAAATACATTTTCTGCGATCTGACCTATTGCCGCGCAAACAACGCCGTATTTGCCAAATTTATCTTCAACCTCCATCAGCCAACCTTGGGCTTGAGGCTTGGACAAATAAGCTTCGATGTGGCTTGCCGATAATTTGACGTGACCAGTTAGATTAAATTGGGTGCAGTTCTCTGTTAATTGGGCAATCCTGTCATAGTGTTTGGAAGTGGTGGCGGGTTCAATGGCACTAATTAAATTAAGCGTTTGGATAAACTGGGCGTAGCTTTGATTTTGGCTTTGAGACTCAGCTAATAACTGGCTTCTAACTGTATTGTTTTGATAAAACTGAGTACGTTGTTGATCTGCTTCGGTGGTTTTACCACGATCCAGCGCCCAAACATGTTGGAAGAGTTTTTGAAATGCTGGCAACTGTTGCGGCATTTGCAGCACGCAAACCATCGGCAGAGCATATTTAATTTGCGCACATTCTTGAGCCGAATCGTCAATAAAGATAAAGCGGCCAAGCTCCATGTTTTCAAATTCTTGCGCAAGCGCCGCTAAATTATCTGATTTAAGTCCATAATTAATTTGGTATGCCGCAATATGAGAGCGATTAAGCCTCATCTCTTTTTGACGTTGCTCAAACACCTGAAAGATGATCTCAGGGTCATTCTGACTGACCAAGCAGATGAGAGCGCCAGCTTTATATTGCTCGATTAGCAGTGTTTGTAAAGCTAGGTTATGAGGCTCAAAGCGCACACCTTCTACGCCGATAGAGGCAGCTACGCCAGTCCATAAAGTATCGTCGCAATCTACCGCGATGACTTTATGTGGTTTGGTTTTCAGGAAATGACAGTGCCTTACCAGCAGGCAAGCCAATCCTACATAAAACTGTGGCTGATACGGTATGTGATAGGGGCTTTCATTAATCGGGTCATGGATGTCTGTTAGCGTGGGGTAATACTGCTGAATATCTTCCAGCGTAATGAATGCGCTACAGTGCTGTTTAAGTTGATCGGTGATTCTCTTTTCGGCTTGAATAGCGCTGCTTTGTTGTAAAGGGTCTTCGTAGTAACTAGGACATAAGGCAATGACGATGGGTAGAGGGATCTTGCTTTTAACCTCACCAAGAATCTCGGTAAGTGCTTCGAGGTTGAGCTGTAATGTGGCCTCTTCTTCTAAAGAAGCCACAAGATCTTTGATTCTAACAAGAATGAGCCATATATCTGGCGGGGCTTGCAAGCCTGTTTTTAACGCTGCGAGCTTAGGCATAAGATCGCCATAGCTGATTTCTAAAGCCGTATCTAGCGAAAGTAAATTGAGCAAATGTTGCAGCGGAGCGCGCAAATAATCAGCGGTAAATGTAGATGTCACCAGCATAAAAGCCTTTTTAGGATGAGCTTTGCACGCAGGATGCGCATGATATTGATGTCAATCTGGACAAAGCCGTTAATTAAGCAGCGAGCCAAGTTTGCTCTGAATCAGCGTTAAGTGTCCCTCTCAAAAGCAGTTAACGCTGATTTTTCGCGATTGATTGCTTTACCAGGAGACAGGTAGACGACGTGGTTTAATAAACATCGTTGCATCATCCCAAGGAATCTCTCGCTCTGGAACGGCGAGAGCCAAATTGGGAAAACGAGCAAATAACAAAGAGTAAGCAACCTGCATGAACATTCGGGCGAGGGAGGCACCTAAGCAGAAATGAGCACCGTGGCCAAAGGTGATAGCAGCGCTAGTAGTGCGATGAATATCAAATTGATGAGGCTCAGCATAATGCTCAGGATCCCAAGTTGCCCCAAGCATTGGCAAACAAACAGCATCGTTTTTACGAATCACGACACCGTGCATCGTGATATCTTCGAGAGCGATTCTAGGCAGTCCTAATACGCTATTGTGATGGTAACGTACGACCTCTTCCACAGCCTTGGGCCACAGTTTAGGATTGTTGATACACTCATTTAATTGATTACTGTTTAGCATTAAGGTCAACGTACCCGAACTTAATGGAGCAACTATCGAGTCCGAGCCTGTAATCAGCAAATAACAGACAGTACCCACTAACTCCGCCTCACTAATCTCGCCTTTCTTTTGCGCTTTAATCAGTGCGCCCGTTGAATCGTCAATATTATTGACGTCGTTCGAGCGTCTAGTGGCAATGATTGCCTCGGCAAATTCTTTAATTTTGTCAGTCGCAATACTGATATCTTCCGGTGTTGCCTTAAGATCAGTGGATAAATCAGTCTGAGCTTGGAAATATTGTAGATAAGTTTTTTGATGCTCAGCGGGTATATGCAAGATATCAACACTCGCTTGTAGTGGAAGTGCTCCCAAATAAGCGGCGACTAAGTCAGTTGGGTTAGGGCCTTGTGCCATAGCATCGAGCAATCGTTTGGCATGTTGTTCTATGACTGGACGATGGCATTCAATACCAGCAGGCGTATAAAAGCGTTTGAGCACATGACGTACGCGGCTATGGTCAGGTGGATCGAGATTAAAAAGCCCACCAGGGATCTTGGTGATATCTTCTCCAGCCATGCGCGGCGCACCAGCAAAAGTCAGATCTCTAGAAAAGCGAGCATCGCTCAATATGGCCTCTATATCATCCTTGCGGGTAAGCATCCATGCTTCTCGACCACTGGGTAGCCGAATTGGACAAACAGGGCGATTTTTACGCGCCCAATGAATAGTTAATGGTGGCGTGCCATTCTCACCTAAAGGAAAAGGATACGGAATAGGTAATGTCGGCTCTGCAATTTCATTAATGAGGTTAACCATTAAAATACTCCTTGCTAGCCTACATGAAAATAAAATTCGATGGATACATCTAGAACAGATGAAATAAATCTTCCCAGAATCAGGTCAGTTCAAAATCAAGGCAAGGTCAAAATCAACTTAAGCCAGTCTGAAGTAGACTATCCTGAGAACAGAACTCAAAAAGTTATTACAGGATGGACTGAGCATGCTGATTTTCCTCATTATGAAGAATATGACGAAGCAATTGAAAAAATGCGGGATGAGATTGCTGAAAAGTATGATATCGATACCGATGACTATGTCAATACCGATGAACTAGTAGAACGGTCTTATCAAGGCGATAAATTGGGTGGCTGGGCTTTCTGGACTCAGGGCAATGAAACACCAAATCACTTCAGGAAGCAGTTTTGTGTTGACTTACTGCTAAGGCATAGGCAGCCTCCCGCTTGACTCTGTGGTCTTCATTTTTTAGTGTTAGCGGACATGTCACGAAAAGGATTATAAAGTACGCTAAGCGTACGATTTTTTCCGTTTTCTGAAACGACCCCAAGTACATTCATAATCAAAATAAAACGCCCTCTAAGATAGACCTTTAGAGGGCGTTTTTTGTAGCTTATAAATCTAATTTTGATACTTTTGTGCCTTCTAGCGTGAGATTAGCCATCAATCCACTATTAGTCAGCGCAAAAGCGATCACTGGGCGTCTTGCGGTAAGGGTATCAATGGCGCCGTTCGCCCCAATTTTCAAAATCGCAACCGATGCATCGCCGCCAACAGACCAACCTGTTGGATGCGCGCGGAATTGCGCAAGTGCGGATGGCGTCATAAACAGGAAAAATAAGGATTTAGATTGCGCCCCTGCCTGCAGGCCAACTGACCCTGAGGCCGTGCTGTAATACCCTTGCGTGGAATTACCTACACGAAGCACCCCTTCACCATACTGACCACCGACAAAAAGACCCGCTGCAATCACCGAAGGAAATATCAACACACCATTCGCTCTGGCAACCAATTCACGCGAGCCTCTGGCAATTCCATACAGTCGTCCCAATGCTAAATTAGCTTCTGAATTCAACGTTTGTCGTCGCACAACAGGATTTTTATGGCTATCCATATTGTGCTGCCCAGTCACAGTACAACCGGCTAGCACTAAGCTTGAAGCCGCAGCTGAAGCAGCCACGGCTGCACCCGCTGTAGTAGCTGTTTTAAGCAGAAATTCGCGTCTTTGTTGTTGCATTATCGCTCCTTGAAAAAAACGTCATGCTAAAAATGGAGAGAGTATCTCCAAAGGCAAAAAAGCCACTACTTCGAAAGTATCGAGTGTACAGCGGAGTAAGGAAATAGGTAGGTGTAAGCGCTAAGGTGTATGTCTTAGATTGCTATGAGAAAGTGTGGTATATCTCATGTCAATGTGAATATATGGTATGAATTTTTTATATTTTTAGTGAGACGTACCAAAAAAAAACTGCTAGAAAATACTGGCTCTAGCAGTTTTTTTATTGAAGAATTTTTAGACGATATATAGGTATTTTTTTTAATTATCGTATATCAGACATAATATTGCAAAGTATGTCGTAAATTATAAATTTACTATTTGCATCTCTTTGCGATTGGTTAGCATAGGCTTGTGTTGCCATCAGTTTATTTTTTGCTTCTTGTAATTGGATGTCTGCTTGGTTAGCATTTTGAAATGCTTGAACAGAACTGGCATGTGCTTTTAGTACATTTACCCTATATTCAGGCGCATTTACTTTATCTTTGGTTGCAATTAAATTTTTATGATTAAAATCTAATATTTCCATAGCTGCGGTATTGTTATTAAAAGCGAGATTGACTGCTATTTGTTCTTGCGTAACTGCATACTGTGCTTCTTCAGAATTTTTTATGGAATTGATTGTTTGTATTTTTTCAATGAATGCGGGTTTATTTAGTAATGTACCATGCAACCATGAGAGGGAAGGAATAGTTCCTTTTTGTCTTCCTGTATTTTCCTTAATGAAAGACATTTCTGTATGAAGGAGTTCAATTATATCTAATTTATTTTTCATTCCCTGTATGGTGTTATCCCCCATATCGATAGGGCCATTGTAAGATTTTTTGAACGTTTTTTTTAATTTTTTTTGAATATTGCTTTCGCTTTTTTTTCTGAAAAATTTTAATGTTTCAGTGATGTCTTCCGACATTTTTTTTTGCCCAGATCGAAAAATGGGGTCTATTTTAACTAATTTTTTAACGCTTTTATATGCAGTATGTGGAGATGTTATATCATTGCGTTCTTTAATATATTCTACCACCTCAGCATAATTTGATTTTATATCAAATAATCTTTTATTTATTTTTTGATAGAATTTATCATATTCCGCCTCTCTGTCTTCGGGTTTTTTAAATTTTCTTTCTATATTTAATATTTTATCATTTTGTTGCAAGAAAAGATTTATTTTGCGCTGCGCATCTTTTTTTGTGAATGTGCTTAATATATTATTTACAAACCCCAAGTCTCCTAGGAAGTTCTGGTGTGCAATTATTTTTGATTCCACTGTATCAAGTATTTCATTGGAATATGATTTTGTGTGAAATAGATCATTTTTTGGGGATATTTTATTAAATAATTTGTATAGTCGTTTTTTTGTTTCATAGGGTATTTGAATGTGAAGTGATTTTATTTTTTCTTCGAAATTTTCAAAGGTCCCATTTTTACGATCTTTTAATGTTTCAAAGAAAGTATCTAGAATACTTTGTGCGTCTCCACCTTCTTTGTTTTTTGCTTCTAAATACAGCATTTCAAATGTAAGTTTCCTTATGTCGCTATCTACTGATTCTTCAAGCTTTTTTTTGATCTCATTTCTTTGATGATTACTTTTTTTATAAAATGCAATTGGTTGATCAAGGTTAGTGTGTATTGCATTTGACTTATATTGAGCTAGATAATTTGAAATATTACACTCAATATTTAAGTTAATGGCTTCATCATAAAAAGGGTTATTAGATATATGACTCATTCTACTAGATGTACTCTCTACTGTAGAATTGGAGTTAGAACGATTTAAGGTTGAAATGCTTTCTGTGAGTGTACTATTGTTAGGTCGCTTTTCTTTTATTCCACTTAGAGAGGTGAACGTATTGCTTGAATGCCCTCTTTTTATTTCATGATGATTTTGAGTGTTAGGCTCCTCTGATAGTAATTCAAATACAGCTCCAGCATGTGAGATGATTGCTCTATTAGAACTGCCGCTCGCTTCCATATGTACCTCCTGAAAATAGGATAAATACAGAAAATATTAAATATTTACGCCTATATTAACAATGGAAATGAGTATTGATATATAAATTTATATTTTTTATTGTCGAGCGAAATTTTGTATGGATATGCGAAAAAATACAACATTTCTTTTAACATTTATTTTTTATTTGCCAGATCAAAAAAATGCTAATTATTTCCAATGAGCAGGATTTAATCTAGTAAATCAAACTGAAACCGAAGATAGGTATACATAGGCATAGAACCTGTGGAAATGCTACAGATGGCTTGTGAAGCCGCTGTGAGTGCTGCTTGATCTAAAGTTTCAAAGCCACTACTGCGCTGTAATACAACCTCTTTTACTTGACCCATCGAATTGAGCGTTAAGCGAATAAGAGCTGTACCTTGCTCGCCTTGTCGACGTGCGCGTGCAGGATAGCGGGGAGGGGGAGCTTGGCAGATAAGTGGAGAGGGAAGATGGTGTATTGCTGGAGCGTTCTTTAAATTGGGCGATGTAAATGCATCGGACAAAGAGGGTTGCGCATGGTTCGCACTGGGTGTAGAGCGCTTATTGGTTTGCTTAGCTTTTAATGGTGTAGCTGTAACTGTTTGGGGCGTACTAGCTTGTAAGGTAATGTGGAAAATGTTCTGATCTAAAGCGGCACCCTGCGCTGCAGCGGTTTGAGGAAAAGCAAGTTGCTGGATATTATGCCGTGCTAACAGCCACCCAATAATACAAGCATGCAATATCGTTACGCAGCACACTATGCTCACGATAATAAGCCTTGCACGAATAGAAGAGGTTGGGGGCATAAATATTTGTAGGTTGGTTGAGGCGCGAACCCCAACATGATGACCATTGGCCTTTTAAAACCTGCATATGCGTGCCAAAAGTGATGCTTAGAAGCCGGTGGTATGCATGTTGGGGTTCCTTCGTCACCACCAACCTACCGTTCATTGTAG
>JASSUD010000119.1:0-1739 GCA_031963225.1 Mycoavidus cysteinexigens
AAATTCAGGCAAGCGGTTCAACAAGCCCAGCAGGCTGCGGGCATTCCTTTCGCTCCTTACCTAAGCACGAGAGATCAAGTCGGGCAGCCGGATACGCAAAATGAGGAGGAGGCACGGGTTGTCCCTTCTATCAGTCAAACGCAATGGGGGCCTTCTAAGACGGATCGTGGCGTACAGACAGAAGTTTTTCCGACCGCTGCATCAGTCAACCGATCATCTTCTCCTCATCTGTCCACCAGCAAAAACGTTTTAGGGGTAAGCAAGGGTTTCGCATGACTGTTGTCTACCATTTGGTACGAGCGTACCTCGATTCAGGAGCATGTCGTCGCGTCTGCTAGGTGCCGTGGCCGGATCGGCTGGCCTGCATCAATTTACATGTGCTGCTGACACATCGTCTATATCACAATACACTGATGATTCAAAAAGTGCTGGCGCAACCGCATTGACAGGGCAAATTGACGCCGCAGCCCTAACCCCGCTGATTTGGGAGCACGTCAACCCGTATGGGCGATTTGACCTCGACAAGAACGCGCAGCTGGCGTTGCTGTAGTCGAAATGGCGGCTGGTGACACGACGACTTATTCTACCCCCAACATGCATACCACCGTGTCTTTTCGAATGCCTGCGTAAACATCAGTTATTTACTTTTATTCGTCGACGACAGTGCTTTTAAGCCTATCTGCACACCTTTCCAAACCGTAAAGCCGACTAACCCCCACTTGCTCAAGGGCCAGGCGCGTTTACCTACAAACTTTAACAAAGCGTTGCGCAGAGAAGGGATGGACAATAAGAAGGGAATGGCCATTTTGGCAAGCTGATATCGTGGCAGCCACTGCGATGCAACACCTTTTAAGCCCGCTTGCATAAGCAGGTTACTTAAGCCACCTAAGGCGCCACTACCACTGAAATATTTTGAGCCACTCACTTGTGCATACGCTTGTGAAAACTCTTCACGCTCAGTAGCTAGACGCGCTAACAAAGCTTGTCGGCGCGAAGAGATAGAGGAAGAAGAGCTATCAAACTGAGTGATGCGAGAAGACGAGGAAGAAGGTAGACGCATGGGAAATTCCTAGGTTGCTTTTGAATATTAATCGCTAGATGAAGCAAAGCGCCTTACATCTTTTTCAAACTCACCTCGCGTAGCTTCAAAAGCAATAGGGGCTTTGCAGATGCGATTGCATGCTTTTTTGGCACAGATCAGTGCAATCAACGCATACAGGGCTGTGAGGCCTGATAAAACCTGCCAAAAATAGGTATCCCAAAACAAAAGTATCACTAAAGCGCTAAGGGTAATAAAAGCCATCATCCCAAAGAACGAAGCCACTAATCCCATAAAAAATGCTGAGAAAATTCTTGATTTTTCCTCATGAAACTCCAGGCTCGCTAGCTCAAGACGAGTAGACGCCATAGATAAACCAGAAGCTAAAAGGCGTTTGATAGGACTATTAGAAAAAGAGGCCATATAAAATCCTTGAAATCTGAGAATCGGTTCAAAATCTTCCAAAAATCTTCTTATTACCGGCAGCATCATGCTCCGTTTATCGCCCAATAAGCAATACCCGATAATGCCTTTAAAATGCAAAATAGGTCGGCGGCGAGCCACGTTCCCTAACATGCGTACCGCTCACCTTTTAATCATAATCTTATGCAAGGTGTAAGCAGGTTTTAAAAGGCCTATGGTCATCATGTTGGGGTTCCTTCGTCACCGCCAACCTACCGTTCATTGTAGGTTGGTGGTG
>JASSUD010000060.1:0-17429 GCA_031963225.1 Mycoavidus cysteinexigens
ATGAGCTAAAAACGTTTATAGCAGAACATAAATATAACCCCCGTTATGAAATCGTGTGGTGGATGGTGGCAGGCTTGCTCAAGGACACTGCCCTGGAGCAATTTTTTACTTTATTAGAACAGTCACCACGTGACCTGATCGGCGTTCGTCATCAGCAGGTGATGATGGGGTGCTTAAGTGAAGCGCGCGCGCAATTAAAAAAACCCACGGTCGAGAGGCTAGAAGCAGAGCTGATGCAGTGGTTTCATTTTGCAATGAACTTGAGTAAAAACGCACAACTCAGCGCACTAGGTCGCCAAAGTACTTTCCCTGAGCATTGTTTGCTTGAAGAGCTCAAAAGTTCTGAAGGCAAAAAGCAAGATATCATTGAAATCTTAGAAACTCGTTCAACCTTGTCGACTGACGCTATTTCCGCCTTGATCACCGCATTAAAGGATCAGAATGAGTGGATCAGGCATGCAGCCGTCCAGGCATTAGGCCGCCAAAAAACGCTGCCGGATAACGCTATCTCCGCCTTGAGCTCCGCATTAGAGGATCCACACAGTGTGGTCAAGTCTGAGGCAGTCCGTGCCTTAGGTGGGCAGAGCGCGCTGCCGACTTATGCCACCTCCGCCTTGAGCTCCGTATTAAAGGATCAAGATGAATCGCTCAGGTATGCAGCGGCCCAGGCCTTAAACGACAGCCAGAACATGCTATCAGATGATGCTATCTCCGCCTTGATCACCGCATTAAAGGATCAAAATGAGCGGGGCAGGTCTGCAGCAGCCAGTGCCTTAGGCAGCCAGAAGGCGCTGTCGGCTGATGCTATCTTGGCTTTGAGCTCCGTAAAGGATGTCTGGCCGGAGCCATACACGGCCTTAAACAAGCACAACGAGCTGCCACCTCACACTATCTTAGCTTTACTCACCGCCTTAAAGGATCAAGACGAATCAGTTAGGTCTGCGGCAGCCCGTGCCTTAGGCACGCAGAAAACGCTATCGGATGATGCTATCTCCGCCTTGATCACCGCATTCAGGGATCAAAATGAACGGGGCAGGTTTGAAGCATCCCAGGCCTTAGACAGGCAGAACATGCTATCGGCCGATGTTATCTCCGACTTGATCACCGCATTAAAAGATCAAAATGAGTCAGTTAGATCTGCGGCAATCGATGCCTTAGGCCGCCAGAAAACGCTATCGGATGAGGCTATCTCCGCCTTGATCTCTTCCTCATCAACGGATGAAGACTGGTGGGTCGCGTGGAGGGCAGGCAAAGTCTTAGGCTATAAGAACACATGGTCAGCTGATGCGATCCCCGCCTGGATCACCGCATTAAAGGATGAAAACCAGTCAGTCAGGTCCAGGGCAGCCAATGCCTTAAGCGACCTAACAACATTACCGGCTGATGCTATCTTCGCCTTGATCGCCGCATTAAAAGATCAAGATGAGTTGGTCAGGTTTAAAGCTGTCCAGGCCTTAGCCCGCCAGAACATGCTATCGGATGATGCTATCTCCGCCTTGATCACCGTATTAAAGGATCAAGATGAGTCGGTTAGGTCTGCAGCAGTCGACGTCTTTGTCGGCCAGAAAACGCTGTCGGCTGACGCTATCTCCGCCTTGAGCGCTGCATTAAAGAATGAAAAAAAGCCCTCCACCATATATTGGATAGTCAGCGCCTTAAGCAGCCAGAGCATGTTGTCAGCTGACACTATCTCCGCCTTGAGTGCTGCATTAAAGAATGAAGACGCGTTGGGCAGGTCTAAAGCAGCCGAGGCCTTAGGCCGCGACGACATACTATCAGCTGATAGTATGTCCATTTTGATCACAGCATTCAAGGATCAAGATGAGTCCGTCAGGTCTGCAGCAGCCGAGGCTTTAGCCCGCCAGGACTTGCTATCAGCTGATGCTATCTCCATTTTGATCACCGCATTCAAGGACCAAGATGAGTCGGTCAGGTCTGCAGCAGCCCAGGCTTTGGGCCGCCAGAAAACGCTATCGGCCGACGCTATCTCCGCCTTAATCACCCCACTAAAGGATAAAGATGAGTCAGTCAGATCTGCAGCAGCCCAGGCCTTAGGCCGCCAGAACATGCTATCGGCTGATGCTATCTCCGCCTTGATCTCCGCATTAAAGGACCAAAATGAGTCGGTCAGGTCTGCAGCAGCCCAGGCCTTAGGCAGTCAGAACATGCTATCGGCTAATGCTATCTCCGCCTTGATCTCCGCCATAAAGGATCAAAATGAGTCGGTCAGGTCTGCAGCAGCCCAGGCCTTAGGCAGCCAGAAAACGCTATCGGCTGATGCTATCTCAGCCTTGAGCTCTTCCTTAAATGATCAAAATGAGTCGGTCAAATCTGCGGCCGCGCAAGCCTTACGCGGCCAGAAAGCGCTGTTAGCTGACGCTATCCCCGCTTTGCTCACCGTATTAAAGGATCAAGATAAGTCGATTAGATCTGTAGCAGAAGATACCTTAGGCAACCAAACCATGTTGCCGGCTGACATTATCTTGACCTTAAGCTCCTACTTAAAGGATCAAGACGAGTCGGTCAGGTGTGCGGCTGCCGGCATCTTAGGCAAGCAGAAAACACTGTCGGTTAGCACTATTGTGGCTTTGAGCTTCTCCTTAAAGGATGAACACTGGTCTGTCAGGTCTGCGGCAGCCAGCGTCTTAGTTTCACATGTTGACGCGCTTTACCCATCGCTTCCAAGCTTAGACCTGGATCTTATTCGAACTCTCTATACCGAAGTTATGTTTCCAAAAAAAGATCAACTCATGGCCCCCCTTTATATCCACGACAATCAACTTCATTTTTATACAGCGAAAGGCTCTGGGCAACCGATTGAGCTTACATCCGAACAAAGCGCGGTGATTATTAAAGCATTAAGAGAAGTTCGGGCGGAAGCAGGCATTCCTTTATTACCCGAAGACAATTATCTGTCTACTGAGGCGCAACAGCGTGCAGAAGCGGCGAGAGATCAGCAAATTTCTTTTGAGGTAAAAAACATGACATCTTCATCAGATAGCCAATTTTTAGAATCCAGCAATCATGACGAGACGGTGCACCCAGTTGAGTTGAGCCAGAACTATTCAGCCTACCCTGTGCATCATGCTGTCGAAGCAGGCAATATTGATTCACTTAAAGAAATATTAAGCAATAGTAAAATTAATATTAATCAGCTAAATCAATATAATAAAACTGCACTGCATATTGCCACACAAAATAATAAAATAAAAATAATGCAAGTTTTAATCGAAAGAGGCGCAACTATTGATGCTCGAGATAGTCAGCAAAGAACACCGCTCCACTATGCTGCAGACACGAATAATGTGGAAGCAGCAACGATTTTATTTTATTACGGAGCCAGCTCTCATGCAGTGGATAAAGACGGGAATACGCCTTTAGATTTAGCAGATATAAAAAACCATCTTCAAGTTATGCACATTATAGCTGACAGGATGTCTAATATTACAATTAGAGCAGAGAATGGAAATAATAATAGTAAAAGAGTGAATATTCTACGGCTGCGGTCAGCTATAAAAAGCAGAAATACGCAAGAGATCTTAAGTTTACTTAAAGATGAAGCACATACTGAAAATTATAGCGGGACTTCCAAAAATTTCGCGCAGCCTGAAGTCAATGCATCGCTGCAGAACGAGCAAGCTGGTCAATATCAGCTTTCACAAAAATCAATGCAACAGGATAATTTTCCACCTATAAATCGTCTTTCATAAGTAAGATTGTTGAACAGCTTGTCCATTGCGAGCGTTAGGCAGACATCTTTGTGTATTTTAGTGGATGATGGTCTAAGGCGGCGATTGAAGAGGCGAGCCAGTTACTATTGACAATCCAAGCATGAAATATGACTCAGAAGGCAAATATGAGGATTTATATTTAAAATAATATAAACGCTACATTTTACTTAAATAAATATTTATCAAAGCTGACAAATTTATTTAGAGTGAGAGGAATATGCAAGGAATTCAGAGCACCACATCCGGCTCAGGAGTGTATTTTATACCTCTAAATCCGGAAAATATTAATACATCGCGATCTAATTCATTAGACGGAATAAATTCCATTATAGAATCCACTAGAAATTTTCAAAACGAAAATAAGAACTCTATTTGCGAAAAAATAAAATTACTAAATAAAGCAGAAGCCTATCTAGTTGAGAATTATAAATACTTCCCTAATGTAAGCGAAGTGAACGAAAAACTTTCAAATATCTATTTAAACAGAGGGAGGGCTTTATTTTTGATAAGCAAAATAAAAGATGCGAACAATGATTATATAAAAGCATTAATGCTTGGCCTACAAGATCCGGCAAGCGAGGAAATATTATTCTCTTCTTTTTTGGAAATCAAGGAGAAAGATAAGGTTTTTAATAATAAACTAAAGGAATTATTTAATTTAAAATCTAAAAAATATAATACAGTACCTTCTACATTTAATACAATACCTTCTACATTTTTCGCAGAAAATCCCCTTTCTTTTAATTCCAGCTCTGCAACGGAGGAATTAGCATCAACCCCAAGTAATCAAATTAGAAATACTTTACACTTGGCCAATTGTTTAAAGGCGAGAAGTCCTTTAAACAATGATCCTTTACATATTTTAGCAAGAGATATAATTGCAGCTTATAAGCAAGAAAAGCTCAAGACCCCATCTTTAATACGTGAAATTATACCATTAGCAAAAATTAAGGACCCTATTATTCATGCTGATTTAATAAATGCAATTCTAGCAGATCTAAAGGAAAGCAGCATTCTGGATCGCTGGTTAATACAGTCTTTAGCAGTAATTGTCTATAATACTCCAAAAGATTTATATGCCGATAAAGACAAAGAGCTCAGAAGAGAGCTATTTGAAAATTTAGTATCAATCTTAAAATTTACAATCAATCATTCAGAACATTCTTATCCATTAGCGAATGAGCTTAAAATTAAAGCATTGTTAATTCCTATAGCACAATTTTTAGATAGGATAGTAGACAATGAATTTATTATTGACTACAAAGAATTATACCAACCTCTTGAGCAAAATCTGAAGAGATTAATTGATATAAACCACAATTTAAAATATCAAGCGTGCTATGCGCTTCAAACTTTATTTTACATTAAAAATAACAATAATATTAAACTTGATTTATTAAAAAAAGGTTTTAAAATAATTGCCGCCCCCATATATCTTGGTTCAGCCATAAAAACCCTCGATCCAGATAAATTTTTGGATTTTATTAAATATTCTTCGCAAGCATTAGTAATTATTAAAGAAAGTTTAATTGAGAAAGGTGCATGGTATATAGATCTGCGCATCATAGATCATCTCTTTGCACAAAATAAAATAATTGAGCTTGAGAAATTCGCTTGGAATAGTATTTCTTGTCAGAATGAATATTTCTTGCAGGGTTTTTGTGAATATTTAGCAAGAATTGCTCGCACTCAACCTTCCCTTGCAATTCAGGCAAAAGTTTTTTTGAATAGTTTTAAACTGGCTACACATTGGGGCAGAAATGAAACTGTAATCGCTAAAACAGAAGAGCTATTAGACATGCTAGATCAGGTTGAATCATATGCTGAGCGCAACAATGCACCTCCAGTTTGGGACCCATGGTGGCAGCTTCCTTCTAATGATAATAAACTATTAGATATAGCGCTTAAAAGGGATAATAGCAATCAATCTCATATTTCTTATAATGAAATGAAAAATAAAATTATAATGAATCTTGTTAATGCTATCGAAAAACAAGAAGAGGAAAAAGTTAAACTTTACATGAAAATTCTAAAAGAAATGATTTAGATAGCGATTATAAGGCGAATTAATCCTAACCCAAAGGCAGCCCTGCAGCGGGTGGCAAGCTATGTGCAGGAACATTCCAATGGGTCCCAGGATTTTTCGCCAAACCCGGAATCAAGATAGAGATGGAGAAAGAAGTATATCTCCCCTCTTGGCCGGCGTGTCCTGACGTTTCTTCGGATCGCCGGTGGAAGCGCGTACCAGCCCATATCAGTGGCCATTTAAGAATGAGGCTGAGGCGCAACAGCATACAGAAGCGACGCGACATCAGCACAGTCGTTGTACTGTAATGTAACTCAGGTGTTTAAGCAGCCGAGTGTCGGATTAAAACCGATCAACAGAGGAGTATTAATGATGTTTGGTAATTCTGTTTCTCAAGCTCTAACAAACAACCAAGAGCAGGTACTAGCGCAAAGCTATTTGGATCAGGCTCGTTTGCAAAAGACGGAACAGCATTTCGAGGTCGCTTTAGCTTTGTATAACCAGGCAAAAGTGGCCTTCAAAAATATCGCAAATACGTGCCAGGTAACCCCCATCCCCTTATCTCAATTAAAGAGTGCTTTTTCTAAAGCACAGACATCGCAAACCTCCGAAGAAGAGACATTGCGCGAGCGTATCGCAGAGGTCTATTTTGAGCGCGCGAAACTCTTGGAAAAATTAGAAAACCACGACAAAGCGAAGGCGAGTTACAAAAAAGCAGAAGCTTGGGGCTATGAGGAGATCAAGCCTTCTCGCATTGCCCGCTCCATGTCGCTGCCTGCGAGTAATATGCAGGCAGTGATTCAGACAGCCATGTCTGTCACAATGCCTGCCCAGCAAAAAAACGTGTTAGTAGATTATCTGTTTGAAAAAGCGCTGTCGACGCTGGGATCGTTAGAGGTGTCTAATAAACCTAGCCTTTTTCTCGTGTATGCGCACGATAATCCAACGTATGGGCAGGCTGAGGCCTCTACTTCTAAATATTTAATCGATAAGTTATCTCAAATCCGAGTCAAGCTGCACTCCGATCAAGCGCCAATGGCACAACCGTATTCGAGCTCTTTGGAAGATCTGAAAGAGGATGGCAAGCTAGAAGATATCTTAACCAGTCAGCTCTGCTTGTTGCCCACGCAGTTAAGAGGAGATGTAAAGCCGGTCGATAAGGTCGTGGTGTGTTGCTCTGAGGTATTAGGAAGCTACCTACAATGGGCAGACTATGGAAGGTTTTATCAGGAACTTCGAGAGGCCTATCGCGCAGATCAAGAAGCTTATCGCCAAGACAATACACAATCGGGCACTTTGGCCATCCGTGAGGTGATTAGAAAATTTTCCCAAGAGCAAGCCTATAAAGCGGGGTTCCATCATGTGTTGACGGAAATCGCTTTTTTGCAAATCCGGAAAGAGGAGCGGGGAGATCTGCACGGCATTATCCCAGTTTCATTAACCCCAAATAGCTATGAAAATTGCCTGGCAAATTTTATTCCGGCAACCACGGTGCGCATGGAGGATATTCTCCGATTTGACGAGCAAGCCAAATCGGGACGAGAAGTGTATCCAAATCAAAGTCGGCACTGGATACTTTTTAAGTTGATCGAGCGGTTGTTAGTGAGCAGCAATGAGGCTAAGACATTTTTGAACAAGTTTTGGCAGGGGTATAGTGATCTTATTTCCCGGTTAAAAAATGAGTCTTCCTCGCCTGGCGATCTTGAGTTTGTCAAGCTTGTAGACAGCATCTTCGATGGCATAAGGACGGCGCTGCAAAGCCAGCTTGCCTTCACTGTGCAGCAAGAATACCAACAGCTGCAGATGCTTAATGCAGACCCTATAGATGCGTTGAAGGAACAGTACTTCGCTGCCTACGAGCAAAATAAGGCATTTAAGGAAATCCTCGAGCTCTATGTGCAACCGCGTGGCAAAGCGTTTCAGGAAGCCGACACCTTTGACCTCTTCTCCAAAGTTCAAGAGCTTCTTAACACTAAACAAGTAATTCTGTTGACGGGGGACTCTGGGGCAGGCAAGACTACCTTCAACCGCTTCCTCGAAAAAGAACTATGGGATCAGAAAAAAGAACACGATGCAATTCCGCTTTTTATTTCTCTGGCGAGTGTGGATAAACCTGAGGACGATCTGATCGCGAAAGCGCTCAGAAAAAGAGGTCTATCAGAAATCCAGATTGAGAAATTAAAGAAAAAAAAGCAAAAGTTCGTCTTTATTTTGGACGGCTATGACGAAATTCGGGAGACTCAGAATCTGTATCTGAGCAATGGTATTAACCAGCCTAACAGCTGGCAGGGCCATATGGTCATCAGCTGCCGAAGCGAATATCTGGGCCAGGATTATCGAAGTCGGTTTCAACCGAATCCAAATCAGCAGGACAAGGACCCGTTCTTTCAAGCAGTCGTGGTCGAGCCGTTTTCAGAAACAGAGCGCAATAAATATCTAGAAAAATACGTGAAGCACAATGCAATGGGCTGGGAGGTACAACGTTATCAAGAAGCCCTCGAACAGCAACCGCGTTTAAAAGAGTTGGTTAGCAACCCCTTTTTGCTGCGCGTGGTACTCGAAGCCTTTCCACACCTAGAAAGTGAAGGAAAAGAGCGAACGGCTATCCAGTTACGCATGGATCTGTATGACCAGTTCATCAGACTTTGGTTCGAGCGCGGGCAGCAGCGCTTAAGCACACAAGCTTTAACTGGAGCTAAAGAAGAGGTCTTTAACTCCTTATCCGATGATGGCTTTGCTCGGCATGGACTTCGATTTGTGAAAGACTTAGCGGCGCATCTGTATGCCAAGAATGCAGGTAACCCGGTAGTCGAGTATTCATTATTTAAAGATAAGGGGAGCTGGAAGGACCTATTTTTCGGCCTGGAAGAAGACAAAAAACTATTGCGAGAAGCCTGGCCATTGGCCCGAAGTGGCAATCAATATCGCTTTATCCATACATCGCTGCTGGAATATTGTGTGGCACGAGCACTCTTTGAGTCGTTCGATACATGCAACAGGATGGTAGACACCCGCCACAGCGGTATCGACGTTTCTGTTTATAAATCTGAAAACGAACCGACTCTCGCTCCGCAAACGCTGCAAAACGTATCGTTAACCTCAAAGCATTGGGCTGGTGACTTAGGTGTTATGCGATGGTTAACTGAGCGTGTATTGCAAGAGCCCGCCTTTAAAAAACAGCTCTTTGCGATTATTGAACGCTCAAAAACCGATGCGGGGGTCAGCCAAGTAGCCGCCAATGCAATGACGATATTGATCCGAGCAGGGATACAGTTTAATGGTGCGGATTTACAAGGTATCCAGATTCCAGGCGCAGATCTGAGTTTTGGGGTATTTGATCATGCTCAATTACAGCGAGCCGATTTAAGAAAGGTGAACCTTCGTGCGAGTTGGCTATGCCACGCCAATTTAAGAGAGGCAAAAATGGCCGGTGTGCAGTTTGGTGAATGGCCTTATCTCCAAGAAAAAAACGCAATACAGTCTTATGCATACTCCCAGGATTGGAAAACCTGTGCCGTGGGTTTGCAAAATGGCAAAATTAACCTGTACAACACTGCGAACTGGGAAAAAATCTACACGTTACGCGGCCATAAAAACTGGGTTAATAGTGTAGCGTATTCGCCCAGCGCTCAACAGATCGCCTCCGGCAGCTCTGACAATACGGTGCGTCTATGGAATGCACAATCGGGGCGGCTCCGCGACACTTTACGCGGCCATACCGACCGTGTTAGTAGCATAGCGTATTCACCTAATGGTAAGCAGATCGCCTCCGGTAGTAAGGACCATACAGTGCGTCTGTGGGACACGCAATCGGGGCGGCTCATTCACCCCTTACGCGGCCATACCAGCTCTATTAAGAATGTAATGTATTCGCCCAATGGTATGCAGATCGCCTCCGGCAGTTATGACAAGACAGTGCGTCTATGGGACTCGCAATCAGGGCGGTGCATCCATATTTTGAGCGGACATACTGAGGTTATTTTGAGCGTAGCGTTTTCACCTAACGCTCTGCAGATCGCCTCCGGCAGTAAGGACCATAAGGTGCATCTATGGGACGTGCAATCGGGGCGCATTATTCACACCCTCACAGACCATATCGGCTCTGTTAATAGCATTGCGTATTCGCCAAGCGGTAAGCAGATTGCCTCCTGCAGTGATGACAAGACGGTGCGTCTATGGGATGTGCAATCGGGGCACCTTACTCACACCTTAAAAGGCCATACCGGCTCTGTTAATAGCATAGCGTATTCGCCAAGCGGTAAGCAGATTGCCTCCTGCAGTGATGACAAGACGGTGTGTCTGTGGGACGTGCAATCAGGGCAGTCCATCCACACCTTAAGCGGACATGCTGACACTGTTTTAAGCGTAGCGTTTTCACCTAACGGTGAGCTGATCACTTCTCGCAGCAAGGACCGCACGGTGCGTCTGTGGGACGTACAATCGGGGTCGTCCATCCACGCCTTAAGCGGACATACCGACATCGTTTCTAGCGTAGCGTATTCGTCCAACGGTCCTCAGATTGTATCCGGCAGTAAGGACCAAACGGTGCGTCTATGGGACGTGCAATCGGGACAACCTGGTCTTGTACTACACGGTCAGGGCGGTGAAATTTCTAGCGTTGCGTATTCGCCAAAGCGAAATGAGGTTGCTTTTAGCGCTTCTGGCTCGGGAGTGCATCTGTGGGACCTAGAAACTAGGGTCGTTCGCGACACCTTAAGTGGGCATATCGGTCGGGTCAATAGCGTCGTGTATTCGCCGCAAGGAGATCAAATTGCCTCTGGCGGTAAGGACGGGGACGTGCGGCTATGGAATGTAGAGACCATGGCTGTTTCGCGCCCCTTAAGCGGTCATAAAGGCTGGGCTGTTATTAGCATAGCGTATTCGCCCAATGGTCAGCAGATCGCCTCCGGCAGTGATGACAAGACGTTGCGTCTGTGGGATACGCAATCAGAACAGCCCGGTCTCATCTTGATGGGTCATAAAAAAGGGGTTAGCAGCGTCGCATATTCGCCTAATGGCCAGCAGATTGCCTCCGGCAGCTATGACAAGACAGTGCGTCTATGGAATGCACAATCGGGGCAGCTCCGCCGCACCTTATGCGACCATACTGACTTTGTTTTGAGCGTAGCGTATTCGCCCGACGGTGGGCAGCTCGCCTCCGGCAGTGATGACAAGACCGTGCGTCTGTGGGATGTGCAATCGGGGCAGTGTCGGGCGGTGATTCAAGATTTTCATGGACCCGTCACGAGTGTCGCCTGGAAAACAACCCCCGACGGCAATTATTTGGTGACCGGTTGTGCTGATAAGTCAGTTCGCCTGTGGAAAGTAATAGAAGTGAGGGGTCAAACACAAGTGCGCCTGTGTTGGAGTTCAACGCAGGAGGTGCTTACGGTGACAAATGTTTGTATCCGGAGCGTGCAAGGCTTAAGCCCTTTAAACCGGCAGCTTCTGGCGCAACGCGGGGCCGTGGTGGAAAGCTAACACCGGCTTTAAATGCGCGTAATTACTCATCCTCTACACATTCTGATTAAATTTGGTCCTAGTGGGCGGCGGTTTGCGCCCAACCATGGCCTCATTACCTCAGACGTCTTGGAGATTGATCTGATCTTGTAGTATTGCTAAAGCCTTTGTAGGCTAGTCATCACACTAGTCACCTGAGATTTATCATGCATGTTTGGCCCGTAAAAACCGCTAAAGCCCGTTTCAGTGAGTTGCTCGATACCTGCATCAAAGAGGGACCGCAGGTGGTGACCCGGCGAGGGGCAGAAACCGCTGTACTTGTACCTATTATGGAATGGCAGCGTTTGATCAATACAGCACGCCCATCGCTCAAGGCATTGTTGATGTCCGATATAGGTCGCGTGGATTTTGATTTACCTCAGCGCGGATCAGCAAAACAGCGAACACCTGTTGCGCTTTAAGATCGATATGTTTCTTCTTGACGCCAATCACTGAAAGCTCAGTTACAGCTTCGTTCCCACTAAACTAAGTAATGTCTCGCACACGTAATCAATGCTCTCCTTAGACATGTGCGGGCCGATTGGTAAACTAAGTACTTGTTGGCTTAGTGCTTGCGCGATAGGAAGCTGCCCCTTTTTGTATCCTAACGAGGCGTATGCGCTGGAGCGGGCCGGGTCGATCGGATAGTGAATCAAGGTATCAATGCCACGCTTCGCGAGCTCCTGCATAATATGTTCCCGCTGTGCAATGCGTATAACGAACAGGTGCCAAACTGATAATGCTGAATGAATGATCTGTGGCAAGATCAGATCCGCGTCGCTTAAGCGTTTTATGTAACGTTCAGCAATGCCTTGGCGGCGCGCGTTCCATTCGTCAAGAACCGCCAGTTTAGCCCGCAGGAATGCTGCTTGCAGTTCATCCAACCGCGAATTGAAGCCGATTACCTCGTGATGGTATTTGCGAATCGACCCGTAGTTTGAAAGTTTGCGCACTTTTTCTGCAAATGCAGCTTCTGCGGTCACTACTGCACCGCCATCACCGAGTGCACCGAGGTTTTTTGTAGGATAAAAGCTAAAAGCTGCAGCGTATCCTAGTGTCCCTACGCGCTTATGGTGGTATTTAGCACCATGCGCTTGTGCAGCGTCTTCAATAACTGGCAAACCATATCGGGATGCGACATATAAAATCGGCTCCATATCGGCCGCTTGCCCGTATAAATGCACCGCAATGATCGCTTTTGTACGTGGCGTAATCGCAGCAGTGATTTTTGATGGATCAATGTTGTAAGTTGCATAATCAGGTTCTACAGGTACTAACGTAGCACCAGTATGTGTAACTGCCAGCCAGGTGGCAATGAATGTATGAGCGGGAACAATTACTTCATCCCCTTGACCAATATTTAGTGCGCACAGAACTAAACGCAAAGCGTCGAGGCCATTACCAACACCAATACAATATCCAGCGCCGCAATATTGTGCGAATTCTTGCTCAAATGCGCTCAGCTCGCGCCCCATGATAAGTGATCCAGACTCGAACACACGCTGATACGCTATATCAAATTCATGACGTAATTCTCGATGACTGGCCTTCAGATCAAAGAACGGAACCTTCATTGCTTTTCTCGCACCATACGCTTGAAATCCTCATATTTTCGGATGTAATCGCTTTCGTCATATAAATGAGAGGCTAGTACGACACACACGGTACCCTGAGAGAAATTATCGATATCCAGCCAAACCATGCGCGGGATATAGAGTCCCTGGTAGGGGCAGCTGAGCTTGTAAGTTTCCCGTCTCTCGCCATCATCAAGATGAACATTGAGGCTCCCAGAAACCACAATCAATACTTCTTGCACCGTGAGGTGGGCATGATTACCGCGGCGACTTTCACCAGGAACATCGTACAAATAGAAGATTCGTTTGATGTCGAATGGGACGTCGCGCATGCTTTCAATCGGCGTTACCGCTCCACGCGGATCCTTAATGCATGCGAACTCAATCAGTTTACAATCAGCGACACCAGTCATTGAAAAGCACCAAAAAAGTATGAGTTAAGCTACACGTCTTCCCTATCACGGGCATTTTCATAGTCTGATTTATGCAGGCGGAACAAAATACAAGGTAGGCCCGCGTACGTAAATTCTGTTTCCTCTACAAATCCAAACTTACGAATCAAATATAAAGAGGCAGTATTGGTTGGCATCGTAAATGCCACCATGGAGGGCAAATTGGCCTTGCGAAAACCCATTTCAAGTGCTGCACGTATGATCTGGGTTGCTATTCCTTTTTTCCAGTAAGAGGGCCTAACCGCGTAGAAAAGTTCAACTTCTAGTTTCCCTAGCAGTTCGACACATCGGATACCTCCACGTCCAATAACCGGCTCTGACGACTCTTTATCGATAACTATCCACGGCCCAAAACTATGGGTAGACCAGTGTGCAATCCAACTCTCTACTCCTTTGTGCACTACCTCGACGCGTCTAGGGCCACCAAGCCACTTTGCTACCAGGGGATCGTTTAAAAGGGATGCTAGGCCATCTATAAAACCGTATTCTGGCTGTACTAGATCGAATGGCTTCATCATGCGACTTGTTGTTCCACTAGAATATTTTGCAAATATTTTCCGTAATCACTATTTAAAAGTGGTGTTGCAAGGCGTTGCAATTGTTCTGCATCGATCCAACCACGCCGATATGCAATTTCTTCTGGGCAAGCAATCACGAATCCTTGGCTTTTTTGTAGCCTTGCTACAAAAACAGTTGCTTGGGCCAATGATTCGGGAGTACCCGCATCCAACCAGGTATCACCATGTCCCATCAATTCCACATTGAGCTGACCTTGGTGCAAATAGCATAGGTTGATATCGGTAATCTCCAATTCACCGCGCGCAGAAGGCGTGAGATCCGCAGCGATATCGCACACCTGTGTGTCATAAAAATAAAACCCCGTTACCGCATACTGAGAACGGGGCGTGCGAGGTTTTTCTTCAATCGACACAGCACGAAAAAAAGGATCAAATTCAACTACCCCGTAACGTTCTGGGTCGTGCACATGATAAGCAAATACAGTCGCGCCTCCCTCGCATTGATTGGCTTCTTGTAATTGCTTGGCAAGGTTAGGGCCGTAGAAAATATTGTCGCCCAACACCAAAGCCGAGGGCTGGTTATTAATAAAATTCCGACCAATCAAGAAAGCCTGTGCCAACCCATCAGGCGAAGGCTGAACGGCATACTGAAGGTTGAGGCCCCACTGGCTGCCATCTCCAAAAATTGACTGAAAGCGCGATATATCAACGGGCGTTGAAATAATTAAGATATCTCGAATATCCGTCATCATTAAGGTTGACAGCGGGTAATAGATCATTGGCTTGTCATAGATCGGCAGTAGCTGTTTCGATACCGCATGGGTAGCGGGATAAAGTCGTGTGCCATTGCCACCAGAGAGGAGGATGCCTTTACGCGTCATTCATTTACCCCTGAGTACAGGTTCAGTTTTTTTATATGCTTTAGGCAACATGTACTTTCATCCATCGCCGATAATCACCCGATACGATTTCCTGCACCCATTCTTGATGATCAAGATACCAATACACTGTTTTTGCCAACCCGGTCTCGAAAGTTTCTGTTGGCTGCCAACCCAGTTCTTGTCTAATCTTGGTCGCATCCATTGCATAGCGGCGATCATGTCCTAAGCGATCTTTAACTAAGACCATTTGCTGTGCATAGGTACCCGATGATTTTGGCTTTATTTGATCAAGCAGCTTACATATTAGATGTACTACCTCAAGGTTCGTTTTTTGATTGCAGCCACCAATGTTATAAGTTTCCCCATAGCGGCCATGTGCTAGCACTAGACGAATGGCTGCACAATGATCTTTTACATAGAGCCAATCACGCACATTCTGACCATCACCATATATAGGCAAAGGTTTACCTGCGAGTGCATTGGTAATCATTAATGGAATCAGCTTTTCAGGAAATTGGTAAGGGCCATAATTATTTGAGCAATGGACCGTCAAAGTGGGTAAGCCATAAGTATGGTGATACGCACGTACTAGATGATCAGCGCTTGCTTTCGAGGCTGAATAAGGGCTATTCGGTGCATAAGGTGTGCGTTCAGAGAAAGGCCGCTCATCTGCATTAAGAGAGCCGTATACCTCATCCGTCGAAATATGCAAAAAACGAAACTGGTATTGCTCTGCCTGAGTAAGGCTATGCCAATAAGTGCGGACTGCTTCAAGCAGGGTAAAAGTGCCGACTACATTAGTCTGCACAAAATCAGCTGGCTTATTAATTGAGCGATCAACATGACTTTCTGCAGCAAAGTGAAGCACTGCACGTGGCTTGTGTTGTATGAATAGCTGATCAAGCACCACCCGATCATTAATATCTGCGCAGATAAAAATATGCCGATTATCATGCTGTATATCACGCAGATTATTGAAATTTCCAGCATAAGTTAGCTTATCGACAACCACTATTTTTTCATTCGAATTAGCAAACCAATCAAGCAAGAAATTAGCGCCGATAAAGCCAGCTCCGCCTGTGACTAAAAGCATATTTCCCTCTGTCATTTAGCTTTGGTTCACCGTTCACAACAGGCGTTTATGCTGCCCCGCCCTACTCCACGTAAACTATGCGTTCTATAACCTTGCATAAAGTAACTCTTCATAATCGCGGACTGAGCACCATTTCGGTCAATCGTAAACGGACTGGTATTGTGTCAGAGGTTTTTAATAAAGCTATTTAACACGCTGTACTTTTACTACCTTCGCGCGCCCATACCCTATGTTCATTTTTTGATGCTACTGCATTGAAAAATCTTACTTTTATGTATTTGCGGATATAAACACACAAGCACGCTTAATTTAGCCCGGTGATTACCCTAATCTGATAAAAATTACCATCTGATTCCGCGCTCCGTTGACCGTACCCAATAAGCCGGGCAAGATGGCTACAGGAAACCCGGGAGATGACTGCGGAAAAATGAGCAAAACGTGCAGAGTAGGCAGTTTTCATTTGAACTGGCGCGAGATTTCGAGTGGGGATAGGCGCTGATTTGCATGTTATTAGCTTATACAAAGCTAACCAAAGAGAAGTGAAAATCTATGAAAAAGCTAAATCCTAACTTAATAGATAACGATAATCCAGAATGGACCGAAGCCGATTTTGCTAGCGCTCGTTCAGCGAAAGAAGTTCTACCTGCGCTATTTGGGGAAAAACAAGCTGCCGAAATGCTTAAGCCAAAACGAGTACGCCCATTGGCTGCTGTTACGAAAGAACAGGTTGCGCTTCGTTTTGACCCAGAGGTCTTAAAAGCTTTTCGTGCCTCGGGGCCTGGCTGGCAGACTCGTATAAATAGAATATTGGCAGATTGGCTTAAATCACATTCCCCCAATGAAGTCTCAGTTTGATTCCTGCTTCTTTGAATAAAAGTACGTAATTTGGCTAAATAAAAGACTGTTTATCAAGCTTTACCAATACTTGTGTTACCCATAAAAATATCGAGCGCCAACAAAACTCCCCGCTTGACCTCCATAGCAAAAAACCCGCACAGCCAATAACCGTGCGGGTTTTTTGCGGTTCCTGGAAACTAAATGGTGAAACCAAGCATGTTCGCCATAGCAATTTATCGACTAGCATTTTTACACCTAGACTTTCGTATCGCTCTCATCTCAGGAACATATAAATATCTCCTTAGTGCCACCTTGTAACCATCAGGCGCCCTGGCAGTAATTTATTGCATACTTTCTTATCTTTCTCTTTCACTCTACTTGCTGTTTGACTAGAGCCAGCATGGCTTAGATGAGACCAGCTGCGATTGTGCATGATATCGGCACTCAACTATAAATAAGAATAATTATTAAAATTAGTATAGTCTTATTTTATTTTCAGCAAATTAGACCACGATAACTATGCATTACTAGATTCATCTGAATGCGTTACCTGGTTCCACTACATCAACCGCTGATCAACACGATAAATCTAGGTATTACCTGATTACTGCGGCCTAATTTTGCACTTACCTTTCATACCAAAGCACATTCTCTGCCCACAGTCACACTTGGCTTTATTTTTCCTTTGGTTGCCCCCTCCCCCGCACAATATTTTTAAACGCCATTGCACTTGATAAATGCAAACTATCCACTGTCAATGATTATGTCAAGGCTAATTACAAATGTCTTATTTCTGGCTAAATAGAAATGTCTGACTT
>JASSUD010000022.1:0-37237 GCA_031963225.1 Mycoavidus cysteinexigens
GGCGTGTTCTCAATTGCCCCAAAGGGTTCATATTTGGGGGAGCAGGAGCACAGGGACCGGAACTGTACTTACGTACAGTGAGGATCCCGAGCACCGCACGACCTCAAAGATGGGCCCTTTGGGGCAATTGAGGACATGCCCTAAGCAATGCAGGGCCTTTTATTTGCAAGGTGTGGGCTATGCCGTCTTTTACAGATAATGTTTTTCAGGGTATTGGCGGTAGTATAGATAATGCCTTAGCCACTTTTGTGAGTTCAATCTCGGCCCAACTTATTCGAGGGATTACCCCTTGGGCTATAGCTGGGGTGATGCTGTATTTCACGCTGTATGGCTATTTGTTGATGGTAGGGAGGGTGCAGCAACCCTTTTCAGACTTTTTAATGAAGTGTGCAAAAATTTTGGTGGTAGGTAGCTTGGCTCTGAACACAGACACCTATCTGACATGGATTGTAGAAGGGTTTTCTAGCCTAGAAGATGCGCTTACTGCCACACTAAGCAATAACCATATTGGAACGACGCTGTATGCTTCTTTAGATGCTACTTTAGCCAAGGGCTTTGAGGTCATATCAGCGTGTTTAGAAATGGCTAAATCGGCTGGTTGGCGGCATATTGGTGCGATGTTTGGGTGGTATATCAACGCAATCCTTATTGCCGCAGGTTTCGCCTTTGTCGTGGTCGTCGGTGGCGTTAGTATTTTGGTATCCCACTCTATGATCAAAGTGGCTTTTGCCGTGGGTCCGCTTTTTATTATTTGCATGATATGGCCTATGATGGCCCGTTTTTTTGATTACTGGCTGCATTTCGTTTTAAACCATATTTTGGTTGTGGTCTTAACTTCGATGATGCTGTCTATCAGTGTGACCGTATATGGCGATGAGCTTGATAAGCTTAAAATAAGCGATGCCTCTTTGAATATCAGCCGTGCTTCGCTTGAGCTTTTGATTATTGCAGTTGCCCTTTATGGCGTTATGAAAGGGGTGATGGCAATGGCTATACGATTAGCCGGTGGATTTTCCTTCCAATTTCAGCCCGCCAGTCGCATAGCAGAAACGGCAAAGCAGGGGGCGTTATGGACTGCATCTAAAGTGGGGGATACCGCAATTAGGCTTGTAAAGCGTGCAGTAGCTAGAGCAGGTAAGTCATCGAGTCATTTCTCCTCAGGCCAAAATCGTGGCACCGCGCCGCTTTCTGGTAGCTTATATAGCGGCGGAAGTAAGCCTGCTTACCGTCAGGCAACGCTAGACTATTTGCAAAAGCGCTCGGGTTTTTAATCTTTGTCTTTAAGAGTTTGTAAGCTGGTCATATAGAACGCCGTGGTTTGCATGTTGGGGAACGTTGCCCACCACCAACCTACCGTGCTCTTGTAGTGCGTGGAGTTTTATAGAACCCTTTTACATGGGCATCTGGTAGGTTGGTGGTGAGGCACGAACCCCAACATGCAGACCACTGACTTTTATTATTTTTTTCATTCTGAATTTCAGGTTATTGTGAATATTGTCATCCTTGCCGCCGGTAGTGGTACCCGCATGCGCTCGACCATGCCTAAAGTATTGCAGCCCTTGGCGGGTTCTCCATTATTGGCGCATGTGCTTGAAACAGCACGTGCACTGAACCCTCGCAGACTTATTGTGGTCACCGGATACAACGCACCGGTGGTTGAAAAAGCCGTGGCAGCGCCTGATGTCCTATTTGCTAGGCAGGAACAGCAATTAGGTACAGGGCATGCGGTTTTGCAAGCCTTACCTTTTGTAGATCAGCAAGCACCTACGTTGGTGTTATATGGGGATGTTCCACTGACTAGTGTGGCTACGCTGCAAAAATTGGTGCGAAAGGCAGGTACAAACCGGTATGGCATCCTAACCGTGAATCTGGAAGATCCCACCGGCTATGGCCGGATCGTGCGTAATGAAATGGGGGAGGTGGTGCGTATTGTTGAGCACAAAGACGCCACTCAAGCAGAGCTTAGTATTGGGGAGATCAATACCGGCATTATGGCTATCCCTGCAGGCAAGCTTAGCGCTTGGTTGCATGCTTTAAATAATCACAACAAGCAGAATGAATATTATTTAACGGATATTGTTGCTTATGCTCGCGCAGATGACGTAGAGGTGGTGACAGAACAACCCGCGCATGCATGGGAGACGTTGGGCGTGAATACGCAAATGCAGCTTGCAGAATTAGAGCGTATTTACCAGCATAATCTGGCTGCCGCACTGCTAGAGCAAGGCGTGAAGTTAGCTGACCCTGCACGTATAGATATACGTGGCACTTTGGAGTGCGAGCAGGAGGTAGCGATTGATGTGAATTGTGTGTTTGAGGGCCAGGTTGTACTCAAAGAAGGCGTGCGTATTGGGCCGAACTGCGTACTGAAAAATGTAGTGGTGGATTCAAATGCAGTGATCCATGCATTTAGTCATATCGAAGGTGCACATATTGGTACCTGTGCCATAGTTGGACCCTATGCACGATTACGCCCTGGTACCGACCTGGGACCCGAAGTGCGTATTGGTAATTTTGTTGAAGTGAAGCAAGCCGTGATTGGGCACGCCTCCAAAGTCAATCATCTAGCTTATGTAGGAGATGCGCATATAGGAGCACGCGTGAATCTTGGTGCTGGTGTAATTACTTGTAATTATGATGGTAAACAGAAGCACCAAACCCGGATTGAAGACGATGTATTTGTCGGCTCAGATAGCCAGCTTATTGCTCCTTTAACTATTGGGCAGGGTGCAAAAGTCGCTGCAGGTACCACCTTGTGGAAGGACGTTTGTGCAAAGGTATTAGTAAAAAACCCTAAAACCCAACATGAAACACCGTGATGTGCATTCTCGTAGGTTGGTGGTGACGAAGGAACCCCAACACGCATACCACTCACTTTTAAATTATAACCATCGCTTTTAATATGCATATGCAATTTTAGAACGGTAGGTTGGCGGTGAGGCACGAACCCCAACACGCACACCACCGACTTCTAAATGGTAACCACCGCTTTTAACCTGCATACGCAGGCTTGAATATTTCATTTTTTGGATTTTTTATGTGTGGCATCGTCGGTGCAGTAGCGCACCGTGAGGTAGTTCCAATTTTGATCGAAGGGCTAAAGCGGCTTGAATATCGCGGGTACGATTCTTGCGGCATTGCTATGCTGACCAGGCCTTTGCCCTCCTCTCAGACCGGGCAAATCAAGCGTGTACGTAGCGTATCGCGTGTGGAAGATTTGCAAGAACAAGTCAGTAAAGAGCAGGTCCAAGGTTCGATTGGAATTGCACATACCCGCTGGGCAACGCATGGTGCGCCGGTCTCGGATAATGCCCACCCAATGGTGTCGCGCAATACGATAGCGCTAGTGCACAACGGCATTATTGAAAATCACGAAGCTTTGCGTGTGCAACTCAGCGCACAAGGCTATGTATTTGAGAGCCAGACCGATACCGAGGTCATTGCACACCTAATTCATAGCTTTTACAACGGCGACCTAGTGCGTGCTGTTCATAGCGCTGTTCAACAACTGCGAGGCGCTTATGCGATCGCAGTTTTGAGCACCGAAGAGCCCGACCATATTGTGGGTGCCCGCCAAGGGTCTCCTTTAGTACTGGGTTTAGCAGAAGGAGCGCATTTTGTTGCATCGGATGCAATGGCTCTATCAGGCAGTACCGACCGCTTTATTTTCCTGGAAGAGGGCGACGTTTTTTCAATTACGCGTGAGGGCTACCAGATTCAAGATGCACAAGGGGCTGTTGTGCAACGCGCTGAGAAGCAAGTTCTAGGGCATGGGGCTGCCGTTGAGCTGGGGCCTTACCGGCATTTTATGCAAAAGGAAATTTTTGAGCAGCCTCAAGCCATTGCAGATACATTGCCTGCGGTAGACCTATTTGCACCATGGCACTTTGGAGAAGCAGCACAAGCTATTTTTCAAAAAATAGATAGTATTTTGATAGTGGCGTGTGGCACGAGTTACTACGCTGGGTTGACTGCAAAATATTGGTTAGAGTCGATTGCAGGCATCCCAACACAAGTGGAAGTAGCCAGTGAATACCGATATAGAGACTCCATACCGAATCCAAATGCTTTAGTAGTTGCTATCTCTCAATCAGGAGAAACAGCAGACACGCTTTCAGCTTTAAAACATGCACAATCTATGGGGCATGAGCACACGCTAGCGATTTGTAATGTAGCGACTAGTACGATGATGCAGCGTGTAAAGTTGGCATTTTTAACCCATGCAGGTATTGAAATTGGCGTGGCTTCAACAAAAGCATTTACAGCTCAACTAGTCGCGCTATTTATGCTGACGGTGAGCCTAGCCAAATGCCGACATCGCCTGAAAACAGAAGAAGAAACACGCTATTTATCAGCTCTACGCCATTTGCCTGCTGCGCTAAACAGCGTGCTTGCCCTTGAAGCACCTATTATCGGTTGGGCTGAAATCTTCGCCCGCAAAGAGCATGTGCTATTTGTAGGGCGCGGCTTGCACTATCCCATTGCGCTAGAGGGCGCACTGAAACTAAAAGAAACCTCCTACATACATGCTGAAGCCTACCCTGCAGGAGAGCTCAAGCACGGGCCATTAGCTTTAATTGATGAAGCCATGCCGGTTATTACCATTGCGCCAAACGATGCCTTATTAGAAAAACTCAAATCCAATATGCAAGAAGTCCGTGCACGCGCAGGTGAGCTCTATGTATTTGCCGATGCTGACACGCGCATTGCCAATGAAAAAGGAGTGCATGTGATCCGCATGCCTGAACACTATGGCGAGCTCTCTCCTATTTTGCACGTAGTCCCTTTGCAACTTTTGGCCTATCACACCTCCTGTGCACGTGGCACAGATGCAGATAAACCTAGGAATTTGGCAAAGTCGGTTACGGTGGAATAAAAAGGGAGGCCCTATGGAAGTGATTTGGGGTGGTTTTGTTGTTTTTCTTGAGGATCGCTCGCTGAGATTGGTTGTGGCAAATCAATCCGTCCCTTAACGTGGCTGATCATCTTGAGCACCGTATCGTTGGCATTGACTACCAATAGTTTCGTTTGTGGGTGAGCGATGGGCCACACTCGTACTAGCTCATCAGCGAATGCTTGTCCCAAACTCTCGACCCCCGTAAAGTCGAGTTCGACCTCACTAAATTGCTCAAACCGTACTGCTACCCGCTTGGCCTGCGAACGTGAAATCAAATTGCCTTCGAGTGCTGCGAGCGAGATAAAAAATCGAGTTTTGTAGAAAATCAACGCTTCTGTATCACAGAAATGATTAAACACTTGCACTGCTGTCTTGGGGCTATCGTTGGCAATCTCCATCTGAATTAGCGTCCCCTGGCGAGGCGCTACGTTGCGTACCTCGCATTGATCATGAGCAAACGAAACCGACAATTCTCCCGACTCAATGACAAAGCGATCAAACATCTTGCTGGCAAAAAATAGACCCTCACCGCTATGTGCCTCAGGAGCCACGGTGAGTTTGCCTTTGACCAGCTCGATTAGCGCATGGATATCCGAATCCAACCCGAAGTGAGCGCGAAGTTTTGCAAATACGCCAATACCGTCGTCTTCGATTTCAAAGACGGTGGACATAGTGTCCTGTTGGCCTCGAATAATGAGGTTCTGCGCCTGAGCGTGGTCGATGACGTTGTTGAGGGTTTCAGTAAAGCCGTATTCGCAAATATAAAGGACGTTTGCCGGCAGGCGCAGTTCTGGCTTAGCGAGCTGTGTCCAGACCCGGAACTCGTCTTTAACTGTATCGAGTGGAAAATATTTTTCCAGTTTCATGTGTCTTAATCTAAATGTTGAGTCCCAGATCGTATGCGCTCAAGGCAATACCGGTAAGTCGGAGACAAAAGAAGTCAAAGCATGCGTGATCTGATGAAGGGAGGATATCAGTATTACAGTTTAGGTTTACGCGATTTTAAAGTGTTCTCTAGAAATCTGGAGGAATCTTTCTTAGCGCTCCCTTCGTATAAATTAATTAACTTTTGCACGTAGTCCCTTTGCAACTTTTGGCCTATCACACCTCCTGCGCACGTGGCACAGATGCAGATAAACCTAGGAATTTAGCAAAGTCAGTTACGGTGGAATAAATTTACTTGTTCTTTTTCAGGATTAGGTGGTTGCTTACCGTAGATAAGCCAGATGAAGATCCCTCTGGAAGATCTTGCGCGGGCGGTTTACGCTGTCCAATATCCTGATAAGGAGGTGGATGAGTTGAGTACGTTTTATCATTCTCTTCAACAGTAGGTTGGCTATCTAATGCGGGTGAGCTCGAGGAGGATCCCTCTGGAAGATCTCCACTCGCGCTGCGGACTTGATAAAGGGGCAGATCCGGTGGGTACTCTTTGTCGTAAGATGAAATATAGGTTCTCATTCCATGCGCCTCCCTGCCGTTATAAAGCGCTTGAACGCCAAAATAGTGGAAGCTAATGAATGTAGAGAGTAAAGCAAGGGTGCTACCAGCTGGGCTGCCATGCTTACCGCTTAGGTCGATATATGCAGCGGCCGAGAGCACTGCAGCAGATGCATATGCTGCAGTCTTAGCGAACTGACGCTCCATATCGTTTTGCGGCAAGCTTGCTGCTAGCCTTTGTGTAACAGCATTTCTCGTATGGTTTGTGAATGATAATAACCTCTGCAAGTGGCGTCTTGCCCTGCTTGGGACTGGAGGTGAATTAGAAATTCCTGTCTCTAAATCATCAGACATTGATCTAAAGCCATTATTAACTGGATTAACCATTCCTTCCCCCCTCGTTAACGCCCCTTATCCTGTTTACAAGGCAGTTGCAGCGCCTTTGTTATCAGTGTAGGAAATGCCTGGAAATAGAGGGGGGGAGATTGGGGAAAAATGTATTACTGAGCGAAATATTTCTTGCAGAGCAGGTTACTGTTTCTGTCATTAGGCGACAAAACAGCTTCTCATGCTCCTAAATTTAAAGCGAAGGCGCTTGAATTCTTCAGACAGACAGGAACATCTGGTGAAAGCTTGATGGTGATTGATCATGACTTGTCGCGGCTCATACAGGAACCGCCTCCAACAGGACTGTTGCACGGAATTTCTCTGGCAGCGCCTTGGGCGTCAACACATCCACGGGTACGTCCAGCAGTTGGAGTAATTTATGCCGGATTGCTCCGATATCAAACAGTGTTGTTTCCGGCGTGGGATCGATCAAAATATCGAGGTCGCTATCCTCTGTATCATTACCGTGAATAACGGAGCCGAAGACGCGAGGGTTACACGCATGGTGGGAGGTTACTACATGGCGAATAGCTTCTCGGTGGCCAGCTAGAGCTAGGGATGGTTTCATGGCACCTCAACGGAAACTACAATAATGGCTTGTTCAATCAGTACCATACATTTTTTCAGTTGCAGGATAGCAGTGCGCCAAGAATGATGCTCTAAAAAATTTTTATGATCGGATAAACCACTCTGAGCAATGAGCGAAATAATCATTTCGCTTTAACTC
Source organism: Mycoavidus cysteinexigens (assembly GCA_031963225.1). Lineage (GTDB taxonomy): Bacteria > Pseudomonadota > Gammaproteobacteria > Burkholderiales > Burkholderiaceae > JASSUD01. Next base: position 7,449 of record JASSUD010000022.1, read on the forward strand.
GCACCACAGCTTGGGGGTGCGGGCAGCAGGCGTTTAAGGGGCGGTTTGCACATAGCTGCCAAAAGTGCCATCTTTATTTCAATAGATCTGCCCGATTCTGGAGAGTGTTTCATTCTGGGGGCTAACGTTTCCTACCATTTTCCGGAGGTCGGATACGATGGTCAGCCGCACTATCTCAGCCCGGAGTCCGAACACTTGCTTGACTGGTTTCACATCACGGCATTTGTCGAATCGACCGTAAATTATGGGGTCAGCAAGTGCTTTGTGAAAAAACAACCGCTGATCATTTGGCAGGCCACGTTGATGGCTACATCAATTTTCATCTTCAATTAATTCTTCCTCGCTAGCCGAATATCCCCCTCGCTCTCTTCCAAAAAAATCGTCATCATCCATAACTGATTTGTTATCATTTTCGAATCCTGCTGCTAACTCTTCAATATCGTCATCCTCCGTTAGAAGCGCTTCTTCTTCAGCTAATGGGGCAATAGCTAACTTGTCATTATTTTCTAACGCTGCTTCGAACTCTTCAATATGATTATCCTCTGTTGGGAATGCCTCTTCTCCAGCTAATGAGGCAATACCTAACTCTGCCCTGGCTGTTCCTATTCCTCTAACTACATTCCTCTTTTGCTCGGGGGTGAGATTGAGGGGTTGGCCAGGCCCCGTCGCCGTATAAAAATAAAGTTGGTTGTCTTGAATATAAAGCGGTTTAGTTTTTTTATACAAGACTCTAGTATAGATGGATTGGATCTGCTCGCATGGTAAGTTTGGAAGCAAGCTATAAAGTTCATCAATATGTAAGTCCAATACGCTGGCAGACATACTTCTGACGTTTTCTTCTTTATCTTGTAAAGCAGAGATCAAGGCTTGATAGGCATTTGCCGGCAGCATTCTTTGGCCACTTAATGCTTTAGCCGCCCCGAACCTGCCAAAATTACTTCCTTTCTGTAGGAGAATAACTATAGCTGATATAGAATTTTCGGAAAATTTCTCCTGAACACTCAATACCCTGGCCGCTGCAGACCTGACGTCACTCTCTTTATGCTTTAAAGTAGTAATTAAAGCATCAATAGCCTTCTCTGGTAGTGCTTTCTGGCCGCTTAATACTCTAACTGCCGTAGACCTGACGACCCACTTTTCATCCTGTAAAGCGGCGATTGAGGCCAAGGTAGCACTCTCTGAGAGCATGTTCTTATTAAGGTTTTCAGACTGCATTATCTGACGGTTTAACACCTTAGCGACTCTAGACCTGACAACCCAATCTTCATCCTGTAAAGCCGCTATCAACGCCTGGATGGCACTTTCTGGTAATGCTTCCTGGCCGCTTAATGCCTTGGCTGCTGCGGATTTAGCAGAACTATTCTCATTTTGTAGGACGGTTATTAAGGCCGAGATCGCGTTTTCAGAAAACTTTCTCTGCCCGCTTAATGCTATAGCCGCGCTAGATTTGACATACCACTCTTCATTTTTTATAGCGACGATTAGAGCTTGGATGGATTTTTCCGATAGGATTTTCCAACCGCCACTTAATGCCTTGGCCGCTGCGGACTTAACAGAATTACTTCCCTCCTTTAGCAACACAATTAAAGTTGAGATGGCTTTTTCAGATAAATCATTCTGATTGCCTAATGCCCTAGCTGCTGCATCTCTGACAGTCCACTCCGCATCCTGTAAAGCAGCGGTCAAGGCTGAAATAACATTCTCTGGCCGGGTATGCTGACCGCCCAATGCAACGGCCGCCGCAGACCTAACAGCGTGGCTCTTCTCCTTTTGTAAAAAGGCGACTAAGGTTGAGATAGCATTTTCGGGTAATTTATTCTGATTGCCTAATGCTTTGGCTGCCGCATATTTAGCATCCTCGTCATTCCGTACAATCATGATCAAGGCTGAAATCGTGTTCTCCGAAAGCATTTTATGGTTACCCAAGGCCTCGGCAGCCGCAATTCTGATTGCACTATATTCATCTTGTGAAGCTTCGATCAAGACAGAGATAGCTACCTCAGAAAGAGATAGGCGCGCGCCTAAGGTTTGAATAATCTGTATTTTATGACTTTCAAATTCAAATCTTTCTAAACCCATGAGCAATAAATGCTCAGGAAAAGCCTCCAGCTGACCTAATACGCTTATCTCCGATTTGTTTAGTTTAAACTCAAGGAGCATCCTCTGCATCAACAACTTTTCCAGCTGATCAACTGCTTCCGCGTGTAAATGAATTAGTAAATCGAGCATTAATTGATCGTGGCGCCCACCAATGAGGTCAAGGGGTGGCTGGTTTAATACAATAAAGAAATATTCTGCCGCAGCACCCTTAAGTAACCCCCCCACCATCGACCACACTATTTCATAACGCAGATCGTATTTATGTGTCGCGATAAACGCTTCAAGTTCCTCCTGACTCGGCGCAACACTTAACCTACTTTGTGCCCCAAATGTCGTCGATGTTGGACGCTTTCCTATCTCTTTGGCATAGGCATGTATATGCTGTACTAAAAACTTAGCCGCAAAAAATTCCTGAAATGTTAAATGGAGAAAATGATAGTGACGTTCGGCTTCAGGTTTCTCTATATCAACGGTGTGTAAATAGGAGGTCTTTTTCAGATTAGTAGTAAAACGTAAGGGGAGTATTGTCTCTGCCTGAGCGTATGCATTCAATTCTCTTCTACGCTGTGCTAGCTCTTGTTGACTGAATTCAATTTTTCCCTCTTCTAATCCTTTAAGCGCTAAGTAGCCAAGAAAATGAATCTCTGCTGCCACCAGTTCTTCCAGCATTGGTTCTGACAAACTATCAATGTCATTAGGTCCTAATAGATAACCTTCCTCTGTTTTTTCCAAACGTATACTATCTTTGCGCCATAATTTATCGACCATCGCTTCATAGAGTATCGACATCGTCACCGCTTCATTTTTGGGAAGTCTGTCCCAGCTATAGCACAGCGCATCCAATTGAATGGGAATATTGACTAAGCTTTGAACTATAGGAGTGCGATGGATAAAGTGCTGAATCGCAGCTTGGGTCGATGGAGGCGCAAATTTTTGAATATAGGTTTGGACATTCTCGGGGCTAAACCCAATGATTTCTAACTCTAAATCCAATGATTCAAGTACTCGAGTGTCCACCCCGGCTGGCCGAGAGGTGATTACCACATGCTTTTGATTAAGCAGCTCCTCTAGAAATCCCTTGAGCAGACTACGATCATCTGCAAATTCACTTATCACCTGATCTAAGCCATCTAAAATGAAAAGCGCCTTGTCTCGATGATCGTAAAAAGTTTTAGCTAATGCTTTCGCTCGGCTTATCTCATGGCCTCTAAAGTATTGGTTACAGAGCAAGTCTTCAAAGCTTTGCGAAGACACAGTTTTGAGTTGCCGTAACGGCACCCACAACACACAGTCAAACCGATCCTGCCAAAGCTTATCGTGGAGGTATTCATAAACCAGCTTTTTGCATAAAGTGGCCTTACCAATGCCTGCTCGCCCTTGGATCAAAATCCGCTTGGGGATAGCCTCTAACCCATTGCGCAGCTTCTGCTTCTCAAAAAGCTGGTCTAACGGAATCAATTTATTGAGATTCGTTTCTTCAAGTCGTTCCCCACTAGGTAAGCGTTCAAACGATTTTGCTTGTTTGTCTAGTTCCTTCTTATCTTTTTTACGTTGTGCCTGACTCTCCACAATAGCCAGATTGACGTAACTATCGCCAAGCGAGGCTTCCTGTCCTGACACTCGCCGAATTGAAAAATGATAATGCTCGTAGAGAGCTGTGCGCAGATCGGTTAAAGAAGCGGCAGGTGGCACCAAGCGCCGTATGTGATCGACATCTGACGTAGATGCGATAGATTGAGATTGCATCGGGACTAATTGCATGTCCATATGCGGCGAAGCAGTGCTCAACACGGGGGAGATATAGTGATTCACTTCGCCCCTCTCTACCTGAGTCAAATGAATTGGAGAGGGATGTGCTTTTAGCGCCGTGTTGGCTCGCGCTTGCTCTGACTTATTTATAAGTGTGGAAGCCACCTGAGGATCTAATCTGATCAACCAGTCATCTTCTTTTAGGTTTATTTCAAAATGCAGCTGCTGAATCGACTCCGCTTCCAATCTAAGAATAGTTGTTTTATCCAATTGATTACGCGCTTCGTTTAAGCATTCCCTTATTACTTGCTGGTGACGGTCGCCGATAGGATCACGTGGCTCTTCTTCTAACAAAGCGAAGAAATATTCCAGTTCAGTCTTCTCTAGAAAGCCAGCTACCATCGACCATACTATTTCATAACGCGGGTTATATTTATTCTCAGTAATAAAAGTTGTCAGTTGCTTTTGATCCAGCATTAAATCAGATATCTCCGTCGCTTTTGAATGCGCTTGCAAATGCTTGACCAGAAACTTAGCTGCAAAGAATTCCTGGAAAGTCAGATGTAAGAAATGCCAGGTGCGCCGAAATTCGTCCTGATCTGTGTCAGTCGTATGTAAAAAGGAGAGTTGCGCGAGATCATCTAACAACTGGGGAGACAATGTATCTTCCAGCTTATGCTGTCCGTTAAGTTCTCGTAATATGTTCCGTAAATACTCATCATTAAATTCGATGCGGTTGTCTTGCATCCCCTTAAACGCTAGATAATCCAAATATTTTTCTTCTGCAGGAATCAGGTATTCTTTAACTAAATCAGACTCTAAACGGTAAATTTTTCTACGTTCAAGCTGCTTCTGCGCGGCAGCTTTTTCTAAACGCAAGCTATCGTTGCGTAATAGCTTATCGATCATAGCCTTATAAAGTGATGTCATGGTGACAGCACTGCCGTCTTTTTTTATTTGTGCTTGTAGGCCATCCCAGCTATAACACAGTACATCCAGCTGCACGGGAATATTAACCAGTCCTTGGACTATAGGTGTTCGTTGAATAAAGTCCTGTATTGCAACAACAGCCTCAGGGGACACTACCTTCTGCAGATACGCTTGCACATTGTTTTTGCTAAAACCGATCGTTTCGAGCTCCAGATCGATAAAGCGCAGTATGGAATGATCTACACCTGAAGGGCGAGAGGTCAGAATGATATGGGACTGATTTAATAGAGTATCGAGAAATTGACCCAAAGAGCTATCCTTACCTACCTCTGTGGAGACTTCATCCAAGCCATCGAGAATAAAAAGAATCCTATTGGAATGGGCAACGAATGTACTAGTCAATCTTTCTTTATGAGGATACTGTGCGAAATATTTTTCGCGCAGTAAATTCTCTAGATTGCGAGCGGCATAGTTTGATTTAAGCTGGCGCAACGGAAGCCAGAGCACAGCATCGAACCGGTCTCGCCATGGGCCATTTTCTTTTTGAAAATCATAGACTAGCTTTTTACATAGCGTGCTCTTACCGATACCCGCACGACCTTGAATGAGAATTTTGGCAGGGATACCCTTTTGTCCGTTACGTAATGTACGTTCGTTAAATAAGTCCTTTAACTCAATCTGGGCTTGTATATTTGTATTTTCAACCTGCTCGTAGCTAGACATACGTTGAAAAACCGCTAATTTCTCTTCTAATCGTTTTTTCTCTTGCTCACGCTGCTGCATGCTTTCGACAATTGCTAAATTGACATAGCAATCTTCTAGACTGAGTGCCTCTCCGGAAACACGTTGAATCGCCAACCGATCCAACGACGCATAGCGGGTTAATGCCGTCTGAAGTTCTTGCGCATCTACCTGTTCTTTAAGCGTTTGCAAGGTGGCTCGAACACTTTTAAATAGGCGATCCCATACGGGTAAATAATCCGCAATTTGAGGGCTTGTTGCTTCATTGTTTAAGCGCTTAATCAAATCGGCATAGCCTGTCCAAAACACACGCAGTAGCGCTTCGGCATCGTGTCGCGCGAGCAATCGCTCCAGCACCTTAAAGAAAACCAAATGACGCCCTTGATCCTCATACACGCGCTGCCCGCTAGCCTGCTGCGAAGCAAAGCGAGGCATATCTTCAATACGTACTGTGGTTGCTTGGATAAAATCTTGACAACAGCTTGTATATCCGTCTGCGGATAGGGAAACTGGAATAATGCCGTGCTGCGCCAGATACTCAGCTCGGATTTTTAGGAACGCCATTTCTGTCAATACATGATGAAAGCCTGTATATCCCACATACGTATTGACCACTTGCCGGATCTGCGCTTCGACCTGGGTGGGATTTTGCTTATCTAGTCCTAGTCCATATGCTGCTTTCAGCTCTTGGCAGTAGGCTGGATAGTGTTTCCATTGTAGATAGTGTCCTAACACTTGCGAACTACAGACCATAACCTTATCAACCGGTTGGATCGAACCGATCGCAGTGGGCAATAAACAGAGTTGACTGGTCAAAATATCATCTGTTCTGGCCGCATCTTGTGGCGTGCTGAAAGACGCTTGCGCTTGCCGTCCCTTAGGTGTTTGATCGGAATACATATTGATGCCCAACTCAAACAGCTGCTGGATCAAAAATTTCGCCGTTCTGTCATCGGCTGTTCCGTAATGCGGGTTGTCGTGGGCATACACTACAAAGGCGCTGGGCAGCACGCTCTCTAACTTCAGTTCCTGAAACGTCTCGAGGGTTTTTTTAAACAGCAGGTTAACTAACTTATTCTTTTCTTCAACGCCTGTAGCGAGGTGGAGCGGAGATGCTGTGTTCTGGGCGGGTTCAAATAAGATCGATGGGATCTCCGCGGGGATCGGAGACGAAGAATTGCTGATAGCCTGCTGTGAGGAAGGAGGCAATGTCCCACCTGACTGTATAGTGGCAAGGGAGGAGCCCATCAGCGCAGTCGGAGGCAGCGCTGCCTCAGCCAACTTCCTGCTAGGCTGATCCGCTACCTCCAAATGTCCCCATGCTTTTGCCTTGTGATAACTCGCTTGTGCTTTGTCAGCTTTGCCTAGTTTTTCCAGAAGTTGTGCCCGCTCAAAATAAATCTCAGCGATACGTTGCCGCAAAGTTTCCGCTTCGGCTGTCTGCGATGTGCGAGCCTGGTTTAAGGCGCTTTTCGCTTCTGTTAGTGGAAGTACCCCCATCTCATCCGCTGTATATCTAAAGATTACCTTCGCCTGTCCATACAAGGCTAGCGCCCATTTAGAATTTTCTGACTCTTTCTGTATACGCGCTTGATCCAGATAACTTTGCGCCATCACTTGCGCTTGCCTAATTAGCAGTGTTTGAGAAGTGAGCGGCGCCCACATAATAGAATGCTCCTTTTATCTTTTCCCACGCTAATCCTTCAGCTGTGAAAGGCATACGCAACCCCTAAGCATCATGCGTGGAAGGCTTAACGTGATGTATTTTTCTTGCCTGTTGGCTTAGTCCCGCTCGTGTAGTTGTTAGCCATGCTTACCTGTTCGCCTAATGGTCAAATACCGCTCGAGATAAGCATGGTGGTATAGCCTACATCCAAGAAAAGTGGAACGAATTCTAAAAGGCTGTTTGAGTCAGATGAATCAGGAAAAAACCGCGTTTTTCTTCGTTTTAGACATAATTTTTAGTATCACATCGCTTTCTGTAAGCGCAAAGTTGTTATCTTGTATTTGTGGCCGGATAGCAGGAGCATATTATTACGCCTCCGGCCCCTTAAGCTTACCCCCAAACTGGCCACTGCTGCGCCGCATGCAATACCCGGAGAATTATCACCGCACGGGTATTTTCAGTGTAGATCACCACGTAATTAGATCGCACCACCATTTCCAGCGTGCGGGGTATGCACCCAACACGGTAGCCGTTTAACTTCCAGAAACTCAGCTCTTCCTCTACACCTTCAGATTAATTTAGTTCCATCAAGGTGTGGCTAATCTATCGCTTACTAACAAGGAGACCATCATGTTAAGTATCGCCAGTCAGAAACTCCCTATTACCCATGCCCGAGAAGTCATCGAAATCGGGTTAGAGCAAGCACGCAAAAATAAGGAAAAACAACCTGTCATCGCTAATTATTTTTATGCACAGGTAGAAGACGCGCTGCACAAGCTGGCTATATGTGAAAAGGTAGAGTCAGTCAGCTTCAATACGACAAAGCATCTCTTTAGATCTGCCCGCCTCCCTAAGACGCCTGAACAAAAAGCACTGCAACAAAGCATAGCCAATGTTCATTTTGAGCGAGGCGAAGTACTCAGTCAGTTGGGTCAACGGAAAGAAGCCTCGGCGCAGTATCAAAAAGCGTATGAGTGGGGACATCCATCCGCACAGGAAGCGTTAAAGGTAGTGGCTCACCTTCCTTCTCGTCTAAACAGCCCTTTTGGCTCATTAAGAAATTTACACAAGATCTCTTCTTCTAGTTCAGGTGGATCTATCGTCTCTGACACGCGTTCGCCCACGACTGTTTCTAACGCATCTTTGTCTGATGCTGAGGGCGCTCCTGCCTTCAAGTTTTTCTTAAAAAACCTACCTCTCAATCCGCCAACATTGCCGCTAGCCGGCCATCCTTTGAGGAATACCGAGCAGCTAGCTTATTGTTTGTTGCTGATATATCTAGATCAACAAGAACAAGCCGCTAGCGCCACGTTAAGCGCTGAAGAATCGGCTTGGCTAAAGCGCGTCAAGCAAAATCAAGATGCGCCAGAACTTAGCCAACTCACACAGGATGTGATTCGCGCGTTTGAAAAAGATGTACTCAAAAATGCGTCAGCAGTGGCAGAGGTGGTCGCGTTAGCGCCGGTTTACGCGCTCGACGATTTTCAAAAGTTGCTCAATAAATTCATTACGAAGCTCAGCGAACTCACGTTGTTGGATTTTGATCTATTAAACGGCTTAGCGCAGATGATTCGCTATGCTCCACCCAATAGCCTGCGAACCGATGATTTGGTCAAAATTCTAGAAAATCTGGCTGATCGCGTCAAAAACACCCACGCTCAAAGCGGCGAGAATCAATATCGCTTAGCGATGGCGATCTGCCAGGTGTTAGATGCGATGGCAGATAACCAGGTCACTGGTCTTAACCGTGAGGCGTTGCATCAACCGCTAACAGATTTTTTCAACGGACTGAAGCAATCGAGTGATCCATATCTCGTCTATCAAGCCGAATACGCGTGCCAAGCGTTAGCGTATGTGCCGGATGATGAAACGCCGTGGCAAGGCGCTTGGCGGCGCGTGAGTGGAGTAGTTGGTGGAGTCTCAAAGTTTGCGAGCGCGGTGAAGGCGTTTGATCTGAATGGATTTGTTGATGGGATCAAAAACCTCCAAGCACCGCTCATGGAGCTGTTTGAGCTGGCGAGCGATACGTACAAAAAAGTGGCTGCGCTGCAGGAAAGCGGACAAGAGTTGATCGATAGCCTCAAAGAAGGATTCTCTTTTGATCGAAAACACGCCTGGTATCCGTTACTACGCGGTTTAGACGAAGTGCCATCAGATCAACTCAATGATTTCAAGCAAAAACTGATACAACCCGAGCTTAAAGCCAGTCGTTGGCATCAAACCTTTTTATGGGGCTTAAGCGAACGCTTAGCAAGGATTGCGGCGCATCCTGAACAAACGACTGACGCACGCAAGCAAGCGTTACAGTGGTTAGGCGAACTATACGAAGATGATCAGACGTGGGGCAAGCATCCGCTTATCAAGCAGCGCGTGGTGCAGTTGATTCGCACGCTGGCTAATGACTCACCCGTTAAAAAAGACGCGAATGAATGGGTTGACCGTCTCGAAACAGTGGGCGATGCCACACAACAAACCTTCTATCAGGATTGTTTGAATGAACCGTTAACTCCCTATCCACTCTATGTTGCCGTTCCTCACCCCACTTCGTTGAGCCTGTTAGATAAAGTTCAAAATAAACAATCGTTAGAGCCTGTCTTACGTCAACTCAAAGCCCAATGCCTTGAGCGTTGGCAAGATATGCTGTATGTGCCGCCACAAGGCAAAGCCAGTCTATCTGCGTCAGACGCGGAAACGTTTGATTTAGCCGATAAAGCCGACACATTTTTCAACAGCGATAAAAAGACGGTCTTAGTTCTGGGTGACTCAGGCGCGGGTAAATCGACCTTTTTACACTTTCTGGAAGCCACGCTTTGGGAAAGCTATCAAAAGGGCGGCACTATTCCTTTATTTATTTCTTTACCCACTATTGATAATCCAGAGCAAGACCTCATTACGAAACACTTACGTCGGTTGGGACTCGGCAAAGCTCAGATTCAGACGCTAAAGGAGCATCGCAAGTTCGTGATCATTGGGGATGGTTATGATGAAAGTGGGGTGGATGACAATTTGTACAAAAGCAATAAGCTGAATCAGCCGGGAGAATGGCAAGGCCAGCTCATCGTAGGCTGCCGCAGCCAACATCTGGACAGCCACTATCGTCAACGCTTTCAACCCGCTAACCCAGCGTGGTATGAAGAATGGGTGGTGACCTCTTTTGGTCAAACACAAGTCAATCAATACATTGAGGCGCATGTCGAGCTTAAACGAAAGCACAGAGAAGGCGCTCCTGATGCATTTGATCTGCTGCATTGGGAGGTGCAAGACTATCAACGTGCACTGACACATATCGACGAGAGCTTTAAGCGTACGCCGTTGTTGTTAAAAACAGCACTTGGCGTATTACCGCGTTTGTTGAGCTTAGAAAGACAAGACGCCACTTCGTTAACCAGCGCCACGCTTTATGATGAATCAATGAAGGCACGATTCGAGCGCGAAAAACAACGCTTGCAAGGCAAAGAACTGACCGATGATCTGAAAAGTGCCTTTAATGATTTAGACAGGGAAGGGTTCGTCAAACATTGCATGCAGTTTGTGACTCGACTCGCGGTCGCAGTTTACGAAAAGAACCAGGGTAATCCGGTGGTGGAATACGATCCTTTTACCGACAAAGGGGTATGGAAAGACGCCTTTTTTGGTCGTGATCGTTACCAAAGCATCTTGCGTGAAGCGTGGCCACTGATTCGTAATGGAAATCAATATCGGTTTGAGCACAAGTCCTTTCTGGAATACTTTGCCACCAGGGATATCTGCCAGCCACAAGAAGCGGAATCTAGGGCTAAAACAAATCTCGCCACACCCCATCAATTAGCCCTTGCAGCCCGTCGCGGCAGTGATGCTTCTTTACTGAGCTTTGAGAGTCAACATACGTTGCCGGAGGCAAGCGATACCGAGACCATTTCTTTGCCCGATTCCCTGTTAACCCGCCGCAATCTGATCAAAGAGCCTGCGATTATTCAATTTTTAGTTGAACGGGTAAAAACAGAGCCGAACTTTAAACAGCAACTGCACGCGTTTATCGAACGCTCGAAAACCGACCCAACCGTGCGCCGGGCCGCAGCCAATGCGATCACGATATTAGTGAGAGCCGGAATCCAGTTTAACGGAACGGATCTGGCAGGTATCCAGATTCCGGGCGCGGATCTGAGCGAGGGGGTCTTTGATTTTGCACAGTTGCAAGGGGCAGATTTAAGAAAAGTGAACCTTCGTAACAGTTGGTTGCGTAACGCTAATTTAAATGGTGCGCAGATGGCCGGCGTGCGCTTTGGTGAATGGCCTTATCTCCAAGAAGAGAGCGAGGTGCATTCCTGCGTGTATGCACCGGATGGGAAAACGTGCGCGATTGGTCTTGCAAATGGCGCCATCAGTGTGTATTCGACGTCGAGTTGGGAAAAAATCCACACCTTACAAGGCCATACCTCCACTGTTAAGAACGTAGTGTATTCACCCAGCGGCCGGCAGATTGCCTCGGGCAGTTATGACAACACAGTGCGGCTGTGGGACGCGCAAACTGGAGTCCTCATGCACACCTTAGAAGGGCATACCTCCGGGGTTAATAGCGTGGTGTATTCGCCCAGTGGCCAGCAGATTGCCTCGGGCGGTGAGGACTATACGGTGCGGCTGTGGGACGCACAAACTGGGGCTCTCGCGCACATTTTAGAGGGTCATGCCTACGAGGTTAGGACCGTGGCGTATTCGCCCAGTGGCCAGCAGATTGCCTCGTGCAGTTATGACATGACGGTGCGGCTGTGGGACACGCAAACGGGGGACCTCACGCACGCCTTAGAAGGACATACTAACTCTGTTTTCAGCGTGGCGTATTCGCCCAGCGGCCAGCAGATTGCCTCGGGCAGCGCTGACAATACGGTGCGGCTGTGGGATACGCAAACGGGGGACCTCACGCACATCTTAGAAGGGCATACCTTCGGGGTTAATATCGTGGTGTATTCGCCCAGTGGCCAGCAGCTCGCCTCGGGCAGTAATGATAATACGGTGCGGCTGTGGGACGCGCAAACCGGGGACCTCGCGCAAACTTTAGAAGGTCATACCTCCTGGATTAATAGCGTGGTGTATTCGCCCAGCGGTCAGCAGATCGCTTCAGGTGGTAAAGACACTACGGTGCGGCTGTGGGACGCACAAACGGGGGCTCTCGTACACGCCTTACAAGGTCATACTGCTGAGGTCTGGAGCGTGTTTTATTCGCCCAGTAGCCAGCAGATTGCCTCGGGCAGCGGTGACACTACGGTGCGGCTGTGGAGCATACAAACTGAGAACCTCGCGCACACCTTAGAAGGTCATGCCTCCGAGGTTAATAGCGTAGTGTATTCGCCCAGTGGTCAGCAGATCGCCTCGGGTAGTTGGGATAACACGGTTCGACTATGGGACGGGCAAACGGGGAACCTCGCGCACACCTTACGAGGCCATACCTCTGAGGTTTGGAGCGTGGGGTATTCGCCCAACGGCCAGCAGATTGCCTCAAGCAGTGGTGACATGACGGTGCGGCTGTGGGACGCGCAAACCGGGCAACTCGCGCACACCTTACAAGGACATACCGACACTGTTAGGAGCGTGGTGTATTCACCCAGTGGCCAGCAGATCGCCTCGGGCGGTTGGGACAATACAGTGCGGTTGTGGGACGCGCACACCGGGGTGCTTGCGCACACTTTAGAAGGGCATACCTTCTGGGTTAATAGCGTGGCGTATTCGCCCAGCGGCCAGCAGATTGCATCGGGTAGTTTTGACAAGATGGTACGGCTGTGGGACGCGCAAACAGGGGAACTCGCGCACACCTTAGAAGGGCATACCTACGACGTTAAGACCGTAGTGTATTCGCCCAATGGCCAGCAGATTGCCTCGGGCAGTGGCGACACTACGGTGCGGCTGTGGGACGCGCAAACTGGGACGCTCGCGCACACCTTAGAAGGGCATATCTCCGAGGTTAATAGCGTGGAGTATTCCCCCAATGGCCAGCAGATCGCCTCGGGCAGTAGTGATAATACGGTGCGGCTGTGGGATACCGCCTCAGGCCAGTGTTTGGTGGTGATGCGAGATTTTGGTGGAGCAGTCAATAGCGTTGACTGGAAAGTCACGCCCACTGCCACCTATTTGGTAACCGGCTGTGGCGATCACTCTATTCGCTTATGGCAGCTCATAGAAGAGAATGGGGGTTATCAGGTACGTCTGCATTGGAGTTCGACGCATGACAGACTGACCGTGTCGAACACCTCCATCCAAGATGCGCAAGGCTTAAGCGGGATGAATCAGCTACTCTTGCAGCAGCACGGTGCAGTAGGCGAGCCGGCTTCACGCTTAGCTCAAACAGGTAAGCAATTGATGAACCTGGCCGCAGCTGTATCTAAATTCAAAGCGCCATTAAACCGTAAGACTTTGGAGTCACCTCCTACCGTTCAATCAGATCCAGCTACCCCCTCCTCAGCTAATCCGATGCCATTGGCAAACGAGCGGCATTTGTTTTCTCATCTGGCTTGAGGGATTCATCACGGGTGGATGAAGGTTGCCTATTTTTGCTTTTCTACCGTCAACTGAAATAGAAAACAATCTTCACCACCCTATCAAGTTAGCTTGGGAGCAGACGGACCTGCAAGGGTATTTCGTCGTGAACATAGAATGAAGATCATCCAGTTGCTCGATGATACTGCTTGCAAAATTATCAAGGCATCAATGTCCGGAAGATGAGTCTTTGCGGCAACGTATCGCTGAGGTTTATTTTGAGCGTGCAGAAATTCTAAAGAGTTTGGGGAAACTGGACAAAGCGCAGAAGAGTTACGATAAGTGGTGACCAGTACAGCTTCTCACGCCCCTAAATAAGCCTCACGTACTTTAGGGTCGCTCAATAGACTTTGCGCTTCACCTTCCATCGTAATGCGGCCTGATTCCATTACATAGGCGCGATCTGCGATGCTGAGCGCAAGGTGTGCATTTTGTTCGACGATGAGTACGGCTGTGCCTTGTTCGGGAATTTTGGGAAGGACCTCAAAAATGGTCTCGCGCATCAGTGGAGAAAGCCCCATTGAAGGTTCATCTAGCAATAAAAGTTTTAACTCAGGGCCTCGAAGCAGTGCGCGTGCGATAGCAAGCATTTGCTGCTCGCCGCCTGATAGCGTGCCAGCCATTTGCGAGAGCCGTTCTTTGAGGCGGGGGAAAAAATCAAAAATCTTTTCTTTATCACGCAATACCTGAGCGGTATCGCAGCGCAAATACGCACCCATATTTAGGTTATCTAACACCGTCATACGGGAAAAAATGCCTCGCCCTTCAGGAACCATGGCAAGCCCACGCTCGAGCAGCTTGTGAGGTGGCACATTGCGAATGGAAACGCCTTGGTAATACATCTCGCCACGCACGCAGTTTTTTAAGCCGCTAATACCTTTGAGTGTGGTGCTTTTGCCCGCTCCATTTGCTCCAATAAGGGCTATTTGTTCACCTGGGTAAATCTCTAGGTTAATGCCTTTTACCGCTTGGATGGCGCCATAGTTCAGATGTAAATTTTGAATGCGTAATAAAGGGGGTGGATTTGTGACATGGTGCCCCATTTGCTTTGTATGGTTTGCATTCGCAGGGGGGGTTTTGCTTGAAGTGGGCGTCGCTGCAATGGTGATGCTAGGCGTAGATGCGCTTGCCCCTAAGTACGCTTCAATAACTTTAGGGTTCTTTAAGAGTATTTGTGGTGGTCCCTGGGCTATAACCTGACCGTAATCGAGCACAGTGATTTGGTCGCACAGTGCTGTGACAAATTGCACATCGTGCTCGATAAGTAAAATCGAGATACCTTCGCCCTCAGCATGGCCTTTATGCAAGACCTCGCCTGGTTGGGCGGAAGAGGCGGGTGTGCCGAAATTCAGCCCATTTTTAGGGCTACAAATTTTACGTAGTAACTTTTGGAGTGCTATTTTTTCTGCTGGATTCATGCCTGCGCAAGGCTCATCTAGAGCCAGTAGCTTAGGTTCGCCTGCTAGGGCCCGCGCGATTTCCAAGCGCCGTTGGTGACCATAAGACAAGCTCCCTGCAGGCGCATCTGCATATTTAGCTAAGCCTACATAATGGAGCAGGGCAAGGGCATGAGCGCGAATCGCATGTTCTTCTTGGCGTTGGCGTTGTGTTTTAAAAATCGCTCCAATCAAGCCTTCTCGGGTGCGAGCATGGCGGCCAACCATCACATTTTCTAGTACGCTCAATCCTTCAAAGAGACGAAGATTTTGAAACGTACGTGCGATGCCTGCTTTGGCAACTTCATCAATCTTAGGCTCATAAGCGTGGCCATCGAGCGTAAATACCCCTGAATCAGGCTTAGTCCAGCCTGTTAAGGTATTGAAAAACGTGGATTTCCCTGCTCCGTTAGGTCCAATTAACCCGTAGATTTGCCCTGCATCAATTTGCAGTCCTACATTGGATAAAGCCTGTAACCCACCAAATCGTTTATTGACCTTTTCGACTAGAAGCCGAGGAGGCCGGTTAGAGGTGCCAATAACATCTTGCATACACGTATTTTCCGCAGGGGAGTAGGACGTGTTTTCCATTGCCCCGAAGGGGGCAATGGAAAACACGCCCTATTTTTTAATGGGAGTGCCGCTTGCCACTTATAGGCCAGAGACCCATTGGGCGATAGAGCATGATCGCAATCATTGCTAATCCATAGACCAGCTGACGTATCACGTCTACGCTGACCCATTCTTGACCGAATAGTGCCAGCTGCAAAGGCCCAATAGCCAAGCGTAAAAATTCAGGGAAAAGAGACAGGAGTAGAGCGCCAAATATGACTCCCCGAATATGGCCCATCCCGCCCAAGACTACACAGGCAAGCACCATGACCGATTCCCAAAAAGAAAAGGATTCAGGCGATACAAATTGTTGAAAGGAAGCGAATAGCGCACCGGCTAAACCGCCAAAAGCGGCTCCTAATGCAAATGCCAAAAGCTTGATCTTTGGCGTTTGAATACCCATAGCCTGTGCGGCTACTTCATCTTCTCGAACAGCCGCCCAAGCACGGCCCAATCTAGAGCGTTGTAACCGGTGGCATATCCATGCCACCCATAGCACACAGGCTAAAAAGAGGTAGTAATATTGTTGAGCAGGAGAGAGCGTGAAGCCTAAGACAAGATGCTCTTGAGCCAGACTGCCGCCGGGTACAAATAAGGGTGCGATGTCTGAAATACCTTGCGGGCCATTTGTGAGATTTAGCGGGCGATCTAGGTTATTGAGAGAGATCCGCACAATTTCGCCAAATCCCAGCGTGACCAAAGCCAGGTAATCTCCGCGTAAACGTAGGATCGGAGCGCCTAGTAATACACCAAAAAGCGCGGCTACCGCCATGGCAATAAGCACTACACTGAAGCTTGCTAAAGCAGGCGGTAAGTGAAGATGCAGCGGAAGATATGCGCACATCCATGGAAACTCGGTCCCTAAATGCGGGGAAGATAATAGCGCAGCGGTATAAGCACCGATCGCATAAAAGGCGATATATCCAAGACTCAATAAGCCGGCAAAGCCCACAATGATATTGAGCCCGAGTGCCAAGATAACAGAGAGTAAGGCAAAGTTGAGTACTCTCACGCCGTAATGCCCTATGCCGTAACTGGCGATCACAGGGGCAGCTAAAACTCCTAACGCAACCAAAGCTATGTAAAAACAGCGTTTTCCGAGTGCAGGCTGCAGACTGGGTTTAAACACGTTCGGCAACCCGCTCTCCTAATAATCCGGATGGTCGGCAAATGAGCACGACAATCAATACTATAAAAGCGAGTACATCTTGATAGTTACTCCCGAGTACTCCGCCTGTTAAATCGCTCAGATATCCACTGCCCAGTTGCTCGATGATACCTAGCAATAAACCACCGAGCATGGCGCCGCCAAGATGGCCAATTCCTCCTAGCACCGCTGCTGTAAAAGCCTTCATGCCAGGAGCAAACCCCATATAAAAATGGGCATTGCCATACTCAGAGGCCATCATAACGCCGGCCAAAGCAGCAAGGGCTGCACCTATCATGAAAGTGGCTGAAATTATTCGATTCAGATTGACTCCTGTGAGCGCGGCAGAAGCCTGGTTTTCAGAGGCAGCACGTATGGCACGGCCCAAACGCGTTTTATGGATCAGAATATATAAGCCGGTCATTACCGTACAAGCTACCCCGAAGATCGTGATTTCTAGTAGTGAAATCACCGCGCCTGCACGCTCTGGTGTGCTTGGTAATATCTCGATGAACTTTGCCGGCAAAAGCTGAGGAAACATTAATGGATCGCGAGACCAGATCAACATAGCCAGTGTTTGTAGTAAGAGCGACATGCCAATGGCCGTGATCAATGGAGCCAGGCGAGGAGCGTTGCGCAATGGACGATAGGCTATGCGTTCAATAAACCAAGCCAGCATCGCACACGCTAACATGGCGATGGTTAGAGCGATCATGAGTACAGCCACATTGCCCAGGCCTGGGAAATAAGACTGCAAAAAGCCAATGGCAGAGAGCGTGACTAACGCGCCTACCATCAGCACTTCGCCGTGCGCGAAATTAATCATCCCCAGAATGCCGTACACCATCGTGTACCCGAGCGCTAGGATGGCATACATGCTCCCTAGGACTAAGCCATTCAAAATTTGTTGGATAAAAATATCCACACATGCTCCAGATAAGATAAATCGTAGGTTGGGGTGACGAAGGAACCCCAACACCTAACCACGGCCTTCTTGAAGACCTGCTTGTAGATTGTCAAAAGTGAAAATTATAAGTCTGTGGTGCGCATGTTGGGGTTCCTTCGTCACCACCAACCTACCGTTCTAAATTTGTATACGTATATCAAAGGCGATGATTACACGTTGGTGACGTGCATGTTGGAGTTCCTCCATTTGCATACGTATGCAAAACAAATTTTTAACGTGCCTTTGTACCAAGACCAAGAGGAAAAGTGGTGGTTTCCTTGACCCCTTCTAAATTTCTGACACGCAACGCGCCCAGTGCACGTAAACGCGCTATCACCGATTGTACGAGTGCTTCAGGGGCAGAGGCGCCGGCTGTGACGCCAATGCGTTTTTTGCCAGCTACCCAAACTGGATCAATTTGCTCCGGCGCATCTACTTGATAAGCCGTTACTCCACTGTGCACCGCCACTTCACGAAGACGATTGGAATTCGAGCTATTAGGGCTGCCTACTACGATGACCAAATCGCATTGCGGTGCCATAAAGCGCACTGCATCCTGCCGATTTTGAGTCGCGTAGCAAATATCTGGTTTTTTAGGACCACAAATAGCAGGAAAACGTGCTTTTAACGCCTCAATAATATGCTGTGTATCGTCAACAGAAAGGGTAGTTTGTGTGACGTAGGCTACTTTCTCCGGCTGCGCCAAATGCAGTTGTGCGACCTCTTCTAGATCTTCGATCAAATGTATACGAGGTAGGGGCGAGGAAGAAGCGGTTTGGGTGTTTGACCCCATGCTTACCTCTTCGGAAGAAGCCGCAGAGGCATCGTGCACGAGCTGCCCCATCGTGCCCTCTACCTCAGGATGGCCTCGATGCCCAATCATCACGATTTCATAGCCAAGCGCATGCATTCTTTTTACTTCAACATGGACTTTAGTCACTAGGGGGCAGGTCGCATCAAATACGCGTAAGCCATAGTGTTTTGCTTGATTACGCACTGCTTGAGATACGCCATGTGCACTAAAAACTACCGTGCTACCCGTTGGAATCTCTTCCAAAGATTCTACAAAAATGGCACCCCTGCTGCGCAAATCATTGACTACGTAGGCGTTGTGCACAATCTCATGACGAACATAAATAGGCGCACCAAATTGCTCTAGCGCGTGCTCTACCACTGCAATCGCACGATCTACTCCGGCGCAAAACCCTCGGGGCTGCGCGAGCAAAATCTCAGCCTGATCTTCATTATTAGACACGTTACAAAATTCCAATAATTTGCACTTCAAAAGTGAGTGCTTGGCCTGCAAGCGGGTGATTGAAATCAAAGAGCGCAGCAGTGTCTTCTATCTCTTTTAACACGCCTGCAAAGCGCCCCTCTGTCGCATTGAATTCGACAATATCACCGGCCTGGTAATTGGCTATGTCCACATTATGCGAACGCAGCAAATTCAGTGAAACTTTCTGAATCAAATCGGGGTTACGTGCACCAAATGCCTCTTCGGACTGTAGCTGAAAGACAGAGTGACAGCCTGTCTCTAAACCCAGCAAAATAGCTTCCAGTGGAGGGGCAATTTGTTGTGCTCCTATGAGCAAGGTTGCAGGTTTGCTGGTGAACGTGTTCACTACATCCCGGCCATCAGGAAGGGTTAAACGGTAATGCAATGTCACATGAGACTCAAGCTCGATGGTAGTTTTCATTTTTATAGTGCCTACTAGAGGCTTTAATCTAGGAAAGACCACATTGTAAGGGATCTACCTAAAAGGGCGTGGACTATGCTTTTTGAAGATGCTGAAAAAGAAGAAGAGTGCGCACCAGATGGATCGCATTGCGCCTCTTTTATTTTAGAAGAAGAGGGGGAAGAGGAAGACATAGATAGCGGTATACCAAGCGCCTCTTTCCCTATCCATGCCTGGCCTAAACTCGAACGTCCCCGGGAAAAATTGCTCGCAGAAGGAGTGGTTGCGCTCTCTAATGCTGAGTTATTGGCCATTTTTTTACGTACCGGCGTCAAAGGGTGCAGTGCAGTAGATTTGGGGCGTAGCCTTATCAATAGCTTTGGTTCATTACGTGAGCTTTTAAGCGCACCAGCCGAAGCACTAGAAAAAGTACATGGCCTAGGTGCTGCCAAAATTGCTCAACTGCAAGCTATCAGTGAGCTGGTGCATCGCTCTTTAGCGGAAGAGCTAAAAGAGAGCAATTTTTTTGAGTCCTCTACGGCCGTGCGTAATTACCTTAGGCTACTGATAGGGGGGCGCCAACAAGAAGTTTTTGTGTGCTTATATTTAGATGCGCGCCATCGCCTAATTTGTGCACGGGAAGTCGCGCACGGCACATTGACGAGAACAGTAGTCTATCCCAGAGAAATCGTGCGCGAGGCGCTGCAACTCCATGCCGCCTCTTTAATCATCGCCCACAACCACCCTTCTGGCGGTGTTACACCTAGTGAAGCAGATAAAGAACTCACACAAGTGTTGCATATGGTGCTGAAGGTGATGGATATCCGGCTGTTGGATCATTTTATTGTGTCCAACAATAAGATTTTCTCATTCTCTGAAACTTCTATCATGCCCTCTTAAATGCAATTGCAGATTGGTGGCGGGTAAATTTTAACCATCGCTTTTGACATGCATATGCAGAACGGTAGGTTGGTTGAGGCGCGAACACCAACATGCATACCGCTGACTTTTAATCTTTGTTTTTGAGAGTTTGTGGGCTGGCCTTCAAGAACGCAGTGGCTTGCATGTTGGGGTTCCTTCGTCACCACCAACCTACCGAGATGGCCATGTAAAAGGGGGCATCAACCTTCGCCAACCACAAGAAAAGCGAAGGACGGTAGGTTGGGGTGAGGTACGAACCCCAACATGCACACCACTGTCTTCTTGAATGCCTGCGCAACATCCGTTAATTATTTAATTTTTCCGTGTAACTTGCAAAATATCTGGGATGGAAGCCAGGGTCTTAAGGGCATTTTGAAGGCGGGCTGCGTGAGGGATTTCAATGGTGAGTTGGATGGTGCTCAGCATGCTTTTAGCATTGCTACTGGCGTTGGTAATATTGATTCTTTCTCGCGAAAAAACTTCAAATATATTGTGTAGTAATCCTGGGCGGTCTTTGGCTTGGATGTAGAGATCCACAGGGTAGAGCGTTGTACTGCTGGTACGTAAGGCGTTATCCGCCCAGGAGGCTTGCACAACGCGTTCGGGAATATGCTTAGCCAAGCGTAAAAAGTTGCTGCATTGTGCGCGGTGAATAGATGCACCTTTGCCTCTGGTGATAAAGCCTGAGATCAGATCCGGCGGCGCAGGACGGCAGCATCTAGCGAATTGCGTAACCAGGCTATGCTGCCCCAGAATCAGCACGCCGCCAGATGCGCCGCGTGTGACGCTGGATCGACTGCTCTCACGTGTTAATGGTTCGAGTAGTTCCTCGTGGGAGGTTTTGGCGGCGGGCTCTTCAGACTGGGCTTCATTTAGTGTGTGCTCGATCTGACGTAGGCTGATAATGTCCTTGCCCACAGCATGAAATAAATCATCGGGCGATTTAAATGCGAGTTTGCCAGAGAGTTCTTCAAAATTGATCGACGTTTTACCTTCGCGCTGTAAGAATTTTTCCAGCGTCGCACGCCCAGCTGCACAGGTTTCTTGATGTTCTATTGCGTGAAACCATGCTCGTACTTTTTGTTTTGCACGCCCGCTACATAAATAGCCGTGCTGCATATTGAGCCAATCACGCGAAGGTCCACCTTGTTTGGCTGTAATAATTTCAACGGTTTGCCCATTTTGCAAAGGTGTATTGAGCGGTGCCATAGCGCCATCAATACGCGCGCCACGGCAACGATGCCCAAGCTCTGTATGTAGATGATAGGCAAAATCGACGGGAGTAGCTCCGTGAGGTAGCTCAATAATCCGTGCTTGTGGGGTGAGCACATAAATAGGTTCTTCTGCAGACGAGGGGTGTGCGGGTGGCCAAGAAGGCGCTTCTTGCATAGCCATTAGTATCGATGCAGAAGGCGTGTTGTCTAGGGTGTCCCCTGTGGCCTGATGAGGTTGCCAAGTCAGCAGTTGACGCAGCCAGGCAATTTTTTCATCATGCGAGCCTGTGGCCGTAGATTCTCCGCGATAGCCTTTGGTTCCTGCTTCTTTATAGCGCCAATGCGCCGCTACACCATATTCAGAGAAACGGTGCATGTCGACTGTGCGAATTTGAATTTCTAGCGTACGGTCTTGCTCATCTAGCACGACAGTATGTAAAGACTTATAGCCATTGGGCTTAGGTCTTGAAATATAGTCGTCAAATTCTTTGGGAATAGGGCGCCAAATATGATGCACGATCCCCAATGCCCCATAGCATTCCTTCACATCTTGCACAATGATGCGAAAAGCACGCACATCATGGAGCTGCGCAAAGCTGAGTTGTTTGCCATGCATCTTTTTCCAGATACTATAGATATGTTTGGGGCGCCCGTTGACCTGAGCGTGGATGCCCGCTGTTAGCAGTTCTTCCTTTAATCGCTCCACTGCGCTTGCAATGAATAATTCGCGCTCTGCGCGCTTCTCATCGAGATGGCGCGCGATTTGCTTGTAGGTATCGGGATCTTCAAACCGAAAAGCGAGATCTTCTAGTTCCCATTTGATTTGCCATATGCCAAGACGATTGGCCAGTGGCGCATCCAGATCTAAGGTCTCTCTGGCAAAGTCTTGTGGTGGCGTAATTTTGGCTGCAGCGTAGTAGCGTAGCGTTTGTAAGCGAGAGGCGAGACGAATGAGTACCACGCGAATATCTTGCGCAAATGCAAGCAGCATTTTCCGCAGGGACTCAACTTGAATATGGCGCAGGGTTTTGCCATCGCGCTGTGCACGGTTAGCATTCGAAGCAATCGCATTGGCTGCTTTTTCTCCCTTGAGGCCTAGCTCCATTAACTTGCATACATCGCTGATCAAATGCTCTACATCCGCCCCAAAACGTGTTTGTAGCTGATCGCGGGAGAGGTCGCAGGGCTGTGCAATATCGCACAGCACAGCCGCAGCCAGCGTGGCTGAGTCAACGTGCAGGGTTTGAATGATGCTAAGCATGCCTAATGCATGGTCGATAGCAGGTTCGCCTGAGGGCAGGTGTAACGTTTTTGCATGTTCGCGGACAAAGTCCAGTGCATCATCCAACATATCGTTTTGCAACGGGGCCGTCGTTTTCAAGGGTGCTGTGTGTGGTGTATTCATTACACTTAAGAAGCAGCGTATCAGGAAGTTGAGCAGCGCTATGGATAGAAGCGCTGCTATAAATTGGGTGGTGCATTAAAAATGCTATTGAAAAAATAATCGCACATCTGCGCGAGTGGGGCTATAGGTCGTATGGGCTGTTTTTGTAGAACTTCCGAAATTTAGTGGTGTTAAACGTAGGGTATGCATTGGATGGATCAAAAAACCCTTTTTTGGTAGGGGCGTAGGCTTTGGAATCCCTTTATATTCAAATATCACCGTGCCTTTTTAGCCTTAATGGCCGCTCTACAGCACAATCTTAATTCGGACAATGTATAAACCTATTCCAGAGTGGACTGAGTAGTATCGGCATTCCTTGTATACAAAGAAGGCATATTGTTATGAACTTGCATACGCAAAAAACATTGATTGAAGGCCCCGTTGGTCATATCGAAATGGCTATAGACCTACCTGATGTCGTTCGTCAGAGTGATGGGGTGTCTATGCCAAAAGAGGTGAAGGGATTGGTTTTAGTGGCGCATCCTCACCCTTTGTTAGGGGGCACCATGAATAATAAAGTCGCGCAAACTTTGGCTCGTGCGTTTACGCAGATGAACTATATAGCGGTGCGTTCCAATTTTCGTGGAGTGGGCGAGACACAAGGCGTGCATGATCACGGCATAGGCGAGCAAGACGATTTGATGGCTGTGTTGCGTTATATGCGTGCGCAGCCCGGCTATGCTGAATTACCCTTGGTTCTGGCGGGCTTTTCATTTGGAACCTTTGTCGTTTCCCATTTGGCTCAGCGATTAGTTGATCAAGGCGAAACCATTCAACGCTTAGTTTTAGCAGGAACTGCAGCTACGCGATGGAAAATTGCAAATGTGCCGCAAGATACGATCGTCATTCATGGAGAGAGTGATGATGTCATTCCTTTGTCGGATGTATTTGATTGGGCAAGGCCCCAAGATTTGCCTGTGACGGTTATTCCTGGCGGTACGCATTTTTTTCATCGAAAGCTGCATCTTCTGCGGCAAATTATCCAAGGCGCGTGGCGCGTATAATTAATCGGTTTTCTTTTTTTATCTTTCTTCTTCCTTATGTCTGCTTCTTCTCTGATTTACCGTTTTGCCTGTAGAGCTGTGTTTGTGCCTGCTCTGTCTGCCTCTTTATGGATGGGGAGTGCGGCTACGGCCTGGGCCCAAGTGCCTCCTCCCGCTGTTTTAGCGCCTTCGTGGGTATTGATGGATGCCACGAGTAATCAGGTATTAGCGTCTGTGAATGCTGAGGAGCGCGTACAGCCCGCTTCTCTCACGAAGCTTATGTCTGCGTACGTTGTGTTTCAAGCGCTGAAAGACAAAAGAATTTCGATGGAACAAACGTTTATTCCCAGTGACATTGTGCGGCGCGTGAAACGCGATGAATCGCGTATGTTTATTGAAGCGAATAAACCCGTGAGTGTTGATGCATTGCTCCATGGATTGATTGTGCAGTCAGGCAATGATGCAGCGCTTGCCCTAGCGGAACTGGTAGGAGGAAGTGAAGCCAATTTCGTGACGATGATGAATCAAACCGCACAGCGCCTTGGTTTAACACGTACGCATTTTGCTGATACGAATGGCATGCCGGATCCAGAGCACTACACGACCGCTGGAGACTTGGCTGTGCTTTCTACGCATCTGATTCGCGATTTCCCAGAGTACTATTCCCTCTTTTCTGTCAAAGAATATACCTATAACCGGATCCGCCAATCCAATAGAAATCGCCTGCTCTGGATTGATCCGAGTGTCGATGGACTGAAAACAGGCCATACTGAGTTGGCTGGATTTTGCTTGGTCGCATCCGCAAAACGTCCTATGCTTAATGTGGCTGACCAAAATCGCCGCATAGTTTCAGTGGTAATGGGCGAGCGTAAAGAATCTGACCGCATACAAGATAGTTTAAAAATGCTCAATTACGGCTTTCAAGCCTATGACGCTATTCCTCTGTTTAAAGAAGGACAGATTATTGAGGCACTACGTGTTTACAAAGGTAAGCAAAATAAACTCAAAGTAGGTACCGCGTCAGCTTCCATCGTGAGTGTGCCTCGTGGGTCAAGTGATAAAATTAAAACCCTTACTCAATCTAAGACGCCTTTGTTAGCGCCTATTGCAAAAGGCCAGGCTGTAGGCTCTGTTATTGTGCAAATGGATGGAAAACCCTTTACAACGCTGCCTTTAGTAGCACTGGAAGCTGTTCCTGAGTCCAATATATTTGGCCGCTACTGGGATGCGTTATTGTTGAAGATTCAGGAAAAATGGAACAAAAGATAGAAATTAATGGTGCAGAGGCTTCCTCTGTACTGGAATTCCCCTGCCGCTTCCCCATCAAAGTATTGGGTAAATCGCAGGGCGATTTCATGGACGAAATTATCTCGATAGTGTGTGAGCTCGATCCACGGTTTGATGCACAATGTATTGAACAACGCTCCTCCCGCGCAGGCCGCTATACGGGGTTGACCTGTTCCGTGTATGCCCAAAATCGTACCCATTTGGATGATATATACCGCGCGCTGACGGCACATCCGAAAGTGGCTTACGTTTTATAAGCTTTTTTCCAAAATCTGAATTTTATTTCTACACTCCCTCCCCCCCCTCCCGCTTTTCCACTTCGCCTGCTCTGGCGTGGCCTTGAGCCTTATACAGAGAGCTGGCAGGCTATGCGCGCCTTCACGCAGGCGCGCACACCTGATACGTTGGATGAAATTTGGCTTGTCGAGCATCCACCGGTTTATACGCAAGGTCAGGCAGGAAAGGCAGCGCATTTACTGACGACTCAAAGTGCTATTCCTGTTGTGCATACAGACCGAGGAGGGCAAATCACTTTTCATGGTCCAGGCCAGGTTATTGCCTATATTTTGTTAGATTTGCACCGGCGCACCTTGAAGGTACGCGAACTGGTCAATCAGATCGAGCAAGCTGTATTGGATACGCTGCTGCACTACGGCATTGAAGGGGAGCGTCGAGTGGGCGCGCCAGGTATTTATCTAAAAGCACTGTCTCCGGCGTTATGCGCTACAGGAGAAAAGCTAAGTCTATGGCATGGAGCAAAAATAGCTGCCTTAGGTTTAAAGATCCACAAAGGGTGTAGCTATCATGGTTTAAGCCTAAATGTAAATATGGACTTACAGCCCTTTAATAATATTAATCCCTGTGGTTATGCCGGTTTACAAACCGTAGATATGGCAAAACTGGGAGTGCATGCCACCTGGACCGAAGTTGCAACAGTGCTGGCAGAGCAGGTAAAACGTATTTTTGAAAAATGACCTATATGGACAATGATGATATTGAGCGTATTAAACCTTGGGTAGAGCATTTTTTGCAGCGCATGGACGATCTAGTGGATCGTCTCGACGCGTTGGGGCCGCCTCAGCATAAAAAAATAGATTGGTCTGCTTCGCCTGCTTTTCGTTGGCAGTCTAATGCGGCAGGTAGTTTTTTAAAGCCGGTGATGAAACATGCCTCTATCGCATTAAAAGATCTGCAACATATCGACCGTCAAAAACAACGTATAGAACAAAATACACGGCAGTTTATGAAAGGGCAGCCTGCGAACCATGTTCTGCTAACAGGAGCACGGGGCACCGGTAAATCTTCGTTGGTGAAAGCCTGTTTGAATCAATTTGCTCCAGCAGGTTTGCGTTTAATCGAAATCGATAGGGAGGATATGCATGATCTTCCGACCATTACAGAGCTTATCGCTGCGCGTGAAGAACGCTTTATCTTGTTTTGCGATGACCTTTCTTTTGAAGCGGGTGAATCAGGTTATAAATCGCTAAAAGTCGTATTAGATGGGTCTATCGCAGCGCAAGCTGACAATATGTTGATTTATGCAACTTCCAATCGTCGTCACCTGCTGCCCGAAGATTTTTCCGATAATCAACCCACCTCCCCAAATCCAAAAGGTGAAATTCATCCAGGCGAAGGCGTAGATGAAAAAGTTGCTCTGTCTGAGCGCTTTGGCCTATGGTTGCATTTTTATCCATTTAAACAAGACGAGTATTTGGACATCGTGCAATGTGAGATGCAGCGTGCAGGATTAATAGAAAAAGACCGTGAACGCGCGCGCTCGGAGGCCCTAATTTGGGCATTGGAGAGAGGCTCGCGCTCTGGGCGCGTTGCTTCGCAGTTTGTGCGTGACTGGTGTAGTCGATCAAAAGAGTAGTTGTGCCTTCATAGCACTTGCTTGTGGTCTTTGTGCCGCATTGGAGTATGCTCCGGGCGCAGGGTTGTATAACGTACGCACGTATTCAAGAAGTCAGCGGTACGCATGTTGGGGTTCGTACCTCACCACCAACCTACCGTGCTCTTATGGTTCGTGGAGCTTGATAGCACCCTTTATGTGTGCATCTCGGTAGGTTGGTGGTGAGGTACGAACCCCAACATGCAGACCACAGACTTTTTGAATACCTGCCTAACATCAATTAAAGAAGACAAAAAGCATTTTTCGTGGAGAGCTGTATGGGCTGGACGAGAGTACAAAAGAATGTAGTGATTGCCGCCTATTTAGGCTGGACACTCGACGCTTTTGATTTTTTTCTAATGATGTTTGTATTGAAAGATATTGCATCTGAATTTGCAACAGGGATGCCTGCGATTGCTTTTGCAATCACCATGACTTTAGCGGTGCGCCCACTCGGGGCATTTATCTTTGGTCGTCTCGCGGATAAATATGGCCGGCGCTCGACGCTGATGCTTAATATTGCTATTTATTCCGCATTGGAGTTGCTCTCAGGATTCTCAACTAGCCTCACCATGTTTATCGTGCTGCGTACTTTATTTGGCATAGCGATGGGCGGAGAGTGGGGAGTAGGGGCTGCGCTGACGATGGAAACCATTCCTGCGCGTTCACGAGGACTAGTCTCAGGCATTTTGCAAGCAGGCTATCCTAGTGGTTATCTATTAGCGTCGGTAGCATTTGGAGTGTTATACCCCTATATTGGCTGGCGAGGCATGTTTTTTGTAGGGGTGTTGCCCGCCTTACTAGTGCTCTATATTCGTCGTTATGTGCCTGAATCTCCCACTTGGCGCGCGCATGAAAAAGAAAAGCAACCCAGTTTTATGCAGACCATGGGCCACAACTGGAAGCTATCTATCTATGCGATTGCAATGATGACGGCCTTTACGTTTTTCAGTCATGGCACGCAAGATTTATATCCAACCTTTTTGCGCGAACAGCGCAACTTTGATGCCTATACAGTGTCTTGGATCGCGATCATCTACAATATCGGCGCGATTTTGGGCGGGCTCTTTTTTGGATCTTTATCCGAAAAAATTGGCCGGCGACGTGCCATATTTATAGCAACAATTGTCGCCTTGCCGGTATTGCCTTTATGGGTTTTTGCAACGGGCTCTATGTGGATTGCAATCGGCGCCTTTTTGATGCAATTTGCTGTGCAAGGGGCTTGGGGAGTGGTTCCTGCCCATCTCAATGAAATTTCTCCTTCTAACATTCGCGCCACATTTCCAGGATTGGTCTATCAGCTTGGAAATTTATTATCTGCGGTGAATGCTCCCTTGCAAGCCTATATTGCCATTCATCACCATGGCAATTACGCGCTGGCGATGGGATTGGTCACCGGTACGGTTGCGGTGGTACTAGCCGCATTAGTTCTACTGGGCAAAGAGCGTAGAGGAGCCGATTTGATGGAACTGGCAGCCGTACCAATTAATGTAAGTGGCAATGCCTCTAAAACGGGATTACAGGCTTAGCTTTAAGAAAGTTTGTTTTTAGACCTGCGACACGCTAACCGCGTGTCGCTTTAGCATTAGGGCGATTGAGAACAAGCCCTAGTGGAAGACCTTCAGGGTTTCTGTATGGCTGGAATCTTAATTATTGCCCATGCTCCAATAGCCAGCGCGCTTAAAGCGTGCGTTGCGCATATCTATGGAAGCGAGCCTGCGCGCATAGATGCGCTGGATGTATTGCCAGATGATGAACCGGCGCAGTTGGTAGAGGCAGCGCGTGAACAGATCACCAGATTAGGCCGTCGACACGGCGCTTTGGTGCTTACCGATCTGTTTGGAGGCACGCCCTCCAATATTGCTTCGCAATTGGCAGATCTACCAAGGGTACGTGTGATCACAGGCGTTAATTTACCTATGCTGGTGCGCGCACTGTGCTATCGGGCTATGCCGTTAAATACACTCGTTGAAAAAACAGTAGCTGGAGGGGTGCGAGGCATCCAAGTCATTGACCCGAGTACCGTGCCGCTTGCTGCGCCATTACAGAAGCAAGCATACAAAAATCCTTGCATGCTGGGTGTAGAAAATTAAAGTTGAAACTATGCTATCCAAAGAAGTAATGATCATAAATAAATTAGGCTTACATGCACGCGCTTGCGCCAAGCTCACTCAGCTTGCTGCGCGCTATGAGTCTGATGTATGGATGACTAAAAACAATCGCCGCATCAATGCAAAAAGCATCATGGGCGTAATGATGCTCGCCGCTGGCTGCGGTAGCTCGGTGTACCTCGAAGTAGAAGGGCCAGATGAAAAAGAAGCCTGTGATGCTCTGCTAAATTTGATAGCAGAGCGATTTGGGGAAGAGGAGTAGGGTTGAGTTATTGTGCTGTCCCGAGTGATTAAGGGGTAGTGGTGCGCATGTTGGGGTTCGTACCTCACCCCAACCTACCGTGCTTTTGTAATTCGTGGAGTTTGATAGAGCCCTTTTACATGGGCATCTCGGTAGGTTGGTGGTGACGAAGGAACCCCAACATGCA
>JASSUD010000134.1:0-1518 GCA_031963225.1 Mycoavidus cysteinexigens
CAATACGCGATGCGCTTCTCAGCGCATGGACGGCTTCAGCGGACAATAACTTTCCTCCTTCCCGCTTGCCTAGGGCAAGGATATCCTTGCGCCATAATTTGTTCATCATGGCCTGGTATAACTCGGTGACGGTGATGGCACCAGCTGCCTGTAGACACTTTATTTCATCCCAACTGTAACAAAGGGCGTCCAGCTGGATGGGCACGTTGACGAGTCCTTGAATGAAGGGGTTGGCCTGGATGAATTGCTTTATCTGCTGGGCCTGTGAAACCGGCATCATGGCCGGATTATCAAGATACGCAGTGACGTTTTCCGGGCTAAAGCCCACCGTCTCTAATTCCAAATCCATTGGGTCAGCCTGCTTCAACTCGACATAAGGCCTAGAGGTAATCAACACCGCAGGCTGATTGAGCAGCTGTTTGAGAAACCTCGACATCGGTTCGTGTTCGCCCCATTCCTGCGCAATTTCATCCCAGCCATCGAGCACAAAGAGGGTCTTCTCTTTCGCCACTCCGTTAATTTGCGCAGCGAGTTTCCCCGCTAACGCCAGACCTTGCAGGTGAGACTGGAAATAGGTTTCATGAAACAAGGTGACCCAATCACAGCTTTGTTTTCCTTTTAGTGCACGCAGTGGAATCCACAACAAATAGTCGAAATGATCCCGCCATTGTCCTTTCTGCGTGTACTCGTAGACGATCTTTTTGGATAAGGTCGTTTTGCCCACACCGGCCCGGCCTCGAATCAGTATTCGTTTTGGAATGACGGTCTTGTCATCGCTGACCTTTAGAGGCTCAAACAGCTGCTCGAGGGGCACTAATTTCTGGGTATTGGAATCCATCGCTTCGGCGCTTGGTAAGCGATGAAAGTGGGAGGAGGCAACTTCTTTCTCTTTACGTGCGTTCTCTTCCACTTCTTTAGGTTTTTTTTCTTCCTTACGCGCGCGCTCGTGTTCGACTATCGCCAGATTGATGTAGCAATCTTTCATTGACAGCGGAGGGCCTGAGAGCCGCTGAATCGCCAGCCGATCCAACGACGCATAGCGGGTTAACGCCGTCTGCAGTTCGTGCGCGCCTACCTGTTCTTTCAGCGTTTGCAGGGTGGCCCTAACGCTCTCAAATAGGCGGTCCCATTCAGGTAAATAATCCGCAATCTGAGGGACCGCTGCTTGACTGTTTAAACGCTGAATCAGGTCAGCATAACCTGTCCAAAATACACGCAGTAGCGCTTCGGCGTCGTTTCGTGCGAGCAAGCGCTCCAGCACTTTAAAGAAAACTAGATGGCGCCCTTGATTCTCATACACCTGCTGCCCACTCGCCTGCTGCGAAGCAAAGCGGGGCATATCTTCAATGCGTACCGTGGTTGCGTGGATAAAATCTTCACAACAGCTTATATATCCGTCTGCAGATAAGGAAACTGGAATAATGCCGTGCTGCTCCAGATACTCAGTCCGAATTTTTAGAAACGCCATCTCCGTCAATACATGATGAAAGCCTGGGTATTTCACATACGTATTGACCA
>JASSUD010000061.1:0-17252 GCA_031963225.1 Mycoavidus cysteinexigens
TGTGCTCCTGCTCCCCCAAATATGAACCCTTTGGGGCAATTGAGGACACACCCTAGGGTGTCCTCATTTCTCCGCCTCTTCCTGCGACTACTTTCCCCCTGTTTTTTTGCTGCTCTGCCTAGAATGCTTTGCATGCTGGCGCTTAATGCCGGATGAAAGAGTATGGTATTGGGATTTTCTACTATTTTTATGTATTTATCTGGCAATGACGTTTAATTTTAAAAAATCCTTAGGCTTTTTTACATCTTTTCCTGTACCCGATAAATTTAAAAAAGGTTTTGTGCGCACTTTTCATTCGCTGGATTTTTTTTTAAAGCGTCGCGCTGCATCACATCATACTATTCATTTGATAGGAAGTTACCGGCGTTTATTGTACGGCGGTGCTAGTATCTTGACGCTTGTTATTTCTATAGCGGCGGCAGTATGTATTTATGCTTTTGTGCAAGATTATTTAAATGATCAAGATAATATTTTCTTTGCACAAAAAGATGCGGTGAGTGCCGCTGTTGAACGTGTAGAGTCCCGCTTGCGGGGGTTTACGATGTTCCATCAGGCTATTTGGAAATTACTAGAGCCTCATGAAAAAGATAAAAGTATTCCATTAGAAAAATATCAGCGTTTATTGCGAGAAAATAAAGGAATTACGATTGCAGAGAAGGACCTTGCAGTTGAGAAGTTTTCCATTTTATCGACGTTAACGCGTGATGAGGATGCGCATAAGCTTGCAAATTCACTTGAAATTCTAAGAGAAATTTCGCCTGCGCCCAAGCTACATGTCACTGAGCGGGGTAGCGCACTTTCTGGCTTTATCTATGATTCTTCTCGTCGTTTTTTAGGCGTTTATCCCGCTGGGAATTTTATTGAAGCTTCTCAGAGAAACCGTTCATCCGATCTCCAATCTTTTATCTTACGCCAAACGGATCCTATTGAGCATGAGCTCTCTAAATACCCATTAGAAGATTTAAAAAATGGGAAAATTGTATGGGTGCCTTTGCATTTTGATGCTTTTTTAGGAACGGCAGTGGCTAGCTTTGTGGGAGCAGTTTTCCATGGAGATAAGCGGGTTGCGATTATTGTTTTTAATATTCGCCCAGAAGATTTTCCTCAATTCTTTTTAAATAATGCCCGGGAAATGCCGAACTTTTTCGTGCTTTCTCGCCATCATCCTTATTTCTTGGGTTTAAAGCGACAAAGTGTAGATGTATGGCATTTTGCCGAAGTGGTATTGCATAATTCCCGATTATTGAATGCTACGGGGGTGCAGCCTGAGCGTATTCAAAAAGGGGGGATGCTGTTTTTTACACAGCGTATTTTAAGCCCGGATTGGATTGCGATTTATGCATTAGATTGGCATACGATTTTTAGTGGTTTAAAAAGACCCATTACCCTCACGCTGCTGTTTATGGTCCTCACGTTGACTATTTTGTGGGTATTTGTCTTTATTTTTGAGCGCTATGTTTTCTCGCCCATTCAAATTCGTTCCCGGCGGGTGCATGAAAGTGAGCAATTTAATCGAGCAATGATTTTGACTGCTCCAGTGGGTTTGGGGGTCATTGATCCGAAAACGCGTGAACCGGTCATTAAAAACGATATTGCTGCGCGTCTGTTGGAAGGTCATCCGGAGCGCGTGGATGCGCATTACACGGAATTATTAGCGCTGTACCGCTGTAAATTAGAAGAAAAACTTCAAGGTCGACCCAGTCATCCGGATGATCAGCCGGATGTACTGCACGGTGAAATGCAGATGATCACAGCGAACGGCCGCAAACGCGATATTTCTGTGTCGTTTACACAGTCCCGTTATCAAGGCCGGGATGTCGTGCTGTATGGCTTGAGTGATATTAGTGCACGTAAAGAAGCGGAGCGTTTATTACTAGACGCTAAACGTGCAGCAGATCATGCTAATCAAGCAAAATCTATATTTTTGGCCTCTATGGGTCATGAAATTCGCACGCCTTTACATGGCGCATTGGGCAATCTTGAATTGCTTGCTCGCGAACCCATGCCACCTGCTCAAAATGAGCTGGTCAAAACTATTCGCCGCTCATTTGAAGCATTGCTCACGCTATTAAATGACATTCTTGATTTATCTAAAGTCGAAGCCGGTGAGCTGAAGCTTGAAGCGTCAAGGATTAATGTAATCAGTGTGATTGAGAGCTGTTCACGCACCTTCGCTCCGTTGATTTTAAAAAAAGGAGTGCATTTCTTTTGCTTGATCGACTCACGGTTGCGTACCCAGCTTATTGGTGATGGCACGCGTATTCAGCAAATTTTGATGAATTTATTGAGTAATGCAGCAAAATTTACCGATATTGGCAAAATTACGTTGCGTGCAGATGTGATTGAAAATGATGAAGGCAGCTATATTGTGCGCTTTCAGGTAGCGGATTCAGGCATGGGGATTTCACGCCTGAATCAGAAAAAGCTTTTTTCTCCATTTACCCAAACAGATAGCACTATTACACGTCGATTTGGAGGCACAGGTTTAGGCCTTTACTTGTGTAAGCGGCTCAGCAAGCTTATGGGCGGAAATGTTTCCCTCATCAGTGAGCTTGGTTTTGGGAGTGTTTTCACGTTTGAAGTACCCTTTAAAATTCCAGTGGGTTTTGAAAAAGAAGCGCCTCCAGAGCGTTTCTTGGAGGGGCAGCATGTGCTTTTGGTGTGCTCGGTTACCTTGTGGCGTGAGTCTTTGCTTGGATGGTTTGAGCGTTGGGGCGCCTCAGTGAAGGCCGTACATCAATTGAATGATACGGTCTCTGCTAACAGCCCTCAAAAACCGATTTTGGTGGTAGCGCACAGCGATACACATAATATTCTCAGCGATTATCTATCGAGGATAGGTCATTTCCAGGGCCCCATTGTTATTTCGCCTTCAGGCCCTTATTTGCCTGAATCAAGGCCCATCATTGAGGTGCAAGATGTAAAAGAGGCGTTGGACCCGTCAGTTGGCGCCATACCACCTTATGCTATTCATATTTCTTCTTTGTCTATCAATGGTTTGCGCCAAGCCTTTTTGGCAGCCATGGAATCGAATGAAAATCAAGCGTCTTTATTGAGTCCTGTTGCTTCAAATAGCTTGCCAAGTGTTGCGGAAGTAGTGCGGCATCCACAAATCATCTTGGTAGCAGAAGATGACCCAGTTAATCGGAAGTTGCTTGGTCGTCAGTTAAATGCGCTGGGTTATTTCAATATTGAAGAAGCGGCAGATGGCAAAGAAGCTTTTGATAAGTGTGCTTTAAAATCCTATGACGCATTGTTAACCGATTTGGGCATGCCCAATATGGATGGCTTTGATTTGATTCATGCGTTGAAAAAAGCAGAAAATGCAATGCCGGTGATAGTGATTACCGCTAGCACTATTTCCCATGAAGGCGTAGATATTTCGAATACTTCTATTTCTAGCGTGCTGCATAAGCCTGCATCGATTGCTCATTTAGGCCGCGCACTAGACAAAATCTTTTCACAAACCCAGGCGATGGCAAAAACTGTTGCAGTAACTCCTGCTTTGCCTGTTGTAAGCGAAGCACCGAGCAGTACTTCTTCCACTTCTTCTTCCCCTCCTAGCGTGTTTACTATCGTTGACCCCGAGCTTAAAAAAATCTTTATAGATTGCTGGATGGAGGATTCGCAGGCCATGCAAAAAGCGTTTGCAGCAGGGGATGATAATGCTTTGGTGCGCCAACTCCATAAGCTAAAAGGGGCGTTGATGGTGCTCGAAGAAGCGGAACTTGCTCTTTTGTGCAGCGAGATGCAAGAAATTTGCCGAACACAGGGCTGCGCAGCTATGAGTGCGCTCTATGAGCGGTTTGAAGACGATATGGCGCAGCTTATGCAGCGCTATAAAGAGGATATTGGGGATAACCAAGAGCCGGCTA
The DNA here is from genome assembly GCA_031963225.1 of Mycoavidus cysteinexigens. Taxonomy (GTDB): domain Bacteria; phylum Pseudomonadota; class Gammaproteobacteria; order Burkholderiales; family Burkholderiaceae; genus JASSUD01. The sequence goes on from JASSUD010000061.1 coordinate 3,876, forward strand.
GCTCATTATAAAAGGCTAACAATACAAGGTTGGTGGTGGCGAAGGAACTCCAACATCAGATATTGATAACCGGTGCAGTATGCGAATATTAGCTGCGCCAGCAGCGGCCCCTTGTCGCCTGAACGAAAGGGCCGCATTAGCTGTAGAAAATGAAAAATGAGGCGGATTAGCCGAGCCTCGATTAAACAGATCGGTTGTCTAAAAACATAATTAAAAAACCAAACATTCATTTCTCCAAATATCCAAAACAATACGATGTGCTGCTCAGCAGCAAGATGCGCGCGTGCTTGCTAAACCGTAAAGGATGTCACGGAATGTAGGTAATAATGCAGGAAACTCTTCGTTTTATAAAACAGCATTGCGCAAAACGCGCTAATTTCTTCCCGGAAATCATTTTTAATAGAGCCTAAAAAGATAAGCATAACGATATATCACTGAAATAAATGATCACGGTATGCTTCCTTAATAATTATCAGATAAATGAAATTCAAAACTAGAAAATATTAAATTATTTTTTCTATTAAAAATAGGATGTAGCCATGTCAAGCAACAATATAGGCAATCAAAAAACCGGATCGTCAAACATATTTTCTGATCCGGAGGCTACTTCCATTTCTCAAACTCCTGTTCATCGTACAAGCTCATTTAAACACGATCGATCTCCCTCTCCCTCCGAAAGCTCTACTACAAAAAAGGTGCAATCCAATTATCCATCTTATAAAAGAAAAGGTATTAATTTTGATGGCAAAAGTACCATTCCTTTATCAAAAGATGAACCAAATGATGTGGAGTATTTATCTGTTATGTCTAAAGCAGCCACTTTGGATTTGACAGAGTATAAGCTTCCAAATTTAAAAAAATTTACCTTACATAACCCAACTGCAACATCCACAATAAGGCTTCCTCAAAATGGTCATGATATTGAGGCTCATTATGTTATGGACGCAAACAAACCCGTCAAGAAAAGATTGAATAAAATTATTATCGAAACTGTTGACGAACAGAGTAATGTAGTAAATAGTGGTGCACTAAAGGGAAGACCCTATTATCAAAATACAGATGTACTAAGTCATAATAATAAGGTGCCATATAAAGGGGGCGGCGGTAAGATTTCATGCATACCTCTTGCATTCAACGATATTATTTTAAGGCAGCAACATGATCAAGAAAAAAAAGTAAATCTTTCTCAAGGAAAAAAAGTAGATCTTCCAAAATTTTATGATAGAAGGCAAGAGCAAGTTGGAACTGAAGAATTAATTCAAGAAAACATTAGCCTTGGTTTTACTGAGACAGCAAATAAGGTTATTTCTTCTTCCAAAGAAAATTATGAAGTTGAACACTCTGAAGCGGGGAAATTTTTCTCGGCGCTATTCAAAGAGATGGAAAAAAATCAACCAAATGAAGTTCAATATAAATACATGATGTGGTGTAGTGGAAATCACGCGATGTCTGGTAGATTAGCTTTAAAGCCAACCATAGATGGAAAATATAATTATGTAGTGACTTTTTATGATCCAAATGATACACCGAACCACAGTCGTATTATTGTAGACAATGCCAGCGTATCTGATATAGATGACTTAAATGAAATTAAAAATTGGAAAATTTCTCATTTTTTCCGCAATGCCAATGAATATTATGGGACAGATGAATCTGGTGGTCTTAAAGAAGATGTTTCATTATGTACTGTATTAGAAAATGATGTTTATCAAAAAATAAACAATCCAAATCATGATTTTGTAAAAGCTGAAAGGGGCTTAGTATCTTATACATCGAAAGAAGCGATGAGCCCCATTCAGCTTTATAATCGATTCGAGCATGGATTCCCTCTAAATCCAGATCAATTGGGAAAATTAAAAGAACAATTAAAAGCATGTACTCCAGAAGATAAATCCGAATTAATTGCCGCAAAAAACTCCCAGGGTAAATCTGGACTACGTGGAGCCATGAAAGAGTCACATATAAATATGATTAAACAATTCGGTGAAATCCTTCTTGAACAGAAGGATTTAAAGGGGGAGCAAATGGTAGAGTTGCTTATGAACCCAATATCTTATGCAAATCCTGTAACTAGAAAAACCGATACGCAGACACCACTTCTTGCCGCTCTTTGGGCAAACAAGCCAGAATCTATAACGGAATTTGGTGAAATCGTTCTAGACGCTGTAAATAAAGGCTTATTGACTAAAAACGAAGCAAAAAAAGTACTTTTTATGGCCGAGAGTGATGCAAAAAAGACATTTTCTGAACAAAGAAGCGATATTGAACCAGAGGCAATTAACGCTTTAAAAGCGATACAAAAACAACTTAATAACATCATGGATGTCGATCACAACACTATGGATATCGATCACAATGCTATGGATATCGATCAAAAATGACCATTCAACCTATCCCACATTCAACGCCTATAAACAATGCCATAAGCCAAAATTCTGACGAGAATCCGGCCCACAGTATTGCTACAGCACAGACTCATTTTGGATGTAGACCAAAAATGACCATTCAACCTATCCCACATTCAACGCCTATAAACAATGTCATACACCAAAATTCTGACGAGAATCCGGCTCATAGTATTGCGGCAGCACAGACTGATTTTTTCTTAGAAAAACTGTCGATCGAGCTTATTTTTAGCATTTCTCAATATTTGTCTCCCTATGATTGGCTCGCACTCACAATGACATGCAAAAATTTGTACAAATATAAAAATGAATATTGGATGCCAAGGTTAGTCAACCAGTTTAGAAATTTAGATACAGTCCATGCTTTTTTAAATGCTAAATATGATAGAAAGAATATTGATGGAGAGCATTATTTCTTAAATGCTCTACGTGAAGCAATGTTTAAAAAGAAAATAAAAAACGACGTACATTTACCTAGTCTTTTGGAATTAATAAAAAAACCATTCCATCTTCGAAAACTTGAAGATCTATATAAGGCACCTATACATTTACTACAAGAAGACGCATTCAGTAATATTGATTTAAAACCGCAACATATTCGGCATCTCTTGTCAAATAGCAGCTTGCTTATTCTAGCATCCGGGGGGGAAGTTAATTTATACGCCTTATCAGAAGTACCGGAAAACTTCATCAGTCATGCGGGAATGATAGACACTATAGAATTGGAGGAAGAGGCTGTTCTAGCTAATATGAAGGCAAGTGGACTCTTTGTAAATGCGATTGATGAATCTTATGACTATTTTCGCACTCCCATGCATATCGCTGCTGAAAGCGGTGATATGGACGCTGTAGAAAAGTTACTTGAGCTAGCGGCACAACCTTCCTTAACGGTGAAAGATGGCGAAGGATACACACCTTTAAAACTCGCCCTCAAGAACGGACATAATGAAATTGCAAACCGGTTACGTCAAGCCTATCTGGAATGCTGATCCTGCCTCGGTTTCACGGCTGGTGGTGGGCATGTTAAGGTTCGCGCTGCCCACCACCAACCTATGAGCATATGGGTTCAAAAGTAAGGTATTTTTACGCTTCTAACACTTTATTTAACATTCTGCGCAAAGGCTCTGCTGCACCCCATAAGAGTTGGTCGCCTACTGTGAAAGCAGAGAGATATGTATCCCCCATTCCCATCTTGCGCAAGCGCCCTATAGGCACCGATAGCGTGCCTGTGACCTGCACTGGAGTCAGCTGCGCAACGGTGTGCTCGCGGGTGTTGGGAATAACCTTTACCCAATCATTGCCAGACGCAAGCAGGGCTTCAATATCGCTTAAGGCTAGGTTTTGTTTGAGTTTAATGGTGAGCGCTTGAGCGTGGCAGCGCATGGCACCTATACGTACACAAAGACCATCAATGGGTATGGGTGCAGGTTGACCGGCTGCACCATAGCCTAGAATTTTGTTGGTTTCTGCCGCACCTTTCCACTCTTCTTTTGATACTCCATTGCCAAGATCTGTATCGATCCAAGGAATAACTGAGCCAGCGAGGGGGACTCCAAATGCATCGGTTGGGAAAAGAGGGCTTTGTAAGGTTTCTAAGACTTGATGATCAATATCAAGGATAGCGCTGGCAGGATCATCGAGTTGATGGGCAACACCGGCATGAATGGTGCCCATTTGCTTGAGCAGCTCGCGCATATGACGCGCGCCCCCTCCTGATGCCGCTTGGTAGGTCATACTACTGACCCATTCAATGGCTCCTGCGCGGAAGAGTCCGCCCAAAGCCATGAGCATGAGGCTTACTGTGCAATTACCACCAATGTAATTTTTGATGCCTTGCTCCAGCCCTTTTTCGATCACACTTTGATTAACCGGGTCGAGCACGATAATCGCATCGCCTTGCATACGCAGAGTGGATGCAGCATCTATCCAATAGCCCATCCATCCTTGTGCACGCAGCTTAGGAAAAATAGCTTTGGTATACGCGCCCCCTTGGCAGGTCACTAAAATATCGCAAGCTTGTAGCGCTTGAAGATCATATGCATCTTGAAGGCGGGTTTCGTTGCGCGCCCAGGCAGGTGCGGATTCACCCGTTTGGCTGGTGCTAAAAAAAATGCACTCCATTGAGGAGAAATCATTTTCAGCGCGCATGCGCTGCATTAGGACGGAGCCAACCATGCCACGCCATCCTATAAAGCCGACGGTTTTCATAGGTAAAAAGTAATAAATAAGTAGATAAATTTAGAACGGTAGGTTGGTTGAGGCGCGAACCCCAACATGCATACCATTGGCCTGTAACCATCTTTTTTGCCATGCCTATGCAGGTTCTAAAAAGGCCGGTGGTGCGCATGTTGGGGTTCGTGCCTCACCACCAACCTACATTGCTTGTAACACTGCATTTCCCATGGCTTCGGTGCCTATTTTTTGGGTGCCTGTTGTCCAGATATCTGCGGTGCGTAGGCCTTGTGCTAGGGTTTTTTGAACGGCTGCTTCAATGCGTGTGGCGGCATCTTCCAGTTTGAAAGAATAACGCAACATCATGGCAGCCGATAAAATGGTAGCTAGCGGGTTAGCTATATCACGACCTGCGATATCTGGGGCAGAGCCGTGTGCGGGCTCATAGAGCCCTTTTTGATGTATGTCTAACGAGGCAGAGGGGAGCATTCCAATTGAGCCAGTGAGCATCGCTGCTTCATCTGAGAGGATATCTCCAAATAAATTGCCGGTTACGATGACATCCAGCTGTTGCGGCGCGCGAATAAGCTGCATCGCCGCATTATCAACGTACATATGGGTAAGCTCAACATCTGGATACTCGCTGGCTACGGCACTTACTATCTCTCGCCATAGAGCGGATGTTTCAAGCACATTTGCTTTATCTACACTGGTGAGCTTTTTTCTGCGTTTTTGTGCGGCTTGAAAGCCAATATGTGCAATGCGGCGTATTTCTGGCTCGCTATAGCGCATGGTGTCAAAGTGCTCCCGCGCGCCGATAAACGGTCCATCCGCTGCAACGCGGCTCCCACGTGGCTCCCCAAAATAAATATCTCCATTGAGCTCGCGCACGATTAATAGATCGAGACCATTTACTATTTCCGGCTTGAGAGAAGAGGCCGCAGCGAGTTCTGGATAAAGAAAGGCAGGCCGTAAGTTCGCAAATAGAGAGAGCGCTTTACGTAAACCCAAAATAGCCTGCTCAGGGCGGAGTGCGCGCGGTAACGTGTCGTATTTCCAGTCGCCCACCGCTCCAAATAAAATTGCATCGGCTGAGCGTGCAAGTGCAAGCGTAGCTGCAGGCAGGGGTTCGCCAAAGGCTTCATAGGCTGCGCCACCAACGGGGGCCGTTTCAAAGGTAAGTCCTATATCCAGGGCTTTGAGTACTTTAATGGCTTGCGCCACGATCTCTGGGCCAATACCGTCCCCGGGTAGTATTGCTACATGCATTTGAAATCCTGTTAGCTGGGTTGAAATATAAAGCGAGGTTGCGCGATCAGATTATTTGATTGGAGCGGCGCTCAAAAGATGTTTAAACAAGCTTGATAGAGCGCCGCCGTTTCAGAAACAAACTGGCGTTGGCTGAATTCAGCTTGTGCTTTTTGTCTTGCTTGCTCTGCCATTTTAGGCAAGTGCGCGGAGGTAAGAATATGCTCTACACAATGTTTTAATTGTGAAACGTTGTGCGCAGGCACGATCCAGCCATCTGTGCGATCGGTAATGTTCTCAGGTAAGCCACCGACATTGGATGCAATGACAGGCAGCCCCATTGCCATCATCTCTCGACAGGCAAACGATAAGCCTTCCAATTTGGATAAGACAAAGCCTACATCACCTATTGCAATAATTTCTCGCACATCTTCCATTAGGCCAGGAAAAATGACCCGAGACGTCATATGCAATTGAGTAATCTGTTCGACGAGTGTTGAGTGTGGCTGAGCGCCTGCTAGGATAATTTTGCAGCGCGCTTTAAGTGCTGCCGGTAATTGAGCTATGGCTTCTACCAGCATTATCCAGTTTTTTATGGGATCGGTTCCTGCCACAGAGGTAAAAACAAGATCGTTATCGGTGAACCCGTATTTAGCGCGCAACTGGGATTTTTGTTCTGGCGTAATGGGTTGATAGAAATCCGTATCCACGCCGTTGCGGATGACTTTAACCATCGTTTGTTGAGCAAGAGTACAAGGCAATTGCGCACAAGTATATTTGCTGACTGCAACAACGGCATCGCTTAGGTAACGCAACCGTAAGGCGCTTTTCCATCCAACAGGCAGCGTGTTATGTCGGGTATATACCCACTTTGGTTTGTGATCCAGCCAGGGAGACAGCGCTTTGGTTATAAGGTGATCTCGCGCTGTATTACTGTGGATGATATCGGGCCGTTGCTGATTCACCCAATGTTTGAATGCTACCAGCGTGCGCCAGTTTGGTTTAGCAGTAATAGCAAAAGTGGGAAATTTTGACGAGAGTCTTTGATGAATGCGACTTCCTTCCGGCACGGCAATAGCAATGTCGTGTTCGGAGGCGAGTGCTTCGGCTAACGCTAGGATGTAGGTATCACCGCCCCCACCATGGCCTGCCTTGAAATGAGTATATAAAATGCGCATCCGTCGTATCCTAGCGTAATGCCTACATCCAGTAAAGTCCGGAGTGTTCAGCGCTAACCTATCAAATGGGGGGATTTTAAACCGTGTTTTAAGAAGTGAATTGGCTTGAAAGTCAGAATAATCAAAGTGAAGCAAATGGTATGGGCGGGATAATGACAGGATGGGGGTGGGTTTCTTTTTGAAAACGCGCTTTATCTTTAAATACCCATCCATACTTATAAAAACATACCACTTTTTGAGGAGAGTTTTTTGGCTTCAACCGATTCAGGGCGCTACACTTCATTGGCTATTTTTTTGCATTGGGCTATTGCCATACTGCTATTTTGGGGGTTTACTCTGGGCTGGGTTATGGAAGGGGTTCCCAAGGGCTCGCCAGACAAAATAATCTATGTGAACTGGCATAAATGGACCGGAGTCACGATTGGATTTTTGGTGTGTGTGCGTATTGCATGGCGACTTACCCACCGGCCTCCAGCACTTCCCAGCACCGTGGCAAATTGGCAACGTTATGCTTCACAGATAGTGCATGCCGTGCTGTATTTTTTAATGATAGCGATTCCTTTAACGGGCTATTTTTATAGCTCTGCAGCGGGTAAGCCCGTTGTTTATTTAGGGCTGATACCTTTGCCTCCGATTATTGAACCTAATCTGATGCTTAAACCGTTTTTTAAAACGGCGCACGTTACATTAAATTATATGTTGCTAGGTGCGGTGGGCCTCCATCTGTTAGCTGCGCTAAAGCATTACGTGATAGACCGCGATACTGTACTTGCACGCATGCTGCCTTTTCTAAAAAAACGATAGTCCAAAAATTGTAGGGATGCCCTCCATTGCTTCAAAGAACCGATCTTTGGGGTAATGGAGGGCATCCCCTAGTTTGGGCCCTCTGCCTTTAATTTTCCTCTAAAACGCTCTCAATTTTGGTCGTATTGGGCGCCTATTGGGGGACTGTGAACAGGCTCTGAGAGAGTAGAAATGTTTTCCCCTATACGTTACGCACCTTCTTGGAGGCGGGCGAAGTATTACTGTAAGGTTGGACTGCTGGCCATCTTTGGATATATACCCATACAGGCCGAGGCTGAGCCTATTGATCCAAAAAATAGCACGTTAACGGCTACCATCTGGCAAATGTATCTACCGATGACCGGTCGATTTAAAAGAATTTCAGGGGATATTCGCTTTGATGCAGCGGACCTTAAAACATTTAAGGCCCATATTGAAGTGGATATGCGCAGCCTAGATATGGGTAATGCGCAATTGAATCAAGAAATACAAGACGGCTATTGGTTTGATACTGCACGCTCCGCTAAAGCATTTTTTGTTGCTTCTTCCGCGCAAGCATTGCCCAATACATTAAATCGCTATCAAGTGCACGGCGTATTGCTTATGGGCAATAAAACGGTTCCTGTCATAGCAGATATGCAAGTGCACCAAAAAGAAGAACAGCAGATTTTAGAAGGGAGTTTGCCCATTAAACGGCTTATTTTTAGTGAAGGGCGGCGTGAATGGCAGGATATTTCTATGATTGGGGAGACCATAGAGCTTAAATTTTATTGGGTGATTGCCAAAAAACAGGCAGTATTAGAAGTCTCACCTGTTACCAATTCACATCCTGCTTCTTCTATATAGGTTGGCGTGCAAGCTCAATGAATGCTTGTAGATAATCAATATTTCTATCCGTCTCCCGCACCCCTAAAAAAATCTGTTTAGCAATGCCATGAGGCCCCAGGCGAACAGGGGCGATATCCACTTTGCTCGCATATTCTTTTACTAACCAGCGTGGCAAAGCAGCTACGCCACGGCCGCTTGCTACCATCTGTAGCATGATGTCTGTCGTTTCAATGATTTTGCGCTGTTTGGGCACAATGCCAGCAGGCATCAAAAGTTGGTTGTAAATATCGAGCCGGTCAATAGCAACGGGGTAGGTAATCAAAATCTCATTGGCAAGCTCCTCTGGCTTTACATACGCAGCCGTTGCTAGTGGATGCTTGCGCGCCACCACTAGCACTTGCTCATAGTCAAATACTGCTTCGAAATATAGGCCAGGTTTATCTAAAGGATCCGGCGTTACGAGCAAATCGATCTCAAAGCCGAATAATGCGCCCATCCCTCCAAACTGAAATTTCTGTTTGACGTCAACATCTACATCGGGCCAGCTTGCCAAATAAGGCGACACAATTTTAAGCAGCCATTGATAACAAGGGTGGCATTCCATCCCGATACGCAATGTGCCTCGTTCACCTTGTCCGTATTGCTTAATGCGTTCTTCTGCATGCTCCAGTTGGGGTAATAACCGATTAGCTACGGCCAGCAGATGTTCGCCAGCCTGGGTTAACCTGAGCGTGCGGCCTTCGCGGCGCCATATGTCTGTGCCGAGTTGTTGTTCCAGCTTTTTGATGGTATGGCTTAATGCTGATTGCGTCAGGCATAGCGTACTGGCCGCTGCGGTTAGGGTGCCTTGTTGCGCTATTTCTCTGACAATGGCTAGATGGATTCTTTCCAGCATACGCATTCCCTGTTTATGAATAAAACTAATTAATTGCTGAAATAAAATCATTATATTTCATGAGTCAATCCGCCTACCATGCTTTATTCATTTATATACATTCGAACGAGTGAGGGCAGGGCATGGTTACAACTCATAATTTAGGTTTCCCGCGCATAGGCGCTAAACGTGAGCTGAAGCTTGCACTAGAAGCGTACTGGAAGGGGCAATCTTCAAGAGATGCATTGAAAGCATTGGGCGCACAACTGCGCCAGCAGCATTGGGAAAATCAGCAAGCGTTAGACTTTGCGCCTGTAGGCGATTTTTCTTTCTACGATCAAGTGCTCGATATGAGCTTTACATTGGGTAATTTGCCCGAGCGTGTAAAAAGCTTTAGAGGGGATGCGCTGGATAATTACTTTCGCGTAGCGCGTGGGCGCTCGGTCAACCATGGTGACGATTGCTGCCATGGAGTGCAAGCTGGTGAAATGACTAAATGGTTTGATACTAACTACCACTACATCGTGCCAGAATTTAGCGCCTCCACCGAATTCTCACTTGATGCGTCGCGTTTAATTGAACAATGGGCGCAGGCACAAAGCCTAGGCGTGAAGGCCAAACCCGTAATTATTGGCCCCGTGACGTATCTATGGCTGGGTAAAGCAAAAGATGACACAGATAAACTGGCGCTTCTGCCCCGTCTATTGCCTGCCTATGCTGAGCTATTTAATCAACTTGCCGAGCAAGGCGTAGAGTGGGTACAGATTGATGAGCCTGCGCTAGTCACTGAGCTAAGTGGCGAGTGGCAGCAAGCTTTTGAGACAGCCTATAAAGCATTGAATACCGGCAAGGTCAAACTATTGCTCACGACCTATTTTGGCCAATTGCTAGAAAACCTAGCACTGGCATGCCAGTTACCTGTGCAAGGCCTCCACATCGATGCTCTCCATGCACAAGCTGAAATAAACCAACTTGTAGCGCAATTACCCGCCGACAAAATATTGTCTTTAGGCGTAATTAATGGCCGTAATATTTGGAAAACCGATTTAACTGCGGCGCTTGAATGGTTAGAGCCAGTCCATGAAAAATTGGCTGAGCGTCTATGGCTTGCACCCTCTTGCTCGCTGCTACACGTGCCGGTTGATTTAAATAGTGAACAAAAGCTAGATAGCGAGATTCGCTCATGGTTAGCCTTTGCTTTGCAAAAACTTGATGAACTGAATGTATTAGCTACAGCGCTCAACGAAGGACGTGATGCAGTAAAAGTTGAACTAGCTGCCAATGAAGCCGCTATTGCTGCTCGCCGCTCATCGCCACGAGTACATAATCCTGCGGTTAAAGAAGCGGTTGCTAAAATAGATGCGGGGTTAGGCCGTCGCCAAAGCCCTTATTCTGAGCGTGCAGCTAAACAAACTGAGCTGTTAAACTTACCTGCTTATCCCACCACTACTATCGGGTCGTTCCCACAAACTGCTGAGATTCGCCAAGCACGTAGCCTGTTTAAAAGTGGCAAGCTAAACGAGGTGGATTACCACGCAGCGATGCAAGCTGAAATTACCCGTAGTGTACGTGAGCAGGAAGTTTTGGGGCTGGACGTCTTAGTGCACGGGGAAGCTGAGCGTAACGATATGGTCGAGTACTTTGGCGAGCAGCTCGATGGTTATGCATTTAGCCAATTTGGCTGGGTGCAGTCTTACGGTTCGCGTTGCGTGAAGCCACCTATCTTATTTGGTGACATTAGCCGTCCAAAACCTATGACAGTCCATTGGATCGAATATGCGCAATCGCTTACCGACAAACCGATGAAAGGCATGTTGACAGGCCCCGTCACCATTCTTAACTGGTCTTTTGTGCGCGATGATCAACCGCGCTCCGTATCGTGCTACCAGCTTGCATTAGCCATCCGTCAAGAAGTACTGGATTTGGAGAAAGCAGGTATACGTGTAATCCAGATCGATGAGGCAGCATTACGTGAAGGTTTGCCCTTACGCAAAGCACAATGGCAAATCTATCTAAACTGGGCGGTAGAGTCTTTCCGTATCGCTGCAAATGGAGTAGCAGATACAACGCAAATCCATACCCATATGTGCTACTCAGAGTTCAATGACATCATCGCGTCGATCGCAGATATGGATGCCGATGTAATTACTATTGAAACATCGCGTTCCGATATGGAATTACTAGATGTATTCGATCACTTCAATTACCTGAACGACATAGGCCCAGGCGTATCCGATATTCGTTCACCGAATATCCCCACGCAAGAGCATATCGTGCAACTTATGCGTGAAGCAGCTTAATGCTCTCGTCAGTGCGGTAAAGCCTGTGTTGTAGTATAGGTAGATAAAAAACACCTCAAAAATTGGATTCCTTACAGGTCCAATTTTTGAGGTGTTTTTTTATGGTGGCTACGAGAGTGATATGACCCCGAAAAGTTAGACGTAAAGTGATTCTGTCACTGAGAAATGGATGTGCTAACCATGTTTACCTAAAAAGGTAGCAGTGTGTGAGTCGAGAGACTCACACACTGTTCTACAAACAGCTGACAGTAAAGTGTCACCAATCAATTTGTCGCATAGAATAATCAGCGGTATGGTCTCTTCCACTTCGTAGGTCGCGCAGCGATGTCAGTCCGTTTAACTGTGCAAGACCTGCATGAGTAATATCACCGCAGTATCGTAGGTCGAGATGCTCTAACTGAGCCAAGTTGCTTAAATGCACCAAACCGGTATCAGTGACACTGGTGGCTGATAAATTAAGCAGCCGTAGCTGAGCCAATCTGCTTACATACTCAAGCCCTGCATCAGTAATGTTAGGGCAGTCATATAGATCAAGCTGCGGCAACTGGGTCAATTTGCTTATATGTTCAAGCCCTGCATTGGTAATATTGCGGCACTTCCTTAGACTGAGCTGCTGCAACTGAACCAATTTGCTTATATGTTCAAGCCCTGCATCAGTAATATTGAGGCATTTCCATAGAGTGAGCCGCGGCAATTGAGTCAATCTGCTTATATGTTCAAGCCCTGCATCGGTAATGTTGCTGCATTCATTTAGAGAAAGCTGCTGCAACTGAGTCAATCTGCTTACATGTTTAAGCCCTGCGTCGGTAATACCGCTATCTAATAGATACAGCCGCCGTAGTTGCGTCAATTTGCTTACATGTTCAAGCGCCTCATCAATAATATTGCTGCTTTCTAGGTGAAGCTGACGCAACTGAGTCGATCTGCTTAGATGTTTAAGTCCTACATAGGTAATATCGATTGCTGATAGGTGAAGCAGCTGTAGCTGGGGCAATCTGCTTATATGTTTAAACGCCTCATTGGTAATCCTGCCTTGTAGGTAAAGCTCCTGTAACTGAGCCAATCTGCTTATATGCTCAAGTCCTGTATCAGTAACCTCCTGGCACCCCCTTAGGTTAAGTTTTTGCAACTGAGCCAATCTGCTGACATGTTCAAGACCTGTATCAGTAATGTTGTTGCAGCCATGTAGATGAAGTTGCTGCAACTGCGTCAATCTGCTTACATGCTCAAGACCTGTATCAGTAATGTTTTCGCAGTACGTTAGATTAAGCTGCTGCAACTGCGTCAATCTGCTGACATGTCCAAGGCCTGCATCAGTAATGTTGCGGCACCACGATAGGTCAAGCTTTTGCAGCTGCGTCAATTTGCTTACATGCTCAAGGTCTGCATCGGTAATGTTGTTATTTTTTAGATCAAGCTGCTGCAACTGCGTCAATCGACTTAAATGTCCAAGACCTGGATAGCTCATGTCGTGGCAGAGTGCCAGGTTGAGGTGCCTCAACTTTGTCAGTCTACTGATATGTTTAAAGCTTGCATCAGTAATTTTGTCCCAGAACTTTAAAGTTAGGTGCTGTAACTGAGTCAATCTG
>JASSUD010000003.1:0-89324 GCA_031963225.1 Mycoavidus cysteinexigens
AGGCTATAAGGGCTTGAATAGCAGCTTGCTTCTGTTTCATAGCAGCATTCTCAGCCTCAAGGTCATTTAGCCTTTTATGAGAACCCTAGATAGTTTGGCATGCTTATGAAATTCTGCGGCGATAAACTGGGTTGTCCCCATTCTTGCACCGCTATTCTTGCCGCTTGAATCGAAGTAAGCAAAATATTAAACCATATGTTGGCTCCCTCGAGCCACAGCATCGCCATATGATTTTCGTGATCTTTTTCGATAAAGTGTAAAATACAGCCGAGCGCGGCAGTTATGCCAGAGACCGCAATTAATGCATAGTATGAATAATAATAATTATTATCTAACCTAGCCCACCATTGAACTGCAGGCCAAAAGCAATTTGTTGGTTGTTGCTCAGCGTGCGAACGGTTTATTAATATCATGCCCTGCTCTGAAGTAGGCTTTGATAATAAAAATTTTGTTATTACTTTAGCCCCTTTAATATAATAACTAGAGCAGGAAAATACGTATTTAAGATCCCGTAGAACGGTAAGAAAAATATTGACAATGTGAGTAGCCAGTATTTCTTTATGATTTTCGTGATATTTTTCAACACAATGAAAGAGGAAAGTCGCTATAGACACTCCCAAGCAAAATGCTGAGAGTGTGAGTGACGCATAGTCTTTTTGATCCAAATCTGCATGGCTTTTAATATAAGGCTCAAAGCGATCCGCCGTCATAGAAAAACGAAATGGGAGTGTATATGCTTGTTCGATAGGTTCATTAATGATCAATAACTCTATTTCATCTGATTTATCACCCTCTGTTGAGCCCAGCAAAGGTTGATGAACGGCACTATCATCCTCGATGGCAAAATAATGGGTCTGGTTATTATACAAAGAGTTTGCCGACGAACTTGCGATAGGGAACATTTATTTCCTCACATAGATAATTTTTTATCTTTTAGAACCATACATATCTAGAAAAACTATATAACTTTATGGCAAGCAAGGAGGTGCATTGAGGCTAATGCCTTAATGCTGTAAAAATGCATAGGATTTTTATAATTTGATGTAAATTTTTCTGAAAATTTTTTAAGGCAATGAGTAATATATTTATTTTTCTGAAACACGCTTCCTGCTTGCTATAAATCGAATCGTACAATCATATTTTATCATGATGAAATAAAATAAGATGACGCCATACTTCTGTAATCGCAAGTAATACGGCAATAATTATTGTACAAATTGGAAAATGGAAAACTGTACAATCCAGAGTCAAAAGACATATTCCTAACAAACCCAGTCGAACGGTCCAAGTATTTAATGCCCTAGCAGTGTTCATTTGCCAATATATCGGCTCTTCCAGAGCAACATGTCCTTTTGGAGTATTCTTTCCTGCGCCACAATGTACCTCTTCAATTTTTTCCTCTTTATTAATTGGATTAGAAAGTGAGGTATTGGGAACAGCATGATGCTGTGCCGGCTGTGGTTGTATAGAATTCACAGAACTCATGCTTATTTCCCCATAGCTACTAGGTAGCAGCAAAAAAATGGATGGTAAAAACGTGGGTATATCGCAAAAAAAAATGGCCCTTTTATAATTTAAAGAGCCATTTTATAGGGTATATTTTAAATAGTTAACTAGGCTATAAGGGCTTGAATAGCAGCTTGCTTCTGTTTCATAGCAGCATTCTCAGCTTCAAGGTCGTTTAGCCTTTTTTGTTGTTCTTCAAATAAAGCTTTAAGCTTCGCATTTTTTTCTGCTTTTCTTTGAGCCTTTGCTTTTTTGAATTGCGCTTTTTCTTCTGCTGTTAGTACTGCATCAGAATCCGATTCTGAATCGGATGAAAAGAGTTCATTAATATTAGGTTCTTCAAAAATAGTAGGCTCAATCCTTGCTCTAGCTTTAGCTCTATATAAGGCAAGTGAGCTTTCCCCTTCAGAAGAGCTACTCTCCGAAGAACTGCCATAAAAAGTCAGATCTGGGAGGGATCCCACAGAATACTGCCTTTGTCTTTGCTGGTGATCTAGCAGAATTTCTGCTGATTTTTGGCTGTCCTGATAAAACGTAACGGCTGGTCGCGTTGCGGAACCATGCCCTAAAAGCAGCTGCTGTTCAGCGGGGAGAAGGTATTTTGGGTCGACAACATTAATTTGTTGGACGTAAGTAATATGCTGATGCTGGCGGTTGTCATTATGGGTAATGGAAGCTGGAGCACTATCAATTTTCTGCTCTAAGCGATTAAGCGTACCCTTAATATCACTAGTATCTTGTTTAATCTGAAAGATAGCGCTGATCATGTCGTTTAATATGTTCATATAGGAGCCTATTACTTCCCGTCGAAGTATAAGCACGTCATTATTTTTGGCATGCCGTTTATCTGAGCTTATAAAATTAACAAATCTAACTACCGCCATCGCAATAGAGACAACAATTGATACGCAACATATAACAAATGGTAGTTGCAGACCAATTCCCACCGCCGTTACAACGCTTGCAATCGTGCAAATCACGGTTTCTGTTCGAGGAATGGAAACGAAATACTCCATTAGGGAGGTAGTATACCGTTCCGCTTCTTGCTCTACAGCGGCTAGTTTTTGGTCCAGGGCCTGCACCTGTTGAATCAAACCCATTGGGGCAGGCTCAGCATCCGTTTGCTGCATTTCTATTGAAATGGGCAGCTCTTTTTGATTCTCTTCAGGCGCACTATCGAGCAACGCATAAATCTTCTGCTGCTCTGCATAAATAGCTTGTAATTCTTCCTGAATGCGAGGGTATTCGTGCTCTTGCTCTTCAGGCGCTAACGCATTAAAACCGGTACTTAATTCACTAGCTCTTTCAGAAAGCGCTTCTAGCGTCTCAGAAAGCTGAAGCCCATAATGTGCTAGAGACCCCATTTCCAGTAAGAAAAAATCCTCTTTGTCTTTCTCTGTATCAGACAGCCATCTACTCTTATACCATCGCGCGAGACGTGCAACGGAATCCGTTGAAGTCCGATTATGAAGCAATTTGCTTAACGGAGCACGCTTGTTGGTAAGTATTTTTTGCTTCTGGACAGCACTCTTAGAGCCTTCATAACGGCTTCTAAAAAGCGGACCTGCATCGACAATAGTAGGACTAAGAGATATAAGCATTAAGCTCACCTTTGCATCTAGATATTAGATTTATCCAATCTTGCAAGGATGATCTTATTTAAGTAAAAAATATAGGAGGACAGACCTTAGATTGCAGTCCTATTCTAGATAGTCCTCGCATGATGCTCTGATTAGTATTTTGCTTTGTTTCTAGCTAGCTTTTTGCTTTGTTTCTAGCAGTCTTGCCAATTCTTTTTGAATCTGTTCTTTAATTGCCTCCTTACTGGAGGGCGCTGTATATATTTCTTGCATCCAGAACATTTTGAGCTGTTCCGCTAGCTCTTCCCATTGTTCCTTGCCCGTCTTTATGGGTTGATTGGCCTGCTGCTGGGTAGTGCATCTGTACAGCATATGTACAAGTTGTAGGAGTGCCAAAGCTTGAGAAAGGAGTGAGCAAAAGAGACCGCACAGCCGCACAGTGATGGATAGATAGAGGCCTGATTTCTGATCTGCTTTTTGCGCATCGAATCTCTTGAAGAGGTGCTTGATATCCGCCATTGCCTGATTTAATCGAACCAGCCCACTTTGTACCGTATGCATATCATCCGCAGACAGGCAGGATGAATATATGCTGAGAACATCAATCCAAGGCACATCTCTGGACAGGTTGGTAACACTATATGCAGTGAGATGTTTACCAATGACGGATGGAGCGGGCAGCAGGTCTGCACAAGCCTGCCAATATTGAGCCAGCAACGGTGCAAGCTCGCACTTCTGATCTTCAGACAATTGTTTATAACCCTGCCAGGTATTGCCCTCCAGACCGTCTCTAACATTTTGCCATTGACTAAGCAGCTCAATAATCGGGATGGGGTCTGTCTGTTCTTTGCATACTGTAGGATTAGTAAAAGAAGGCCTTGCGTTCGACGTGGTAAGACCACGACCCGGTGGAGAACGCAGTATAGAGAAGTTCATCGCGCCCTCTTCGCTGGAAAAAAGCGTGGACGCAATGAAGAGAAATATAGAGGGGGAGAATAAAAAATCAGAGTAGGGTAACGCATGGCCGATGTCCTTCCTGAGCAGTAATTTCTCCCCCACCCTTTTGTTAAATTTTACAAAAAAGGGTGGCAGATCCGAACAGGGTTGGTCGACCGGGCAACGATAAGGAAACCGGCACACCCGAGGGTGTCCTCTGTTCATGTATCTATTTATCCGCAAAACCATGGCTGGCAAAATAAGAGTGCCCTGACAAACCCATGCCGGCAATCTGCTTCAAATCTAAAAATGAACTGACCTCCCCAAAGAGTCGGATCAAATATCCAACTTTTGGGAGGCGTTCAAAACCGGTTGCGTAGCCGGCACTCACGACTATCTGGAACTTTTTTAAACAGCATAAGGTCTAATTTAAAAAATGATGTGCACCCAGGAGCCAGCACTCTGACTGATGCCTTTTCCCCTTCCGAACGCATAAACTTTTTTTAAGGCTGCAAACTATGTCATGAATTAAATTGAAATCGCTATAAGATATTTGATATGTCGCCATAGCGTTTTGTCTTTGTACGCAAACTCTTTAAAAGGAGTAAATATGCAAAGTTCATCTTCTTCTGGCCAATTTTCTTCGGTTACTTCAAGGCCACAACCTGATCTCAATACAGGCGGATCTGATTCTAGCGCTCTCCAAGCTCACGATCCTACATATAAAAAAAATACTGGCTTATTCAAAGCATTCCCTGCGAAATCAAGTCATACAGGCGGATCTGCTTTTAGCACTCCCCCAGCTTATACTTCTGAAATGCGTGAAAGCTTTATTTATAAAAAGCACAAAGAGATAGATGCGACAGCGCAGGAGCTTCAACAGCAAATTAATGCTATGAAAAGGACAGACCTACAGTCTATTGACGCAATGGCGACAAAGCTCAATGAGTTTGCGAAAGAAAAATCTTTTAAATCATCGCCAAAAAAAGGACGTTTAACTCGCGCTGCCAAGAGCTGGCGCTCGGTGAGCGCTTTTTTTTCTCGTTGCTTTAATTTTTCAGGAAAGCTATCTTCACCGTCTTAGAAGTACCGTTATTTCAAGCTTCCTGTTTTTTTGTTTGCGCTAAATATTAAACATATGTCATAGCATGTAGAAGGAAATGCATAATATTTGACTTTGCCTCGATTTCTAATAACTCTAACTGTATGTGGAATCGAGGCTAGGTCAAAACGCGCAAGCAAGCTTCGATGGAAAAACCGCCTCAAAAACCCCCAGTTAAATTTTATTTAACTTTATTAAATATTATTATTTCGCTAAATAATAGAGAACACATACAATTTTTTCTTGACGCACCTGAAATATCAGACTCTGAAAAATAAAACCTATCAGAAAAAATCAATCGAAATAGTCATACTCTCTTGCAGAGAGCCAATACCAGCTGAAAACGTGAAATTTCTCAGCTACTATCTCAACATATCCCAAAATAAAATGGCCTAAAGACTGTATATAGTGCGCGTTAGCCACGCCGGTAAGAGATATTTAGATGCCTATCTATATATTCTGGAGGGAAAATATATTACATTCTATTTTTTGGAAAAATACAGGCTTTTATAGGGTGTGTCTTCAATTGCTCAAAAGGGTTCCTATTTGGGGGAGCAGGAGCACAGGATCCGGATGTACTTAAGTACTGTGAGGATCTCGAGCACCGCACGACCTCAAAGATGGGCCCTTTTGGGTAATTGAGGATACGCCCTAAGCAAAACGTATTCATTAGGAAAGAGTACTACTAGGCTGCGCGCTGGTACTTTCAGAGAACATTCAATGCAAAGCCATTGCCCATTACCGCCCTACCCCGTTACCTCTATTTTTTGTAATGTCCGCTTTGTTGCGCTGACCTCGCCCTTATTGCTCGCGGTCTTTTTATTGACTGGCTGTGCTGTTGGCCCTAACTATGCTCGCCCCACTGTTGCTATTCCTGCACAATTTAAGGAAGCAGCTATCGGCTGGAAAATTGCACAGCCTAACGATCAATCTAACCGCGGGCCATGGTGGGAGTGCTTTAATGATCCACAATTAAATGCGCTCATTACGCGGGGGAATGCGTCGAACCAAGAGATTGCAGGCTACGAAGCCCGATATCGAGAAGCGCGTGCGTTAGTAGCCCGGGTGCGTTCCCATTATTTCCCGGTGGCTAATTTCAGCACTAGCATGGCACGTACAGGGGCGCAGCAGCCTTCTTCTAGTGGCGTTGGGGATCCTAGTCGAGGTAATTCGGTTCGTAATGCCTATAATATGGCACTCGATGCATCGTGGGAGCCCGATGTATGGGGCAAGGTACGCCGGCAAGTGCGCGCACAAGGTGCACATACCCAGAGTGCAGAGGCTGAGCTTGCGAATATGCGATTGTCTATACAGACAACGCTTGCGCAGGATTATTTTCAATTGCGCGCACTGGATGCCCAGCAAAAATTGCTCGATGATACGGTGGCGGCTTATCAGCAATCACTCAAACTCACGCAAAATCGCTATGAGCAAGGCGTTATCACGCAGAGGGATACCTTCCAAGCGCAAACGCAGCTCCAGCAGGCACAGGCTGCTGCTATTGATAATCGCATTGCACGTGCACAATTTGAGCATGCGATTGCTACATTAGTGGGCGAGCCTGCATCGACATTTTCTATTCCACCTACTCCGTTAAAGCTACGCGCTCATTCATCTTCGTCCCCTACTTCTACATTGCGCGCAACGCTTCCCAAAGTTCCATTGCAGCTTCCATCGGCTCTACTTGAGCGGCGCCCTGATATTGCTTTTGCAGAGCGCAAGATGGCTGCGGCCAATGAGCAAATTGGCGTAGCGTTGGCAGGATTTTTCCCTTCGCTGAGTTTGTCGGCATCGGGTGGCTTTCAAAGCACCGTATTTTCGCAGTGGCTCACGGCGCCAGCGCGTGTATGGTCATTGGGACCGCAATTAGCCGCCACGCTCTTTGATGCAGGCCTGCGCCGCGCGCAGACCCAGGCTGCGCGTGAGGCGTATGATCAAACCGTTGCACACTATAGGCAAACGGTGCTATTAGCTTTTCAAGAAGTAGAGGATGCGCTCGTTGAATTACGTTTGCTTGAGTCAGAGGCTGCGGTGCAGCAACAGCTTGTTAAATATGCCCAACAAGCCCTGGCGATGGCCACTCGCGAATACACAGCAGGTACGGCGAATTATTTAGAGGTTATTACAGCGCAAACCATAGCCTTATCTGCAAAAAGAAATGTAATGGACATTACGCGCCGCAGAATGTTAGCGACGGTTACTTTAATTAAAGCATTGGGTGGGGAATGGAATGCATCTTAAAATCAAACGCCAACAGATAATGGTAGCTGTGGCTATATTGATTGCCTCACTATGTATTTTATTTTTTATTAAGCAATACGGGGCCTCTAATAAGTTACCTAAATATTTAACCGCTCCGGTTACACGCAATGATATAGAAAATAGCGTATTGGCTGTGGGTACTTTGCAAGCTTTTAAACAAGTGGATGTGGGTGCACGGGTATCGGGGCAATTAAAGTCGCTGAAAGTTGAATTAGGTGACTCGGTGCAAAAAGGGCAATTATTGGCTGAGATAGATCCAACCGTACCCAAAACTAAACTACGCTCTGCTCAAATTGACAAAGAAATTTTAGTTGCAGAAGAAAAAGAAAAAAGCGTTCAATTGCATTATGCCGCTTCCAATTATCAACGCCAACGCCAGCTCTTGCAGCAAAAATCTACTTCATTGCAAAGTTTTGAAGATGCCAAATCAAAATGGCTCATGCTTAAAGCCCATTTAGACTCCCTCCATGCGCGCAATAAGAAAGCACAAGCAGATATCGATATTGCAACGACAGAGCTCGAGTAC
Source organism: Mycoavidus cysteinexigens (assembly GCA_031963225.1). Classification (GTDB taxonomy): domain Bacteria; phylum Pseudomonadota; class Gammaproteobacteria; order Burkholderiales; family Burkholderiaceae; genus JASSUD01. Next base: position 7,913 of record JASSUD010000003.1, read on the forward strand.
ACGCGCATTACAGCGCCCATAGCAGGCGAAGTGATAGCGCTTGTGACCCAAGAAGGGCAAACGGTCATTGCCCAGCAGCAAGCCCCAGTGATTTTAAAGCTAGCTGATTTAAAAACGATGACGGTCAAAGTGCAAGTCCCCGAAGCGGATGTCATTCGTATTCACCCTGGTCAAACGGTGTACTTTACGATTTTGGGTAATGCAGATAAGCACTTTTACGGGAAACTGCGTGCCACTGAAGCGGCTCCCCAAAATTTCTTAGACAGTAAATCAGATAGCACCGCAAATAGTAACGCGCCTGTTTTTTATAATGCTTTATTTGAAATACCTAATCCGGATCGCACCTTACGCATTGGAATGACTGCACAGACCCATATTGTGCAAGATACCGCTAAAGCAGCGCTCACCGTACCGATGACCGCTTTAGGTGCAAAAGATAAAAATGGTCATTATGCTGTGCGTGTTTTACTGCCTAATAATCAGATTCAAACCCGTCAAGTACGAACAGGGATTAATAATACGATCATAGTGCAAGTATTAAATGGGCTGCAAGAAGGTGAGCAAGTCATTACTGAGGAACCCTTAGCTTCTGAGCGCGATGAATCAGCATAAAGAGCGTGTACCGCTATTAGAATTAATCAATGTAACCCGCCTTTTCTCTACGAATGAGCGCGAGATCACGATATTAAATCGCATCAATTTAAAGGTATATGCCGGAGAAATGATTGCGATCATCGGGGCGTCAGGCTCTGGCAAATCTACTTTAATGAATGTGCTGGGCTGCCTAGATCATCCAACCAGCGGTGAATATCGGATCGGCGGAGAGGCTACCGGTAATTTAGAAGTGGATGCATTGGCGCATTTACGGCGCGAGCGCTTTGGGTTTATTTTTCAGCGCTATCATTTGTTGCCCTACCTCAGCGTGCAGGAAAATGTGGAGATGCCTGCGGTCTATGCAGGTATGGACAGCACGGAGCGCGCTGCACGCGCTCAAGAGCTATTAAAAAAACTAGGCATGGCGAATCATGCACAGCATCGACCACATCAATTGTCTGGCGGCCAGCAACAGCGCGTTAGCATTGCACGTGCACTGATGAACGGGGGGGAAATCATATTAGCAGATGAACCCACTGGCGCACTGGACAGTAAGAGTGGGCATGCCGTTATGCATATTCTGCGTGAGCTGCATGCGAATGGACACACGGTTATTTTAGTCACACACAATGAACATATTGCAGCAGAAGCGCCTCGTATTATTGAAATACGCGATGGCGAGATTGTTCGAGATGAGGTGAATAAACAAGCACCACCATTAGCAGCGAGTAAACCCGATCCGCTTAAGCATTTACCTCGCCATCGTCGACCACTCATTGACTGGGGGCGGCTCATACAAGCCGGCAAAATGGCTTGGGTTTCCCTATATTCTCACCGTTTACGCACGGCTTTAACGCTACTTGGCATCATTATTGGCATTGCTTCGGTCGTATCGACTACAGCCATTGGCGAAGGCGCCAAATCTGCTGTACTTAAAGATATTGCCTCCCTGGGTACAAATATGATCAATATTTACCGAGGAAAAGGCTGGGGAGACAGGCAAGCTGGGCGCATTCGTACTTTACAAAAAGGCGATATGGATGCGCTTAATGCACAAGCATTTGTTGATAGCGTAACGCCCAATATTAATCGCTCTGCACTAGTGCGTTACCGAGACACCGATGCTATGGCAACCATCCGTGGAGTAGGCGAAGCATATTTCCAAGTGAGCGACCTCAAAATAGCGCAAGGCACTCCCCTTCGAGCTCGCGATATACAGTATCAAGCACAAAATATAGTTATTGATGCCAATACGCGCCGCACCTTTTTTGGTGCTATGCCTAATCCAATAGGGCAAATCCTGCTTATCAATAATCTACCCAGCCGGGTTATAGGCGTTGCAAAACCCAAAAAAGACAATGCATTTTCAGGAGAAGGCGAGCTCAATATTTGGATGCCCTACAGCACGGTTAGCACCAAACTACTTGGACAATATTATTTCAACAGCATCAGCGTACGCGTGCGGGATGGACAACCTAGCCAAGCAGCTGAGCGCAGCATCACCGCTTTACTAAAAAAACGGCACGGCACTCAAGATTTCTTTACTTACAATATGGACACCGTGGTAAAAACCACGGAAAAAATCCGCCGATCCCTCACCCTGCTCCTAACCGTAATTGCAACCATTTCGCTAGTGGTAGGTGGCATTGGCGTTATGAATATCATGCTGGTTTCTGTAACCGAGCGCACCCGTGAAATTGGCATACGCATGGCGGTTGGCGCACGCCGTATCGATATTTTGCGACAATTTTTAATAGAAGCCGTAACCGTCTGCTTGATGGGCGGCGTTATCGGCATTCTTTTGTCTTTTGGTATAGGCAAAATTGTGCCGTTATGGGTGCCTCAATGGAAAATGGTTTTTTCAATGAATGCGATTATTTTGGCTTTCGTATTTTCTGCACTCATCGGCATATTGTTTGGTTTTATGCCTGCGCATAATGCTTCTCGGTTAAATCCGGCTGAGGCGCTGTCGCGGGATTAGATAATATATTGTCCAAGCCAATTGTCTCGACAACGTCGAGACAATTTCTGCGTCAGGAAACGCTTTTGCAAAATACAACATTAGGCTACACAAGTGGTTTCAACTCAATTGTCTACTCAGCGCGTAGACAATCTTCTCTGCTTCAAATATCTGGGCAAACCGCCGCATATTTAAAATAGCGCGATGGAGATACCCGGCCGCTAGCAATAGCTTTTGCTTCTATCAGGCTTTGCAGCAAATCATTAAAAAGTGTTTTTTCCATACCAACGCCGCATCCTTGGGCTCATTCACCAAAAAATTAACCTAATAATAAAAAAACAACTTCAAAAGTTTAATACATTACAGCAATCCACGCCATATTTCCAACTTCTGCTCAAATGATAGTGCAGCATGAGCCGGGCTGGATGAAGGGAGTACGAGGGTTTGATAGCCTGCAGAGGAAAGCAGAGGAGCAAAGCGGCCTGCGCGTTTGCCATTCAGGCCGACTTTTTGTAATTTCGGAGCCAGGGTTGGAAGCATGGCCAAACCATTGGGTATGGGGTTACGAATGGCTGTATCAAGGCTACCTGTACGCTCACACTGCGCCAACACATCCCACACTCCCAAGCCATGGGCTTGTATGCGCTCGAGCCTTAGCTCATAGGGCAATGTAGCGAGAGGCTCTTGCAAGAGCGTACCCAATAGCTTCCAAAATTGATTTCTAGGGTGGGCGTAATATTGGGCAGCTGCTAAAGAGGCAACGCCGGGGAAGCTGCCCAGAATCAGCACGGTAGTGTCATTGTTTATGACAGGGGGAAAACCAATTAATGCCATATTTATTGTGGGTTTTGGTGGTGAGCAATATTCCTCGGCCTGCAGACCACCGGCTTAATCATTGCTTTCGCCTATTTATAGACTGGTCTTCAAGAAGGTTGTGGTTAAGTGTTGGGGTTCCTTCGTCACCACCAACCTACGAGCCACGGTAGGTTGGCGGTGAGGCACGAACCCCAACATGCGCACCACTGACTTTTAATCATCGCTTTTGCCAGTTTACAGGCTGGTTTTCAAGGAGGCGTTGGTTAGGTGTTGGGGTTCCTTCGTCACCACCAACCTACGCGTCAATGTAGGTTGGTGGTGAGGCACGAACCCCAACATGCATACCACTGACTTGTAATCATCAACTTTGACATGCCGATGCAAGTTTTAGCTTACCCGCGCAGCTATAGATACTGCTGCGGTGATGGCTTCTATAAAGCTGCCGGGATCTGCTTGGCCTGTGCCGGCCAGTTTTAGAGCGGTGCCGTGGTCGACCGAAGTACGGATAAAAGGTAGGCCGAGCGTGATATTAAAAGCTTGACCGAAGGTGGCATATTTTAAAACGGGTAGGCCTTGGTCATGATAGAGCGCCAGCACACAATCTGCTTCATCTAAAAACTGAGGTTGAAAAAGCGTGTCGGCAGGATAAGGTCCTCGCGCATCGATTCCTCTATCACGTGCTGCTTTAAGTGCTGGCAAGATATGTTCAATTTCTTCTGTACCACAGTGTCCGCCCTCCCCTGCATGCGGGTTTAAACCGGCTACCAGAATCACAGGGGCAGACAAGCCAAATGAATGCCGCAACGCATGGTCCACAATTTCGAGCGTAGTGAGTAATAACTCACTGGTAATAGCTGCAGATATGTCTTTAAGAGGAAGATGGGTGGTAGCTAATGCTACACGTAAAGGATGTAACGCAGCCGCATCGTTTTTGCCTTGGGCCCGGGCAACAGCAAGGCGGTCCGTGCCGGCAAGCATCATCACCACGTGGGGAGTATTGGTTTGGTCTGCGAAGTATTCGGTATGGCCTAGAAAGGGTCTATCCCCCGATAAAAATATATCAGCAGGCGTTTGCAGTGCAGCAGGGCTGGTTTTTTTTGCAGCCTTCATTTGTACCCGTGCCTCATGGATACTGCTTTTTTGCAAAGGGGCTGTAACAATAGCGTCAAAACGCGGTTTTTTATTGCCTATTGCTTGCGCGCCTGTGCTGGCGGTATCTAGTAAAGTCAAGACATAAGGCGCCTGCGCAGCATCAAGCTGCCCTGCAACACAGGGTGCTCGCAAAGCAATATGCTCGATACAAACACGCCCAGTAGCTTCAAGCTGTGCCCAATCAACGCCTGCTGTCGCAGCACGCTCTCGTATTAGTTGCGCGTCTCCCAATACGGTAAAACGCGCATCAGCGGGCCATATAGCAGGCTCGTTTAGCAAACCACGTTGCAATGCTTGCGCAGTGAGCTCAGGACCTATACCTGCAGGTTCTCCAGTGGTGATGGCTATGCGCATAGAGGTATTTGTATTGTGAAAACTAGGGATTGAAGACACACCCTACGGGGTTTGGAGTTTATATTGAACAGTTGCGCTGTCATGCAATTCCCTTAACCAACGTGCATAAGCACGTTCGGCTTTGCGCATGCCTATTAGCTGGCGTGCAATGTCTCTTTGCTTATCTATCTCAGTATTTTTTACATCTGGCGCACGGCGCCCTAATACCTGAATAAGATGGTAGCCATACTCAGTGCGCACCGGCTCACTAATAGCGTTTTCTTTTAATACACTGGCTGCTTGGGCAAATTCAGGAACCGTGTCTCTCAAAGCAATCCATCCCAAATCCCCTCCTTGCGATGCCGAGCCATCTTCGGAAACCGTGCGTGCGAGCTCACCAAAGTCGGCTCCTGCTAAAATTTTCCGACGCAGCTCAAGCAGTTTCTGCTGCGCTGATTTTTCAGAGGTCCCGTGGTGTATGCGGATTAAAATATGACGCACATGGACTTGTTCCATGGTGGGCCGTGCTACTGGAGACTGCGCTGCTGCTTGTGTTAATTCATTAGCAGAACCGGGGTTCGCCATATATTGATCCACATCGGCATCAGATACGGTCACTTTGCGATCCACCTCTTTTTGGCGGAGCGCTTCAATGCTCAACTCATTTTTCATTTCACGTTGTATGGCCGACCAGGAAAACCCAGCTGATTCTAATTGCCGGCGATAGGCAGCTAAAGAAAGGTTTTCATTGCGAGCAAGGTTTTCTAACGCCTGCGTAACTGCAGTATCTTCTGGGGAAATACCCTCTTCTTTCGCTTTTTGAAGCTGCACGTGCTGTAACACCAAGTGCTCAAGCACTTGCTTACGGAGTACATCTTGGGGAGGCAATACAGGCGAAGCGCTTGCCATTTTAGATGTGCCAGCAGATTTTTTGCTCGCAAGTGACTGCCGATGCACACGATAGGTAATCAAACGCACACGGGCAGCCAGCTCTCGTTCGGTAATGACTTCTTGGTTCACCACAGCAACTACGTGGTCTAAGTCTTGAAGTGAATGGAGAGCCCCTCCTTTTTGCACGGATGGCAATGCTTGCGCATGCGCGGCAGACTGCAAACCACAGACGATACTAATAAACGCAATCAGCATCAGCATAGCAATACAAGCGAGCAAAACACGCCCTAAAATTCTAATCGGCTTACGCATAGGTATTTTCCTTGGGAGCCACAAAAGGCTGTGTTATTCGTATTCAGTAAAAGGTTCAGCAGCAGAACGCACAGAGGGGAGCGCCATATAACCCGGGACACTCGCTACAAATTGATCGATCAAACCATTATCAATTTTTGAAAGCCCTTTGAGTTCAAGTTGCGCAAGCACACGCAAACCGGATAGAGGTTTAGCCGTCGTAGGCACACCGGGCACCGGTTTAGGAATATTGTCTCTGCTATTCGCAAAGCGCTGCACTCCAAAACCAAATGACCAGCACGGCGCATCATATTGAAAACCCATCACGCCATCTGCAAGACGCTGACCATCCAAATCATAGTTAATCCGGCTGATTCCATACAACTTACGGTTCGCAAGCAGTGGCCATTGTGCGGACAAGATAATTTGGCGAATAGGTGTATCGCGCAAGGCAGTGCTGGGTCTGGTATATCGATAAGCTGCATTGAACACTTTTCGATTTTCTGGACTCCATGCAAAACCCAGATTAGAGCGAACGAGTTGATGGGTATCTGGGTTATATTGAATCCCGGTTTCTGAGGCTAGGCCTGCACCCATTTTGAAAGAGGCACCTAACAATAAATCCGAATGATTAGCCAGTGCGGGCGATACAGAGGGCGTAAGTGTAGTACGTTGTTGCTTAAAGTAGTACTGCTGCGCTAAAACCAGGCGGGCACGCTCATCGCCATCCATAGCACGGATAAAGCGGGTCGTAATACCTGTGGTTAAACGGCTAGCATCCGCCACACGGTCATTACCAATAAACGTATTCCCGGTATAAATCTCTGCAAAACTAAAGTCTGACTCAACCGTATCAAAAATAGGAATATTATTTTGATCACGATATGGGGTAAAAACGTAATACGCGCGCGGCTCAAGGGTTTGAATATAGTCTTGCCCAAAAAGCACTGCAGGACGCTCAAAAATCAAACCCGCATCTAAGCTCAACGTAGGTATAGCAACACTTAAACGATTAGATTGATCTCTATTTAGATCATATGCTGCAAAATGGGCCTGAATCTTGGGAGTAATGAAATACTCAGGTCGAACAATCGGATAACTAATCGATGGATTAAATACCGCCCTTTGTCCCAGCGTGGCCTCTTGCGTCATGATCCGGAATCGGGAGAAATCAAGCTCTGCACTCGCATCCACTCCGCCAGGCAAATAAGCGCTTCCCCAGTTATAACGTCCAAACCTTGCATTGATCTGCGGTTCACGCGCATAAGGAGGCAAAGAAGGCGGCAAAGTTTGCCAATATTGCCGGCGTGCCACCACACTCCACGGCCCTTCTTTCCAAGTCAGGCCTACTTCTTGGGGATATAGCAACTGCATCCCATTAATAAATAAATTATTCCCTGCAATTTCTTGCGGATACGCGTTATCTGATACGCGGTTGTAATTTACATAACCGCCAAAGCCTTTTCCGAAGGTTTGTTGATGCTTTACATACACGGCATAACGATTGGTTTTCGCTATTGCATCGTAGGGTAAATCTTCAACAAATATCGAGCCTTTATACGTAGTAGAAAGATAACGATATTCTGCACCAATCATCGGCCCGCGCCGGGTAATCAGCCTAGGATATAAAGTAGCATCATAATTGGGCGCAATATTAAAATAATAGGGGAAGGTAGTACTGATACCCGAAACCGAATCTATCTGCACCCGAGGAGGCAAAAAGCCAGATTGCCGGCCACTCGAGAGGGGAAAAGAAACATAAGGGCTTGCAAAAATAGGCACCCCTTTAAAGAACAAGGCTGCGTTTCTTGCCACTCCACGGTTATTACCCTGATCTAAATCTATAGAATGCGCTTTTAAATACCATACAGGATCCGCAGGGCAATCGCATACGGTATAGATGCCGTCTTCAATAATGGCACGTTCAGGACCTGACAGATTTACACGTCGCGCCTTCCCCCACCCTTTCGTCGTATTGAGGTAATACGTAGGAGAGAGCATATAGCCTTGTCTGGCTTGCACATTTAAATGCGCCTCAGGGCCTGCCAGCACGCTCCCCTTATAAATTAGATGTACATCACCCCAAGCATCTGCACGGTCTGTATCTGGGTCATAGCGCAATATATTGGCTTTAACGATGGAGTCCGGTGAACGGATTTCAGCTTGTGCGTTTTTTGAGCGCACCATCTCCACCTTTTGACGCACTTGCCCCTTAATTTGGCCACCCGATAAAAAGCGCGCAGCTTTATCTCCTGGCAACAAAGGGTGCTCAGTCAATATAGGCGCCATTTTTAAAGGGGATACAGGGTGTGACATGCCTTGAGGGTGCAATTGCGATGTAGACTGAGATCGCGAAGGAGATTGCCCGATACGCTGTATAGAAGATTGAGAAAGTGCATGAGAAGGCAACAGCGCTTCTTGCGCCATACAAGACGATGCCCGGCCGGATACCTCGATTAAAAAAACGATCGATGCGATATGGGGTAACAAGCTCTGCAAACGCACACGGCGTACAAACAGATAGGGAAAGCGAGTGGAAGCAGACACAAGAAAAATAAATAAAAAATTCCCCATCTACCTATATATATTAGGAATGCGGGGAGGGAGAGAAGCGCAGGGATACTCGGTTTCGAAAGAAGTCTACTATAGAAAAAACTATAGAGCACTTTCTCTGCATCGCTTTTCATAATTTTGCCTTCTGTATAGATTTTACCTGTGTTCTATACTCTATATTTTAATTTTTATTCACCGCACCCATGCGCCTATCTATGTCTGCTTCGCCATCTTCCCATAGCCTGTCTACTCCTTCTGAAAATCAGGCAGCAGCTAGGCTCCACGCGCCAGATCTGCGTACTGCCCAGTTACTGGCTTGGCTCACCCCCTATGCAAAGCGCTATGCACTAGATTTGTCCACTTGCCACGCTGCATCGAGTGACGCAGGAACACGGCGCTACTTTCGTATTCATAGCGATGCGCCCCATACCCCCAGCTTTATTGCAGTAGATGCCCCTCCTCCTGAAAAAAACCAAGCATTCGCCAAAATTGCCATGCTGTTTTCTCAAGCAGGTATACAAGTACCCAAAGTGCTCGAATATGATTTTGAGCAAGGCTTTATGCTGCTTACAGATTTAGGTAATACCCTTTATCTTACCCATCTCATAGCACTACAAAACACCGCTACACCTATGCAAACACAGGCGCAAACAGAAGCACGCACTCTGTATGATGCAGCGCTTAATGCGCTCATACTTTGGCAATGTGCCACCCATCCTAATATTTTGCCCGAATACGATACTGTCTTACTGCGCCAAGAACTTGAACTATTTCCCACATGGTATCTAGAGCGTCATTTGGGACTGACACTAAGCCCTGCACAGCGTAGTCGACTAGATGCAGGCTTTACCCTTTTGGTCGACACAGCACTCTCCCAGCCTCGCGTTTTCGTACATCGAGACTATATGCCACGTAATTTAATGGTGTATCCCAATGGGCCTGGTGTACTAGACTTTCAAGATGCGGTATTAGGCCCTATCACCTACGACGCCATCTCTCTCTTTCGAGATGCTTTTATCAGCTGGGATGAAGCCTTTGAGCGCGACTGCCTCCAAGGCTACTGGCAACGTGCACAAAACGCAGGTTTACCGGTTCCAACCGATTTCCCCACTTTTTACCGCGCCCTTGAATGGATGGGTCTGCAGCGCCACTTAAAAGTACTAGGTATCTTTGCTCGCCTTTGCTACCGAGATGGCAAGACACACTATCTACAAGATGCCCCACGCTTTTTAAAATATATTCATAAAGTCACAGCACGTTATGCAGAACTAAAAGATATTGCACAACTTCTGCAAGAACTTTCTGTGCTGCCCACGATCAACTAATACGTCCATCCATCGCCGACAATATGACATCCTGCCCCCCTCTTACAGCCATGATATTTGCCGCTGGGCGCGGCGAACGCATGCGCCCGCTCACTGATACATGCCCAAAACCCCTGCTTAAGGTGGCCGGCCAGCCTCTCTTAGTGTGGCAAATTAAACGACTAGAGCGTGCAGGTTTTAAGCGGATTGTCATTAATCACGCTTGGCTCGGTGAACAAATAGAAGCGGCCTTGGGCGATGGCAGTCGCTTTGGCGTAGAGCTCTTTTACTCTGCTGAGCCTCACGCATTAGAAACCGCAGGCGGCATCGCGTACGCATTACCTCTGTTGGAGCGCGCCAGTACCCACCCCATCTTCCTAGCAGTCAGCGGCGATATTTTTACCGACTACGACTATGCCCAACTTATTCCTCGCGTACACCAAATGGCACACGCTGATACGCCAAAAATGCACCTGGTTATGGTTCCCAACCCCGAATATCACAGCAGTGGCGATTTTTATCTAGAGGGGAAGCGCCTTCACGTAGAAGCCCCTACAAAAAACATCACCGCCCATACCTTTGGCAATATCGGCTTATACGACAGGCGTTTATTTGAGAATTTGCGCACCCGCTCTACTAAAGAACCTGCGATCTGTTCACTCAAACGCTACTACCACCGCGCCATGGCGCAAGGCGAAGCCAGTGGAGAGCTCTATACTGGATATTGGGAGAATATTGGAACGCCAGAACAGCTGCATGCGCTAGATACCAAGGTGGCAGCGGGTATGTGGACAGATTTAATATAAAAAAAGCGAAATGGCTATATGGGCCATTTCGCTTTTTTTATAAACCACAAGAAAAAGTTATGCCTATGCAATACTTCTTACTTTAAAATTTTCTTCTTCGCCATCATCGGCATATCCACTATCCGCGGTCGTATGCCTTGCTCGGCTCCATCTAGGATCAGAAATGCCATAGTGTTCTGCTACTGCATCTGCATATTTTTTTGCATCCTGCCTTAGGCTTTCTAAAAATCTACTACCGTTATCTTTTGTTAAATATTGAGTTTTTGACTCCGTATTTAATACGCAGTCTTCATATAATTTATGAATTCCACTATATGCTTCTTCTTGCGACTGAAGCGCATCCTGCGATATTAGAGAAAATAAAGTATCCTTTTTATATGCAATACTACTTTCCCATATGTGTTTCTGGTTTTTTAATAAAGTTATACCTATATCTGCTTGAGTAGAAAATTCTATATATTTCTTCTCTTTATCTTTGGTATAAATTGAATATTCTTGCTGTATAGATTGTTGAAGAAGGATATAAATTTCAAATACAGATTCTAGTGCCTGATCGATAAACGCATTAAGTGGAGTGTAAGCGTTAACGACCCAATCATACTTTTCCTTTAAATATTCTTCAGTTACTTTCCCAGAAAACGTTTGAATACCATTAGAAATAATATTCCACTTTTCATTAAATTCTTCAACTTCATTAGCAATTTTTTTCAAAAATTGTTTTATTACCATTTCTGCTTGATCAATAGATGGGCTAATTTTATTTTTTATAGCCTCTATATCATCTCTAATTTTCAAAACAGCTTCATCTTCAATCTCAAAGTCATCCTCATTCTCAGCAGGCATAACGAAAGGCATCCAGGACTGTGAAATATCCTCAGGACTCTGCATCAATGGAGAAGCCGATCTTTTGCTATTAAATTCAGCGAGTTGTAAATCCAACTCTGAGTCTACACTATTTTGCCTCTCCCTCAACTGTTGGGATACTGTTTTATAATGCAATGTATCTTGTGCATTTTTAATATTATTTTCTTCGATAATTTCTTCAAACGCTTTCAAATCTTTCATTGAAGAATCAATAAAACTATCATCCAACACTCTTTGCGCACCATCTACTGTTTGATAAGATGCTATCTGAGTATTTACTACTAAAGGTGTATTATTTAATTTATGAGCGCTTATCTCAGGGCTAGAAAAAAAGCTTGCTAAATCTGCTGCTGCTAGAGAAGAAAGTAGGTAATCTTTTTTATTTTTATGATTAGGAATCTGAGCAATATCATCCACTTTTTGCTTACTCTTCACCAAAGAGTGAGCATGATTGGGTCTAGAGTCATTGACTTGCGTTGTTTCAAGATCTTCTGCAACATTTCCCAATGGCAGATCAAAAGCCACACTGTGTCTTCTAAAGCTATGTATACCATTCGAAGAAGAGCCATGTATAGGTGAAGTCACTCTCATAGCCCTATTAGCAGTAATTTCATGCTGCTCAGGAAGTTTTTCAAATGTAACTGGATTGAACCAAGAAGAGCGTTTTGCTATTTTTGATTCGCCAGCCGTAGCTATTTTTATTTCGGTAGAGGGCGTGCTGTCACGGGTTTTCAAATTAGCCAATTTCTGAGCGATATGGTCTAGCCGACCTCTCATTCCTTCTGCTCTAACTAGCGCACTATTAGTATCACATAGCTGCTTTTCTAGGGATTCGGCTTCTTCTTTTAATGCATTTAAATGCTCTTTATATCCTCCCTCACCCAAAGCGCCGATAGCTGAGCCAATAAGCTCTCCCGTCACTACGGTTAACGCATAACCACTATGAGTAAAACACAGGCATACGCCAATAGCGAGTGACAATCCACCTAATACTTTAGCCGTCTTTGCTAAGGCCTCAAAACGCGCTTGCACCTCGTCACTTTCAAATAACCTAGTCTGAGCTAGTTTTTCAAATTTACTATGCAATGCCGCTATCTTCTCCTCGACTTGCACTTTTTTATCTTTTTGCTCGCTAATTTGACTATCTAATATATTTTTTAAAAAATCTACGCTCGTTTCTGCTAAAGGTATAGATTCAGCCAATTGATCTCTAGCACTATCTAGCGCAAGCATACTTACATCGGCGACTGCATTCTGAGAACTAGGGCTTTGAGAAAAATAGATGTGCATACCATTGCTTCGCCTTCTACTTTCCTTCGAAGTAAGAGGAAGTTCCTGCTCATGCACTTTATCGTACAGTGCTTCAAATTTATCTATTGCGTGTAAAGCTTCAGCTTCAGAATCAATGCCTTCAGGAGAGGGTACGCTTTGATTATTTCTTACCATTATTTCAGAGCTATTTCTGGTAGTGGTTAATGCGCTTATCATCCTGAAAGCCTTTAAAAAAAATAAAGTAAAATAATTAAAATTTAATAATATTTTATTAGCAAAATTTAATATAAAAAGTATAAATATATATATACTTCAAAAAAAAAGGTATAAACCATATGCTCACATGGAGCAGATAACTATAAAGTAAATACCTTACATATACTTATCAAGCAAAATAAATCTCTATGATGCAATGTGTCACAGATTCCCAATGCTTTTCTTCGCGCGCCATCTTCGATGGATGCAAATTACGAATATTCTTACATTCTACTAGATCAGGAGGCATGGCATCAAAAAGCGCCCGCCCATTACGCAAAGGAAACACTCTAGGCTGCCGCATAGCAGTATCAAAAAGCACTTGCCCATTACGCAAAGGGCGCTCTTGAAAGCCACCCGCCCAACGTGCCATATTACTTGGAACAGGCAAAATCGTACGCATAGAATTATTTCTAACTTTTTAAAGTTTTTGCAAACGCCGAAGCTTACTTGTAAAAAGTTAGGAAAGCAGCGTGTATAACGCCGAATAATCTTAATTTGTCGATAAGAATAGTCTACAGTCACGCAATCTTAGCCGCATAGTTAGTCTTTTTATAGAGGTAACGATATAGCTAACACGCTTAAGGATAACGCTTTTGACCAATGTTGGGCATGCACTATTTGGATCTAGAGAAGCATGGAGAGGGATGCCCATAGCTATGCAGATCAGTATAAGTAGACATATTTAAAAAAGATGAGGAATCTATATTTTTATAGATTCCTCATCTTTAATTATCTCGCGGCACGATTAAATTTTAAATAAGATTTTTGGGTGGAGTACCATTGTTACCACCACCACCACCGCCACCGCCGCCGCCGCCGCCACTACTACCATCATTTTGTGGTGTTTCTTGGGTGCCTGAATTTCCAGCAGGAGAAAGTTTGTCAATAAGCTGTGAAATCATCCCCATAAGTTTCTCCATTATTCCGCCGCCGCCACCGCCACCACCACCAGTAATAGCACCCATCGCCATTGATATAATTGGACCCATGATATGACACTCCAAAATATAGATATAGGAATAAAAGCTATTCAAACAAGAAACCACAAAATTATCTGACTAGCCATATTTAAAATATATATTTAATTTATATTTTTTTCGAAACGTTTTCTTGAATACTCTGCATCAAGCGCTGACAAGCGAGCATACCCTGGTGAAGTTTTGCCAGAGAAACGCTATCTTGCATATTCTTGCTGGCACTGGCCGCCTTATCAATACTACTAGCTGTTAAGGCAAAAGCTTGTTGTAATTTCAGGAATTTCCCTTGTGCTAATGGCCCGTTTTCTAATTCTTGTAGAATATCACTTACCGCTTGCATTTCTTGATACATGCCTATTTCTCCAATAACACTAATTGATTATTCGCAAAAATTTTTTATACCTACTAATATAGATTGAGACACATACCCTTTATTTATAATAATCTACAAAATATACAGAGGTAGTGCTTATATGAACATACTGTGAAAGTATGCCTCACTGTAATTGAATTCTAAGCAGCGACCTAATCGAAACACGAAGAAATTACATTATTTGCGAAAAAGCGTGTAAAGATATATTTTTCATAATTAAGTGCCACCGCAAGCTCTGCGCGCTTACCACTTATCTAACCTTCAAGCCTCATATACAGGTCTTCTAGAAATATCGCATACAATAGTAAGGTGCCTTAAATAAAAATCATGCTACATCACCAACGATATTTGAGAGACAGGGTATGATAGCTCCCATTTATTGATAGGGCCTGATCCTATCCATCCCATTTGATCTAACCATGCTTGCGATGGCTCGATCTAACTTGAAATCCAGCACTTACTTATTACCCGTTATGAATATCGTCAATCTCGCCGCCTATCTCTTTGTTCCAATCAGCTCACCCGCCCAATGGCGCGAACCCATCCGCACACGCTGTAATGAACTGGGCCTGCGCGGTACTATTTTGCTAGCACCTGAAGGCATTAACCTATTTGTAGCTGGCACACGCGCCGCAACCGACACTTTTATGCATTGGCTACGCGAAGACCCCTTATTTGCAGGCCAACTAGCAGATCTGGAATGTAAAGAAAGCCTCTCTGAGAAGCAGCCCTTTCGCCGGATGCTGGTCAGATTAAAAAAAGAAATCATCACCATGCATACCCCAGCCATCCAACCTGGCCAGGCTCGTGCACCTGCAGTCAATGCACAGACCCTCAAAAAATGGTTGGATCGCGGACAAGATGACCATGGACGCCCAGTCGTAATGCTGGATACGCGCAATGGATTTGAAATAGACCTCGGCACTTTTGCTGGAGCACTAGATTACCGGATCAACAAATTCAGCGAATTCCCCGCCACCATCGAAGCAAATCGCGAAGATTTCACCGATAAAACAGTGGTGTCATTCTGTACAGGCGGTATTCGTTGTGAAAAAGCAGCTTTGTATATGCAAAATATCGGCATCGAGAATGTATATCAACTCGAAGGCGGCATTCTCAAATATTTTGAAGAAGTCGGTGGTGCACATTATAAAGGCGACTGCTTTGTATTTGATCATCGCACGGCATTAAGCCCAGAACTCCAACCAACCGATACACAACAATGCTTTGGCTGCCGTGCAGTACTCACGCGGCAGACGCAGGCCTCACCCCAATATGTACCTGGCAAACATTGCCCACAGTGCTATGAAAAAAGGGCAGCGGCTTAAATAATGAAAACCATTACTGCATGCGATAACCCCTTTTTTAAACGGCTCAAACAACTCACCGGCACCGTCACCCGTGAACGCCGGGCAGGCCAAGCGCTTACCGAGGGGCTACATTTAGCTAGCACCTATCTCGATACGCTAGGACAACCGCGTGCCTGCATTATTGCCGAGTGCGCGCTGTCTGATCAAAAAATGCAGCAAAGCTTGCATCCAATCATGGCACGTATTGATCCAGCGCGTATCGTGGTGTTATCAGACACGCTCTTCGCACAATTATCGACATTAGCGCGCGCAGCACAAGGCGGCAATGTGATCTTCCTAATTGATATCCCCGCTCCTGAATTGCCGCAGCAAATTACAAGTGACTGCATCATTCTCGATGGTGTGCAAGACGCAGGGAACGCTGGCTCCATCTTGCGCAGTGCAGCCGCCGCCGGCATTCAATATGTATTTTGCGCACCAGGCACGGCGTGTGCCTGGTCTCCCAAAGTACTGCGTGCGGGGATGGGGGCGCAATTTCTACTGCATATTTTTGAAGGAATGGAAGTAGACCAACTCCTGCCACATCTCGCTGTGCCATTGCTCGTCACCGATTCACACCACGCAACTTCAATCTACAAGCAGGATCTGACAAAACCTTTTGCCTGGATCTGGGGCAATGAAGGCGCTGGTGTCTCAGCAGCCTGGCGTGAACACGCTGCCCAATACGTCACCATCCCACAACCTGGCGGAATGGAATCCATTAATGTCGCAGCAGCAGCTGCTGTTTGTTTATTCGAGCAGTGTCGCCAGCGCAATGCATAAATCTAATCAGCTAGCCTGACATATAAAATCATCGAACACGAGGCGAAATCGCCTGGCAGCAAAACGGCAACCATCTTGCCTTTGTCGCTCATAGTGTGTTGCCAGGGTAAAAATCAAGAGAGGTCATAAGCGGCTACTTGCAAAGAATTTTGCTAAGTTCGCTGAAGATAGGAGATAGGAAATCGAATAAGGCCAACAATCAGCTGTTTATTTGAAGAGCCATTTTTTCTGGCTCTTAGATATGTAGGCGCAAAATTGCGGCTAAGCATAAGGGAAAAGCTGGCATATATCGAGAGTTCGAAGAACGTGTTGGCACCATCGAGTATCGTCGAGGCAACAAGGGGGATTGAGTACGATCAGAAGTGCTCAAGCGCATGCTGCCATTTTCTATATCGGAGATGGAAGAAGCGTGCCCAGGTGTGAGCAGAGATGCGATACGGCTAGTATTGTGCGCGATGAAGGCCGAAGGCGTCATCCAACCCGCGGGGAAACGACGTGTCGCCAAATGGCAACGGACTTGAAGATCGGTATGCGTTTGCGATAGCACTCGACGGCATTGAGCCAGTCACGGACTGCAATTTTTATAAGCTATTGATTTTAAAGGAATTTCTGGCGGAAGCGGTAGGATTCGAACCCACGGTACGGTTGCCCGTACGGCTGATTTCAAGTCAGCTGCCTTCAACCACTCGGCCACGCTTCCTGATACCCCTATTATAAAACTGAAGTATACCTAAACAGGTTCAGAATTTACTCAAAATCTATAACAAAAATACGCAATTGCTTTTATTTAAAACAGTTTCATATGGCAATCCATGCAAGAAGCATTGCCTGAGACACTCAAACGACATTCATAAAGAAAGGCCCCTTCGGACCTTTTTGGCAATTTTGAATATATTCTAGGCTCTCATTATATATGCCTTGCCGCTTTGCTGGCGGGTTTTTGCGTTGCTCCAGCATGGTCCCCCCGACAGGAATCGAACCTGTATCTAGCGCTTAGGAGGCACTCGTTCTATCCATTGAACTACAGGGAGGCAGAAGACTTAAGATCTATTCTTTCCAAACGAGCATGCAATTGTAAAGCGCAAGAGTATAGCAAAGAGAGCAGGTGTGTTTTGGGTTTTTCATATGTAGAAGATTGCGCAGCATCGTTGGCTGCGCAATCCATTCGAATACTAGGGGCGGCCCTTCCTCCCCCGATTAAGGTTAGGGCGGGAAAAGCTATTTGGGCCTTTTAAGACCAGGCCAGATCCTGTTAACCTATTCAAATCTATATTCATACTAGTATTAGCAGTGTCTGTGCCAAAGCTATGATCCATAGACATATCAGTCTCTGTATCTGCCCCGCCATATAAGCCTTGGTCCAGTCCTCCAGCAATACTGCATATATCTTGCAAAGTATATTTGCCATGCAAAAAGAACTGAGCGTTGCTCCTTCCTTTATTTTTTTTGTTTGCCTCAGAGGCATCATAGTAATCTTGTATTGATAAAAATATATAGCGCATTAATTCATAATCAATAGACTCTAATTCACCAAAATTCGTAATGGATCTATTTTTTAGCGAATGGTCTTCTAATAAATTTTTTATACTTAAAGGTTCGTCATAAAAATTTTTCAAAAATTTTTCAAAACCAGACTCCGTATTTTTTCTAAATTTTCCTACGGAATTCAAACATACTCTGAGCGCAAAATCTTTTTCGCTACTGTGCATTTTAAATATACTACGGCCTATGTTTCCTTGTTCGTCTATTTCATCGTCATAACCAAAAGATTTTTTGAGACACCTAACAATAGTTTCTTCATCAAATTCTTTAATTAACTGTAAAAATTCCTTTTTATTAGAACTGTGAAAACTATCTTGTGAAGAAGAAGGCCTTATTTTTTCAGGCTTATTTTTAGGAATGCCTTGACTACCTTGATGATTACTTTGAATTAAACGTATATAGGCATCTTGATCCGAAATTATTTCTTTAAGCTCCTCCTTCTTTTCTTTTAGATATTTCTTTCTTTCTTCAAGTCTTTTATTACCTTTCTCCAGTTTGTATATATTCTCTTCAAGAGTGTATACAAACTTTTCCAGGTTTAATTTATCTTCTTTTATACTTGAAATACGCTTATTATCTACAATACCTTTTGCTTTTAATTTTTCCAACTCATCAGACAATCTATTTATTTCAATGTCTTTATTTTCACTTATATCATTTAAAGACATAAACTTACGTTTTTCATCAAAATATTTTTTTTCATTTTCATCACGCTCTTTTTTTATTTTTTGCATCTCATTTTTTTGACTATCTTCGAGATTATAAATAGTACTTTTTAATAATTCATTCTCTGACCTCAAATTTAAAAGCATTGCTTTTTGCTCTTTAAATTGCACAAGCTCCGCAGCAATTCTTTCAATATCATCGACAAGTCTTAAATTTTCCTCTTCACTTTTCCGCAATTTTTCACTTAACAAGTTTGCATTTTCTTGATTCGGAGAAGTTGCAGGAGAGGGGGATAGAAAATTCGCTTCATCCCTTATCATAAAACCAGTTGGTGAATTCATATCTCGCCAGGGCTGATTATTATAATTAGCAATAGCTGTTTTTATATTAACGCTGCTACCTTTTTTAGAGCGAAAAGATGGCGCGCTGTCATTCCATTTTTTGGAAGGTGGTTTTTCTTTTTCTTCTAAATTGCTTTGTGCTAGCGCTATCGCTTCATGAATGGTCGTGCCATGTATTATTTCTACAGGAAATTCATCTTCTTCAATGTGTCTATTCGGAGTGGAAGGCAAGCCAGATGTATTTTTTTCACCTTGTATTTTTTCATGATTTTGTATTATTTCATGTATACTTTTTTGGTTAGATTTTAATGGTTTTATAGCAAATTGGCCTATTTTTTTTTCGGCATCTAGTGCATCATTATTAGAATTTTTTACTACTATATCATGATCGCCAGCATATAAATCTTTTTTATATTTTTCCTGCTCTCTCGGTGAAAATTTTTTTCCGGCCTTTAATTCTGCATCTTTTTTCTCTAAAACATTCCTAAACTCCACAAATGCTTCATATAAAGCTGGGATCTGTGCAAAGGATTGCTCTGTTAATGATATATATTCTTCATATTTAGCATCTTCCCCTGCCCTATCGCTATCTGTAGACGCAGAATGTTCAGGCATAACTTTGCCTATTGATGCAGAAAAATTTTCAAAGCTATGGGTATACAGGGTAGATAAAAATATTATGGATGACACTTGCGCAAGTACTGGAAGTGATTCTTTTAATATTTCTCTAGTTTTTTTATCAAATAATGGATCATATACATCTAGCGTATGTATTTTTTCACTTATTTTTTCTAATTTCGATATGGTAGCGGGTATATCTGGCTGGTATTTTTTAAGGTCTATACCAATGTCTGTCTCAAGGCGCTTTATATCTTCATGATTTTTTTTATCAAGAGGTGCTATCGGAGCAAGTTCTTTGCAGAGGGTGTTAATTTCTTTGTTTTTTTCTATCAAACTTGAGCCGCCTGCTTGCTTTTTCATCGCGTCATAGCGCGTCATAAGCACTGTAAGCGTGCGCTGTTTTTGTTCAAGGCAAGCGGCCTCTTGCGTCTTTTTTTCCAGAAATAGTTGCTGCAGCTTATAGCCTGCTGCGAGCTGAATAAGCGTTTTTTCTTCTGGTGTAAATCGTTGTTCGTCTCTTCCTAATTGCACTACGCATTGGCTTAATTGGTTGATAAGAGCGGGTTTGCAATTATTTAATGCATTCGTTGCGTACTCCGACTTTAAAACGGCTTGGTGAGGCTGTCTGTCAAACCACGAGCTAGAGTTGATTGAAGATTCGACACGCACTGGACTCATAAAGAAATCTCAAAAGATACAAAACGGCGTCCACGCTAACTGTATGGGCTGCTATTTATATAGAAAATAAACGGACGTTCCTGGCAAAAATTAAGCAGGAATCCAAGCTAAAAGTAAGATTTTTCCAAAAATATTGGCATCGTATAGCTCAAGAAAAATCTATGGAATAGATATATGACCTGGTTTTTTTAGTTTATTGAACAGGTTGTGGTTGGTGATGGGCAATGTTCCCTAATAGGCATGCCACTGCCTTCTTTAGGGCCTGCTTAATAATTGCAAAGATTAGAAGTTTATGGTGCGCATGTTGGGGTTCCTGCCTCACCACCAACCTACCAGATGCTTATGTAATTGCGCTTTACAAGAACGCTGCCAGTTACGAGACTTGTTTTTTATATTTCTTTGTACACAGTTGGCTGGGTTGCACAGCATTCTGCTCTGAGGAAAATAATTTTGGGGTTGTATCTTAATTTTATGGTCTAGGCAGTACGCCCTGCACTCTAGTTTTAGGTTGTAGTGCAGGGGTTGCTTTGGGCTGTTGAGCTTTTTTTGGGAGCTAGCGCTTTTTAGGGAAGTTAGAGATTCGTGGTATGCATGTTGGGGTTTGTACCTCACCCCAACCTACGGTTAGCAAAGGAGCCTTCCTCTTTCTCTATTTAAATGGGCTCAGAATTGGCGAATTGAATTTTCCCATCCATTTGATAGTTCTGCAAAAGTTATGTCAGTACCATCATCCATTTGGATTAAAACTGGCTGATCTGCAGCATCGACTGTAGTTTTATATATTTCGTCAAAAAAATAATCTTTTATAGATGCGAACATAAATTCTATATCTAGAATATTCTGAATACCTTCTTCTTTAAATTCTTCTTTAAATTTCAAATATTCTTTATAAAACGCCCCAAAACATTTTTCTTCTTTTGGAATTTCAATTATTGTTTCTAAAATTTCATCAATTTCTATTCCAAACTTACTCATATTTCCATTTATTTTATTTTTCTCAGAAAAGTATCTCAAACATTTTTCCATAACATGCACATCAAAATTCCCAACGTCTTTCACGAAAGCATTTATTTTTTCTTCATTTTGAAGAATAGCTCTTTCATCCGCTTCAAATTTCTCTGCCTGCAATCTATATCCCTCTCCAGTTTGATCTAAAATTATTTCATTTAATTTTGAATTTTCTTTTTTTAGCTCCATTATAGTGCGCACATCATTTTCATGAGTTGTGCTCATACTTTTAATGTATTCTTCAGAGGATTTATATTTTTCCTCAAATTCTTCTATTTTTCTTTCCGCTTCTTTTTTATAAACTTCAGCCTCTTTTCTCTTTAATTCTCTTTCTTTATCTTTCTTTGTTAATTCTAAATTTATTTTTTCAGATTCATCCAGTTTTTCCGCAATATTTTTTTCAGTTGCTTTTTCTTTTTTTAGTACATTAATATCTTTAGAATTTTTTAACGCAATTGTTTTTATATTTTCTATATTATTCAATAAAATTGAATAATTTGACTCTATATCAACATTATTTTCAGCATCTAAATTTTTATTTTTCGACTGAAAAATTTTCATCGCAGTTAAGCTAGACTGTATTTTTCTTATAGAGTCAGAAATATTTTCCATGCCTTCTTCTATTTTTTCAAGGCGTAAATTTTTTTCTTCCATAATGGCGTTAAACATTCTTTCAACCGTTTTCCGCTCAATATAGTTTGTATTATTTTCTTCAAAACCAATATTTTCTATTTCAGAAAAAGCACCTTCCTCATTTGAGGACGACATCTCTCCCGTCCTTTTATATTTGTCCAATTTATCAAGAATTTCTTTTGATGCTCGAAGAAGCGGGTCTTCCAGTTCAATTGTATTAAGCTCACTCTCATTTAGTGGGTCTTCAGCAAACGCAGTTCCTTCGGAACCGTTTGAGAATGAAGATTTCGACCATCTATGCGATCCAAGATCGGGTCTTGACGGAGTCGTTGCAGGGGAAGGAGCTCTTCCTCTGAGGGATGGAGGTATAATATTAGAGCGTTGGTTAGTAACGTTTATAGAATATGTTTGTTGCCCCTCCTCAATAAGCGTTGGGTTTAGCGGAGTGTAGCGATTAAATGGCTTATTGCTTTTAGAATGACTATCTGATTCTGAAGTGGCATAGTCTCTACTATTATTTTCTATTTCTGTATCTGAGTCTGTATCTCTAAAAGAAGAGTCAGATAGCGTGCGATTCCTACTTGTTTTTGTAAAAGAAGAAGGAGCTTGTAGTTTTTGGGGCTCAGGAACAACCTCTATACCAAAGCCGCTATCGTGGGGACCGTATTTAGAATGAAGGAAATCCCTATTCAAAGATAAGTCCTGACCCGCTTTAAAAAAGTTGGATCCGTCAAAAGATTTATCTGCCACGCTTGAGGCACGGCTTCGCGTTTCGCGCTGTATTTCTGCAGCAAGACTACCTACTTTGAATTCGTTATCAGTGTTTTCTATTTCCGATAGCCATATTGAGTCTTCTGCTTCTTCTGTCTCTCCCTCTTCAAAATATATAGTAATACTTTTATCTGCTTCATCAGATGCATCCCCTGAAGCAGACAAGGTACTATTTTTTATATTTGAATCTTTTTCCTGCGAAGACGGAATAGCTTCACTTGTCTTTAAACCTTGAATAATATGTATTTTTTTCCCTTCTGGGCCTTGCAATCTACTCAGAGTTTTTAATGTATTTTTTAGCCCATTTTCAGAAAAAGTGTCGAGAAGTAATTTTCCGCGACTATTTTCACTATATTCATTGTTGATAGGGAATCCTGGGATTGGAGAATTTGGCTCTATAAAGGTACTTTGGACAGCCAGCGCAGGAGTAGCCTCCTCTTTCTTCACTGCTTGTATCGATGGGATAGGGGTAGCAGGGAGATTCTGCATAAGTACTTTTTTTGCATTATTTTCTGCTTTTTCCCCTAGAGAGAAGGCCACAGTGCGCATATCGACCGATTGATTGGGGGGGGTGTGAGGTGCATCTTCGTATTCGTCAAAGTCTTCTTGAGCAGCACCAATAGTTATCTGCTCTTGCTTATCCTCTTGTTCTTTAATGGTATGCGGCTCATTTTTTACAGGTTGTTGTATCGCAGCTTGCTCAAATTGCACCACGTGCTCAACGACACGCTGTTGCTGATCTTCGACAACAGGAATAGAAGGCCCTTCGCTGTCCGTATCTTGTTGGGAAGATGCCTCTTTTGCTTTTTCATTTTCGATACTTGATGCCGGTATTGGAGAATTTGGCTCAGAGGTATTTTGGCTAGGAGATAAAATTGTTTGATTTAGCGCTTCTGTTTTTTCTTGTTCGTTGAGCTCCATGGCAGGCTGTTGCTGATCTTCAGCAATAGGAATAGAGCGCTCTTCACTTTGTGTATCTTGTTGAGAAGCTGCCCCTTTTGCTGCACGAATACTAGAAACTGCTTCCCCTTCATCAATACGATCAGAATCCGAGGCTTTTTGGGGAGCGGGGTGTATTACTAACAGGGATTCCTCTGCAAATTCGCTATCATGTGGCGTGTGATGCATCACCGCTTCTGCCAAGCTTATTTCTTTTTTAATCGGCAATGCCTCGCTTTCTGCAGGCAATATCGGGCTTGAAAGTGGTGTGGCAAAGGTTTCGCTGCTAGTACTCAGTTCACCTTGATCTACATTCTCTTCTGCCTGCGGAATGCTGGGTTGTGATTGAGGGGTTGTGTTAAGTCGTGTAGACGCTTTTGCCTTTTGTGTCTGAGCAGCAGCTACTGCGTTCCTTGCCTTTTGCACAGGTTCAAGTATCGCATCGCTTTTTTGAGCAGAGCGTGCGCTACGCCACGCTGCATCCCTTTCTTTCAGTGTTTCTAAAAATTCCTCCAACTCTTTATATAAAGTGGCAATACCTTTAGAGAGTATGCTTATCTCGGGCTTTTCTTCACCTGATATTTCTTCTTGCACCTTATTTTTAGTATCAGGAAACGCGTTTTCTGTTGCCTCAAAAATCAACGGAAGTAAAGCCATAGTACTATGGGTATATACCGTTGCAACGATGAGTATGATCATCGTTTTTTGAAAAATCGGCATAAAGTCATTGAAATACTGTTGCATTACTGCGACATCAAATTCAGAATCTTCTACCTCTATATCTTTTATTTCGTTGGTTAGGTCACGTATTTGATTCGCTATGCTATCAGTTATAGAGAACGAACCATCGGATGGGTCTTTCGAAAAATTTGCTGCCATATCGTCACGCAGACGAGTGAGAATAGGCTCGACATTTCCACTTGATTTTCCATAGAGCAGCGCAACTTTTTCTGGCACTGCTCTCAAGTTGGAATCGCCCCCCTTCACTTGATCATAGGCAATTGCAATATTTGCCAATTTATTTGCCAATTCATCAGGACAATGGTTTGCAGAGGAGGTCTCTTTTTTCTGTAAGGTACCTGCTACCAGCAATTGGTGCAGTAGCTTTTCTACCCCCCCTTCCGGATACTTTTTTCCCAACTCCTTGATGTAATCATCCAGTCCACCTCGAGGGGATTGCGTTACAGCGGTTGACTTAGCAGACACAGGCGCCGAGTAAGCGATACGCGAGTTACTTGAAGATCCAGAGGATACAGAAGGGAGACTATTCATAAAAAGCCTTAAGAAAATGCAATCAACTGACGCGCTAGAACATAGATTGCCGTCAACGTACGTAGTACACCTTATATTTGTATTCTATTTAAGCATAAGTCTGTGCCAAGGGTAAGAATTTTCCTCTATAAAAACCAGGTTTTTTTTTAGGAAAAAGCTACCCAAGCTTATATATCATGGCTTCAAATGCATAAAGCAATATACATTTTTGATGTATTTTTGAGATTTCAAAATGAAGAGTGATAGCTATGCTCCATTGGTTAGAGCCTGATTCTCCGTTCCCTGCTGCTGAAAAAGCATGGGGGCCTAACAGCCAGGCGCCTGGGTTATTAGCAGCTAGCGCAGACATAAGCGTTGAGCAGCTTTTACAGGCATATAGGAAAGGGATTTTCCCTTGGTATAGCGCAGAGCAGCCCGTGCTATGGTGGAGCCCTGACCCGCGTATGGTGCTCTATACAGCATGCTTTAAGGCATCGGCTTCTTTGCGTAAAACGTTGCGGCAGGTATTACAAGACCCTGAATGGGAAATTCGGGTGGACACGGAATTTACGAAAGTGATAAAAGCTTGTGCATACACACCGCGCCAACAACACATACTTAAAGACTTCAAAAATGGGGGTCTCCAAAAAGCGCAGCAAAAAGTAAACAATGAAATAAGCGAAGCAGATAACGCCACCTGGATTACCCCAACCATTCAGACAGCCTATTGCGGATTACACGGTTTAAACTATGCGCACAGTGTGGAAACTTGGTACGCAGGGCAACTAGTAGGTGGCCTATATGGAGTAAGCATAGGCAAGGCTTTTTTTGGAGAATCTATGTTTGCATGGCGCACCGATGCTTCCAAAATTGCATTGGCTGCGCTTATGAGCCACTTGCAGCAGCAAGGAGTGCATTTAGTAGATTGCCAGCAAAATACGGCACATCTAGCCTCACTAGGAGCAGTAGAGATACCGCGTGCTGATTTTTTAGCGCAGGTTGATCATGTAGTAGATCAGCCCCCTATTGCCTGGCATTTTGAAAAAAGTGTGCTGCAGCGTTTTATCTAAATGCGCACCTCCCCCCTACTCTTTTTATCAATCATCTCTTTAAAGCGCTCCCTTCCATGCCTGATACTTCGCCTGTGAAGCCGCTGTTTTATATTACTCCGCCCTATGTGTGCAATTACCTGTATGGCCAAAGCGCGCGCTCACAGGTCATGAAGCCGGGGGTTATCAATGCCGATGTGTATGGAGAATTGGTAAAGGCTGGGTTTAGGCGCACAGGGCAGTTTGTGTATCGGCCTTGCTGCATAGCCTGTAAAGCATGTATTTCCGTGCGTATACAAGCAGATACTTTTTTACCTAATCGCGCGCAAAAGCGCGTGCAACGTGCACATGGCTCTCTTGTTGCAAGCATTGCTCCTTTTGAATATAACCCTGAGCACTATCGCCTCTACCAACGCTATCAATTAGCTAGGCATGGAGGAGGAGATGCAGACAGTGAAGCAACCGAAGCAAAGCATTCCCCTTCCTCTCATATGCCTAAACAAGAAGAAGAAACTGCTCGAGAGCGCTATCGGGCTTTCTTATTACGCAGCCCTGTTAGCTCTCGGCTTATTGAATTTCGAGAGCCCAGCTCTACAGAGGAAGTGGGTGCGCTTAGGATGGTTACGCTGATGGATATAGTCGAGGATGGCTTGTCTTGCGTTTATACTTTTTATGATCCAGATATAGAACATGCTTCATTTGGAACGTATAGTATTTTGTGGCATATAGCTCAAGCAAAGCGTTTGCAGTTGCCTTATATCTATTTAGGTTATTGGATTAGCGAAAGTGAAAAAATGGCTTATAAGATTAATTTCCAGCCATTGGAAGGGTTTGTGGAGGGGAAGTGGGTGTTATTGCCTAAGAATGGGACGTAGATACCTAGTGAGTAGCTTACGGGGGGAATGGAGGCTTCCCAAAAGTTAGTTGGACATCGCGCCTGACTTTTGGGGGCAGGGTCAGGTATAGCTAATTTCTATTTTGTAACGCAGCCTCTAAGGCTAAGCGAGCGCTCTCTCTATCCTTCACCTCATACCGATCGTCTTTATTCACTAGTATATCCAGTAAGATTGACATACCCGTGTTAGGCAACTTGCCATGACGGCCTAATGCGATAGCAGCTTGCGCTTTAATCTTCTCATTTTGATCTTGTAGTGCAGTCTCTAAGGCTGAGCGGGTGTTCTCTAACAGCGTGGGTTGCTTGCCTAATATAAAGGCAGCTTCAGCTTTATCCTTTACTCTATACAACTTGCCTTTACTTGCTAGCACATCCAGTAAAATTGGTATGCCCGTGTCAGGCAGCTCGTCATACAAGCCTAACGCGATAGCGGCTTTAGCTCTAACCTTCTCATCTTTAACTTGAAGCACCGCTTCCAAAAATGGGCGTGCTTGCTCGGATAAGATGGGTTGTCTCTTCAATGCAGTGGCAGCGCTAACTCTATCCTCCATATCATACATCCCATTTTTATCTGCTATCACCTCCAGTAAGATTTGGAGGGCGGTGTCAGATGCCGGGAAATGGTAGGTTAAAGCCACAGCAACTGCGGCTTTAACCTGCTCATCTTTATCTTGAAGCACCGCTTCCAAAAATAAGCGTACTTGCTCTGATAAGATGGGTTGTCTATTCAATGCAGTGGCAGCATTAACTCTATCCTCTATCTCATATACCCCATTTTTATTCGCTATCACCTCCAGCAAGATTTGGATAGTGCTGTCAGATACTGGGAAAAGGTAGGCTAAAGCTGGAACAACTATAGCTTTAACCCTTTCTTCTTCATCTTGAAGCACTGCTTCCAAAAATAGGTGAACTTGCTCTGATAAGGTAGATTGTTTTAGTAATGCAGTGCCAGCATTAATTCTAAACACCGCCTCATAATACCCACTTTTATTCGCTATCACCTCCAGTAAAATTTGGAGGGTGGTATCAGGCAACGAGAAATGCCGGCCTAAAGCTATGGTAACTGCAGCTTTAACCCGCTCATCTTTATCTTGAAGCACTGCTTCTAAAAATGGGCGAAATTGCTCGGATAAGGTAGACTGTTTAAGTAATGCAAAGGCAGCGTTCACTCTATGCGCCGCTCTATATTTCCCATTTTTATTCGCTATCACTTCCAGTAAAATTTGGAGAGTGGTATCAGGCAATGAGAAATGGCAGCCTAAAACCACAGCAACTGCAGCTTTAACCTGCTCATCTTTATCTTGAAGCACTGCTTCCAAAAATGGGCGAAATTGCTCGGATAAGCTAGATTGTTGAAATAATATATCAGCAATGATAACCCTAATCTCCGACGCATAATGCCTATTTTCATTTTTCAAAATATCAATCAATAATTGAATTTCAGTTTCAGACAGCGCTTTATTACCAATGAAATTTCTGAGCAAATTGAAAATATTTTCTTTTTGCTGCTTATCATCCTTAAGCCTTTGTGTGTACACCTCACACTCTTGCTTATGTACTTCCACTGTTTTTATTGCTGCTTCAAGCAGTTGTTTATCTGCTTCAATTTCTTGCATTAACGCTACACGCTTTTTAATTTGCCATTTAACCTCTGGCATTGCCGCTTTGCCCTGTTGTAATCGCGCGTCAAGCTTTTGTTTACCTGCTTCAATCTCTTGCATTAATACGTCAAATTCTTGCTTTTCTACTTTAAGCTCTTTTAGCAGCCATTCTAACTCTATATTATTTTCGTTAAGCAAACATATTAGCGCTTCATAGCTGCCCCCATTTGCTTTCATTTTTTGTAGCTTCGCTACACGTTTCTGGATAAAAATTTCATACTTTTCTATAAGCGTTTGATAATTTTTTATTAGCTCTTCATGATTTTGTGTTAGTAGTTCAATCTCTTTCCTATCTGCTTCGCTTCTTTGCTCATTGGCTTCATGCACTTGCTTAGTTGCTTCAAGCTCTTGTAGTAGCGTTTCAAAATCTTGATCCAATGTGTCAAGCTTTTGCATTAATGCTTCAGACTTTTGGTTATCTTTAAAGCTAAGTGGGAGCGCTTTAAATTCTTGCATTAACGTTTCGCGCTTTTTCTTATTGGCTTCCAACTCTTGCTTATTTACTTTATTTTTTTGCACAAGCGCTTCAATCTCTTCTGCGCGCTTTTGCCCATTTTTTACAATGTTTTGAATTTTCGCTTCACGTGCTCGCTCATCCACCTCAATTTCTTTTAATAGCGCTTCAATTTCCTGCGTATTTGCTTCGCGCTTTTGCTCTCGTTCTAGTTCCGCCCGTTCTTTTTGCTGAATCTCAACCATTTGGCTTAGCATGACCTGATTTTTAGCTTCAAGCGCTTGCTTCAAGCTGGCATTTTCTTGATCCAAGGTTGCATTCACTTTGCTCAGATTTTTAGTCATGCTCGATTGCTGTAATAACCTTTGGCGGGCAACTTCATGCTCTTGTATTAATGCGCTCAGTGCTGCATCTTGAGCCTCAATGTGGCTCACTACTCCCTCTATATCTGGCACCTCCATTTCTTGGTAATTGACTTCTCTTTGTTGGTTTCCCGATGCTTCTAGCTTAAGGGTGGCTATTTCTTGTAGTAATTGTTCTATGGTTCTATCACGCTCTATCAACGCATTTTGCATACTCGATGCTACGGTCCGAAAATCTTGCGCTGGAGAGGGTTCTGATACAGAAGGGGTGG
The DNA here is from genome assembly GCA_031963225.1 of Mycoavidus cysteinexigens. Classification (GTDB taxonomy): domain Bacteria; phylum Pseudomonadota; class Gammaproteobacteria; order Burkholderiales; family Burkholderiaceae; genus JASSUD01. The sequence continues at coordinate 37,632 of JASSUD010000003.1, forward strand.
TGCTGCTAATGGAAGGGGTAGGGGTAATGCTAGACATTGACTTTTCTCCGTTAAAGATCTTATTGATCATAGCTATAAACAAAGTTTGAAAATAAGCGGGGCTTTAACGGATATTTGGAGTAACTCTAGCTTGGGATAGGGGGATGAAGTGTTGATTAGTACATACAAAAAAGCGAAGGTTAAAGGTTAGTGGTATGCATGTTGGGGTTTGTGGCTCATCGCCAACCTACCGTTCTAAAATTTGCATATGTATTTTAAAAGCAGGGGTTAAAAGGCGCGGTGGTATGCATGTTGGGGTTCGTTCCTCACCACCAACCTACCGTTCTAAAATTTGCATATGTATTTTAAAAGCAGGGGTTAAGAGGCGCGGTGGTATGCATGTTGGGGTTCGTTCCTCACCGCCAACCTACCGTTCTAAAATTTGCATAGGCGCATCAGAAGCAGCAGTGGTTAAAAGGTAGTGTGATATGCGTGTTGGAATTCGTGCTTCACCGCCAATCTACCGTTTGTATTGCTTCTAGGGTGCGCTGTGTGGCGCCTTGGTGGGTGGTGGCAAAAACTTTGGCGGCTTTGCGCATGCTTTCGGTGGTTGATGGGTTTCCCCACAGGGTGCGCAGCGCAGCACCTAGGGTTTGTGCATTGGCTATGCGTTGTGCAGCGCCTGCTGTAATTGCATCGTTTGTAGCTTGTTCAAAATTAAAAGTATAAGGCCCTAATAGTACGGGAAGGCCGATTGCGCAGGCTTCGATAAGGTTTTGTCCTCCAAAGGGTAGTAAGCTCCCTCCAATAAACGCTATATCTGCCGCGGCATAATAGGCAGCCAATTCTCCCATCGAATCTCCTAGTATGACCTGGATCTCTGGCGCTATTTTATAAAGGGGAGGCACTGGGCTGGGAGTATCGATAGGGTGTGTGTTTTGTGTATTCCAGGCACTGCGCCGCTCAAAGTGCCACCCTCCTCTTTCTAGCTGTGTAGCCACTTCTTCAAATCGAGCTGCATGGCGAGGAACGAGAATCAATAATGCTTTTTCGCTATAACCGCTGTGGAGAAAGGCTTCTAGTATGAGGGCTTCTTCTCCTTCTCGGGTGCTAGCAGCGACCCATACAGGCCTTTGTAAGCCTATAGCTTCGCGCCAAGCCTGGCCTTTTTCTAATAGAGCAGGCAAAGGGTGCATATCAAATTTCATATTACCAACTGTCCTAACGGCAGAAGCGCCCAGGGCTGCTAATCGGCTAGCATCTGCTAAGGTTTGGGCTAGTATCAACGTAAAGCTAGCAAAGGTTTCTCTTATCATCGATGTCCACTGCATAGCCCGGCGATATTTTTGATAAGAGCGCTCAGATAGGCGCGCATTGACTAATACGGTAGGAATTTTTGCTTGCTTGCAGCGGTGTAATAAAGTCGGCCAAATTTCTGTTTCGAAAATAATGCCGATTACAGGTTGATAGTGCTGCAAAAAGCGCTGTACCGCCCAGCTCATATCGTAAGGAAGGTAGCAGCGCAGGACCCGTTCGCCCCACAGCGCTTTGCTACGTGCTCGCCCGCCTGGTGACATATGGGTAATTAGAATTTTGGCCTGCGGATAATGTGCAAGTAATGCATCTATCAATGGTTGAGCGGCATGCGTCTCTCCTACGGAGACTGCATGGATCCAAATCAGAGCTTGGCCGTGTGCTACGGTGTTATGAACGGGTGCGTAGCCAAAGCGCTCTGCAATATGACGCTTATAGGCGGGCTCACGGCGGGCTCGCCAGAATAAGCGGCATACGGCAAAGGGAGCAAGCAACCACCAAGCAGCGGCATACAAAAAACGAAAGAGCATAAACAGAAATCACTGAAAAAGTGCTGCGCACAGAGCGTTGCTATAGAAAAATAACAGGACTTTTATGCGCTAAAGCCCCTATTATCCCTCATTTAATATAAGCACTCTATAGCAAAAAATATTTCTTTTTTATCTTATATAGTTATTAAAAATAGCGCTCTGTACATTCTTTGACCAAGATTCCCACCCTTGTTGCGTAGTATCTTCAAATTCTATGGGCACTATACTTTGTACCTCTTCTGGGTTAGCTTTAATATTTTTATATTCTGATTCTTGTATCTCTTTATCAGCCGCCCTTATTCCCAATATAAATGCATGGTATTCTTTTAAACTGATCACATCTACACTCAGTTTATTTTTATTTTTGTTAAATGCATTTTCACTTGCATTTCTACTGGCCAGATCAAAAAAAACATATAATGAATTATATATCTGACCTTTGGTTCTTTCGGTCAAATTATAGTAATTTTTTATTCTAAAAATATTCCTCTCTACCTCATTATTATATTCAACACTATGTAGCAACCTTATACGCTCTATGTCATATTTTCCAGCTTCATCCACCGCCAAGCAAATAAAATTGCATAGTGTATAAAATATATCTTTTCCTGCATTCACCTCTTGCATATTTCCATCAAAATAAAAAACTCTTTCTTTATATCCAAAAAGATTTGTTTTTTTTCTTGGCACATGATTACTTCTGAATTCAGATGGCCTTTTATTTATTTGCGCCCCCTCTTCCTTCTTTGAATTTTCATTTTTTGTTTTGCTGCATGTTGTTTTTACATCCTCTGCTTTGTAAAATATATTTCTTATTTGTTCATATGTACTATTTTGACGACCCCAGAAAGAGTTGGCCAACCCTCTTATATTCATAAAATTCACTTTTCTATAATTTAATATAAAATTATCCTCTATAGCGCGCAATACATTTCTTTACCTCTGCATCCCATATTAAATTTACGATGCAATTTATAAAGATTTTTTTCTAAGCACCACACAACGACGGATGCTTACACGCTTATACGCATAATTCTTCAACTTAAAGTTATGCGAGACTATACGTAATACTATGTGCATATAGCCTTATACACATAGAGCTATAATCTGGTTTTCGTATCAGAAAGTGTGAATTTTTATATATCAAATATTTAAGCTCCCCTATCTTACAAGCAAATAATTTTAGCGCCATATAATTTATAAAATAATTTTTTCAGGCAACCATATATTTCCATTTCGTGTGTAATTTTCACATTACCCATCATATCTCAATACATTTCAAAATCATCTACTATTAACAAATTCCTTAAAATAGCTTCTCTCTCTGGCATCCTCGAACAGTTCTAATGTTGTAATAAATGATTTTCTCTCAAATGACGCGCCCCCTAATTGCACAGCATTCACTCTATATTTTAATTTTTTATAAAAAATTTCTTTTTCTAACTTATTAAAATTAAATTTTTTAGAAAACATTTTTGTGACATAACGAATTCCGCTTTTTTTATTTATATTTATACGTTTTTTTCTTGAGAATCTAGCGGTGGAATTTATTTCTAATTTCTTATAATCTATCCACTTAGAAGATAAATTATCAAATGACTCTCCATTAAAGAAATTTACATATTTCTTGTAATTGGAAATTTCTTCTACATTTCCAGTTACTGCCTTCTCTTCCCCTATTGAATCAGAAAAATTTTGCAATGCAATCATTGGAGACACATTATTTTTGCAACTCTCCCTACACAGCTTAACCATCTCCAAAATATTTTCATAGCTTAACTGCCACTTCATATAAGATAAAGTGCTTGCAAATTCCTTTGCCGTATCTACGTCTGGATTACAGTTATCTATAAACTTTTTTAAAATAAATTCTACATCCTCAGGATTACTTAAATTTACATCTCGCATCTCTATATATTTTTCTTCGCAAACCACATCCAACTTTCCTCCTTTAAAAATATTCTCTTCTTTTGACTCAATTTCGTAGGCAAAAACAAACATTTTCTTTTGCATTGAAAAATCTTCTGCCACACTTAAATTTTTTATAAAATCATCATATTTTTTTAGCGCTTTTTCTTTATTTTCATTACCATGTATAATGGCCTGGCCTTTTATGATGTTATTTTTATAAGGTGAGGAAGGGGTTGCCATCAGACTTCCAGGACTCACCGTGGAAGGGCTTACCACAGAAGGACTAGCTATAGAGGGCGCATTATCTGTATTTATGCTTAAGCACACGCTTCTATTTGATATAGCTGCAGATTGGCGTGGAAGAATAGAAGAAATAGATCGTTTTAAAGCACTAAAGAAATTCGCGTCTAATGAGTTTCTTTTAGATATATTTGATGCATTCGTACCACCTTGGAAAGACGGCGATGGAGCAGTATGTTTTGGTACTGATATAGCGAGAGGCTGTGGTGCTGCTTTATTCGCATACTTTGTTTCGCCTAACATCACTTTCCCCTTACCTACAGCACCTTCTAATAATGCCCCCAGCTATTGGTTTGCACAAAGGTGGCATCCCTTAGAGTGGTGAGTGATTTTTATTTTTAATAAGTCACCTACTCTTACCAATGCAGTGTGCTTCAATTTGATTTTTTATTGTTTTTATAGAGAAAAAAAGTAGAGGACTGCGAACTGGTTTTTTATTAAGTGATGTTACGCAGGTATTCAAAAAGACAGTGGTCAGCATGTTGGGGTTCGTGCCTCACCACCAACCTACCATCCTTTACCTTTTCTTGTGGCTGGTGGAGTTTGATAGAACCCTTCTGCATGGGCATTTAGAGCTTTGCCCATACCCCTAAGGTCTGTAGCGCTTGTTCTACTTCTTGGAGTGTAGGAGGATGGGCTGCGCCTCCTATATTAATAGTGCTTGGCACACCATGCCCTCCTACTCGCCACGCTGTATCAAAATTGTAAAGCTCGATAGTGGGGCGTTTTAGTGCGCAGGCAATGTGTACCAGACCGGTATCCACTCCTACTACTGCTTTCGCTTGTTGCAGTAATTCTATGATTTCAAGCCAATCTAGGCGCTGAGGTAGTACATAGGCGCTGGGCCCGCTCGCTGCTGCGATGGATTGGCTGGTCTCTCTCTCTGCTGCACTTCCCCAAGGAAGTATGATTTTAAATCCTTGTGCTATGGTTTTATTGCTAAGGGCGATCCATGTGGCTAAGGGCCATTCTTTATCTGCACGTGAAGTGGCATGTATAAATACTAAATAGGGATGAGGTGGAAGGCCCATCTGATCCAGTTTGCTAGTCAGATTTTTGTTAGATCCTGGGGCCTGAGTAGGCAAGCCAAAATCAATGTCTTTAGCGATTTGAGGAATAGGATCGCCTAGCGCAGTGGCAACGAGTTGGCGTGAACGCTCGATGACGTGCAGTTTTGGAGAAAGCCAGATGCTGCGGCGGTAAAACAAACGTGCAGGCCATTCGTAGCTGGAGTCTTGTGAGCGGTTGCCTAGGCCTATGACTGGGCCTCTGGCTAAGCAGCCGGCTAATGCGGTTTTGACTAAGCCTTGGCAGTCGATAATTACGTCGTACGGTTCGCGATGCAGTGTTTTATAGAGTGTGCGGATTTCATGCCAGGTTTGGCGCGCTATTGAAGGAATCCACCAGCGTTTACGCCAGCGGCGTAGCGCAAAAGGAATCACATGACGCACGCCTTTGACTTGACGCACTAGATTTATAAAGGCTTCTTCTACTAGCCAGTCAATCTGTGCATCAGGATGCAGCCTTAGAATATCGGCTACAACAGGCAGGTTGTGCACCACATCACCCAACGAAGAAACGCGAATTATTAGAATACGGAGCATGGCACAGGGATTTTTTAGGAAGAGAAAGTGTGAGTTTGCTCTTAGGGTAATTAGAAATAGGCTTTAAATGATGATTAAAAGTCAGTGGTGTGCATGTTGGGGTTCCTTCGTCACCACCAACCTACCGTTCATGTAGGTTGGTGGTGACGTACGAACCCCAACATGATTACCACGGGCCTTTCGAAACCTGCATATACACAGCCCCAAAGCCACGATTATAAGTTGGCGGTGTACGCCACACCAACCCTCCTAAAAAGGCAATGTCGTATGTCCTTGTTCTTCTAATACGCGCTTAAAGTCTTTTTGAATGCGCACCAGAGCAGCAGTTGTATCGGCTTCAAACCGAAAAACGACTACTGGGGTGGTATTTGAAGCACGGGCTAGGCCAAATCCATCGGTATATTCCACTCGCAAACCATCCATCAAAATGCATGCCAGCGCTTGCGGAAATACCGCTGTGCGTTGCAGTTGCTCGATTAACTTGCTGTTTTCACCATCTGGTAAGGGCAAATGCAATTCAGGTGTGGAGTGCGCATTGGGTAATGCTTCTAAAACAGCACCAGGGTCTGCTACGCGTGAGAGAAGTTCGCACAGGCGTGCAGCCGTGTATAAACCGTCATCAAATCCAAACCAGCGGTCTTTGAAAAAGATATGGCCGCTCATTTCTCCAGCAAGCGCTGCACCGCATTCTTGCATTTTAGATTTAATCAAAGAATGACCCGTTTTCCACATTAAAGGCTGTCCGCCATGCTCTCGTATCCAAGGTGCTAATAGGCGAGTGCATTTCACGTCATATAAGATAGTGCCTCCAGGATGACGCTTTAGTACATCTTGTGCAAACAGCATGAGTTGTCGGTCAGGGTAAATAATTGCGCCTGATTTTGTCACCACACCTAGCCGGTCGCCATCTCCGTCAAAGGCTAATCCCAATTCTGCATCCGTAGTAGCTAAAGCGTGTATTACGTCTTGTAAATTTTCTGGTTGAGCAGGGTCGGGATGGTGATTGGGGAAATGCCCATCCACCTCACAAAATAGCGTGCGCACTTCGCAGCCCAAAGCTCTAAAAAGTGCAGGAGCAAATGCGCCTGCTACGCCATTTCCACAATCTATTACAAGCTTGAGCGGACGCTCCAGTTGGATATCTTGCACAATGCGTTCAAGATACGCAGGGCCCATATCGTATGATTGATAAGAGCCCTGTTTGCCCGCGTTTTCTATGCGTTGCTCTGGTGTCCAATTAATTTGCGTCAGCACACGCTGGTATAGCGCAGCGATCTGATCACCAAATAATGCCCGGCCTCGCACCACCATTTTGAAGCCGTTGTAATCGGGCGGATTGTGGCTGCCTGTGACTACCACGCAGGAATCAACTACACGCCCGTTTATAGCGTGATAGCAAGTGAAATAGCCAATCGGCGTAGGAACTTGACCGATATCGACTACATCTACGCCGCTTGCTTGTAATCCTTCTGACAATGCTGCAACCAGCATAGGCCCAGATAAACGACCATCTCGACCAACGGCTATGGCCTCCCCACCGCGTTCAAGCACCTCGCAGCCTAGCGCGTAACCGATATGGAAGGCCGTATCACGGTGTATGGTTTTGCCCACTATGCCGCGGATGTCATAGGCTTTAAATATAGAGGAGGAAATGGTCATATAGGAGTAGAAACAAAGTAAATTTGATGTTTGTGTAGCTAATAATATGCACTATCTTATCGTATCGTGGAAAAACCGCTTGCTATTTCTACCTCGCATTAGATAGAATCTCGGCCTTCGTCGGGGTGTAGCGCAGCCTGGTAGCGCATCTGCTTTGGGAGCAGAGGGTCGCATGTTCGAATCATGTCGCCCCGACCATTTTTTCCTTAGAACCTGTTAAGCGTTTTCCTTTTAACAGGCATGCCTGTTAGCCGTTTCTCCTTCCTTCAAATACGTATTTCTGCGTTAGAGTCTCACTTCTGCTGGCTCACGTTGATACGCATAAAGAGTGTTTTTTAATACGCGCGCACCAGCGCGATATAAAAAGCAAATCTATCTCTTCCTATTTTCTCCTCCTGTGCTTCATATGGCTCCTGCCTCATTTTTTTGCTTATTATTGGGTGTGCTATTAAATTCTTGCGCGCAATTGCTTTTAAAAGTGGGAGCAAATGCAGTGGGACATTTTGAATTTTCGCGTGCGAATATTCTGCCTATCGGATGGAAACTGATTACACAGGTGCCTTTGCTGGTAGGTTTAGGTTGCTATGGCCTGAGCGTTATCGTTTGGATAATGGGTTTATCGCGCGTAGAAGTAACGATTGCCTATCCTTTATTATCTCTGGGGTATGTGGTGAATGCCGTGTTGGCTTGGTATTTTTTAGGCGAAGTCTTAAGCATTCAGCGCCTGGTTGCTATTGGCATTATTTTAATCGGCGTGTATTTATTAGCGCGGAGTTAAGGCCTAAAAAGTTGCCCACCATTAACTTACCATTGCTCGTAGGTTGGTGGTGAGGTACGAACCCCAACATGATAACCACGGTCCTTTTAAGACCTGTATATGCAGGATTACAAGCCTGCGGGGTGCATGTTGGGGTTCCTTCGTCACCACCAACCTACGAGCAATGGTAGGTTGACGGTGAGGTATGAATCCCAGCATGATAACCACGGTCCTTTTAAAACCCGTATATGCAGGATTACAAGCCAGCGGTGTGCATGTTGGGGTTCCTTCGTCACCACCAACCTACGAGCGGGGGTAGGTTGACGGTGAGGTGCGGACCCCGACATGCATACCACTAACTTTTAATGCTGCTTCGTCTTTTTTCAAGTGGTTTGCGCCCTCATGTCCCCTATTCCCTTCTTGCCTTTTGTTCGTCCTCATATTGATGAAGCCACTATTGCTGCGGTAGCAGAAGTTTTGCGCTCGGGTTGGATTACTACGGGCCCGCAAAATCAGCTTTTTGAAGCGGCGCTCTCTGAGTATTGTGGAGGTCGGCCTGTGTGTACGTTTAATTCGGGCACAGCGACTATGGAGGTTGCGCTGCGTTTAGCAGGAGTGGGGCCAGGAGATGAGGTTATTACTACGCCTTTGTCTTGGGTTGCTACGAGCAATACGATTATTCAAGTAGGTGCCACACCTATTTTTGTGGATATTGACCCGCAAACCCGCAATATCGATTTGCAAGAAGTAGAACGCGCTATTACGCCGCGCACTAAAGCGCTTATGCCTGTGGATCTTGCAGGAATGCCGGTGGATCGTGATCAGCTCTACAAGCTAGCTAAAGCCTATAATCTGCGCGTTATTGAAGATGCAGCGCAAAGCTTTGGGGCATCGTGGAAGGGCCAGCGTATAGGAGCGATTGGGGATTTAGTCTCTTTTAGCTTTCATGCTAATAAAAATCTCACGTCCATTGAAGGGGGCGCGCTGGTTTTACATACAGAAGAAGAAGCGATACTGGCTCGCAAGTATCGCCTGCAAGGTGTTACCCGCTCTGGTTTTGATGGAATGGAAGTCGATGTACTGGGCGGAAAATCCAATTTAACGGATGTAGCTGCGTGCGTAGGCTTGCACCAATTACCCGGCCTGCCTACCGTTACGGCCAAGCGCCAAGCGTTAGCTAAACATTATTTTGCATGCTTTGAGCGCTTTGCGCAGCAGACTGATTTGCCTATTTGGAGTGCCATAGGTTTACCTCCAGCAGATTGGGCGCACAGTAACTGGCATATGTTCCAAATTGTGCTGCCGCTCGATATGCTCAGTATTACGCGCGCGGAATATATGGCACAACTCCATGCGCGACAGATTGGGAGCGGAGTGCATTATCCGCCCATTCATTTATTTAAATTGTACCAAGCACGTGGCTTTAAGCTGGGCATGTATCCTCATGCCGAACGCATTGGCGCAGCTATTTTGACACTGCCACTCTTTCCGGCCATGCAAGAGGAAGATGTGGAACGCGTGGTGGCTGCAGTATATGAAATTGCAGCACTGTATACTCGATAACACCAATAAGAACCCGTTCAAGGCCTCCCAAAATAGGAATGCAAAGAAGAGAGGCCAACCAATTAGGAGTGTTTTCTGTGTCTCGCTTAGAACTGTCTGTAGTCATCCCGGTATATAACGAAGAATCAGGAATAGAGGCACTATTTAAACGCCTCTATCCTGCGCTAGATGCGCTGGCACTGCCGTATGAGGTCATTTTTATTAATGATGGCAGCCAAGATAAAACCGGCCACCATCTGGCAGAGCAATTTGATCGCAGGCCTGAGGTTACGCGTGTATTGATGCTCAGTGGCAACTATGGCCAGCATATGGCGATATTGGCGGGTTTTAAAGCATCGCGTGGAGCATGTGTGGTAACGCTGGATGCAGATTTACAAAACCCCCCAGAAGAAATCGGTAAGCTACTCGCAAAAATGCGCGAAGGCCATGATTATGTGGGAACCTGCCGGCGTGAGCGGCAAGACAGCTTATGGAGGAAAAAAGCCTCTATATGGATGAATCGCCTGCGTGAAAAAATCACCCATATCAAGATGACAGACCAAGGCTGCATGCTACGTGCCTATAGCCGCTCTATCGTAGATACCATCAATCGCTGCGGGGAGAGTACGCCTTTTATTCCTGCACTTGCCTATACCTTTGCCCATAACCCCGCTGAAATTGAAGTGGAGCATGAAGAACGATTTGCGGGGCAATCTAAGTATTCGCTCTACAGCCTTATTCGCTTAAATTTTGATTTAGTTACCGGGTTTTCGGTTGCGCCTTTGCAATGGCTCTCTGTAATAGGAGGAGTGCTGTCGATTGGCTCTGCTGCCCTTTTTATTCTGCTATTAATTCGCCGCTTTTTTATTGGCGCTGAGGCATATGGCGTTTTCACACTCTTTGCGATTACATTTTTTCTGCTTGGCGTTATTTTATTTGGCATGGGTTTAATGGGGGAATATATTGGCCGCATCTACCAGGAAGTGCGTGCCCGCCCCCGTTATTTGATAGCGCACACTCTTGAGCAGCTAACGTCTGCAGCGGATAAAAAGAGCAACACACCATGACCGCCAGCGCTGTTGTTTTCGCCTACCACGATGTAGGCGTGCGCTGCTTACAAGTATTACAGGCATTCGGTATCGATATTGCTTTGGTAGTAACGCATGAAGACAATCCCAATGAAACATGCTGGTTTGAGTCTGTAGCTGACCTAGCCGCCGCGCAAGGATGGCCTGTGCAAAAACCCGTTGATGCGAATAGCCCAGCGCTTTTACAGGCCGTGCAAACTGCCTCTGCGGATTTTATTTTTTCTTTTTATTATCGGCAGATGCTTAGTCCTGAGATACTTGGCAGTGCTCGGCGCGGAGCCTTTAATATGCACGGCTCACTATTGCCGCATTACCGGGGCTGCGCACCGGTGAATTGGGCTATTTTGCATGGGGAAACGCAAATAGGGGCCACCTTGCACGAGATGACTGCCCGTCCGGATGCAGGTGCTATTATTGGGCAAACAGCGGTTCCTATCTTGCCAGACGATATTGCAAGCCAAGTTATGCAAAAAGTAACGCTTGCCGCTGAAATTACCTTATGGAAAGCCTTACCGGATCTGTTAGCAGACCGGGCTGAACGTTTGCCGAATGCCCTAGAAAAAGGGAGTTATTTTGGTCGACGCACGCCAGAAGACGGGCGCATCGACTGGCAAGCCCCCGCTCACATGGTATACAACTTAATACGCGCGCTCGCCCCTCCCTACCCAGGCGCTTTTACTGTAATAGGTTCACACCGTTTTATCATCGCCGCAGCACGGCTGGAAAAACGCATCCATTTAGGTGCAGCAGCTGTTCCTGGCCTAGCATCAGGCGATATTAAGCAAGTGGGTTTGCAGGTTCGAGACAACCATTTTGTTGGATGTTGTGCAGATGGCGGCGTTATTTTGATCCACACGCTTTTATATGAAGGCCAAGCCATTACGCCGGCCCGTTTTATAGAACTAACTCGTGCGAGTAAGGCCTAAATCACATTTAGGCCATTTTGCCCTTTTCGCACCATTATTTGCTTTATTTTTTTACCTACCCATTTTTATGAAAAAAATACTTATCCTCGGCGTGAATGGCTTTATTGGCCATCATCTATCCAAACGCATTTTAGAAACCACAGACTGGGAAGTCTATGGTATGGATATGCAGACTGAACGCCTTGGCGATTTGTTAAATCACCCTCGCATGCATTTCTCAGAGGGCGATATCACAATCAATAAAGAATGGGTGGAATACAATATTCGTAAATGCGATGTCATTTTGCCCCTAGTGGCCATTGCTACACCTGCAACGTATGTGAAACAACCTCTGCGCGTTTTTGAATTGGATTTTGAAGCCAATTTACCTATTGTTCGTGCAGCGATGAAATATAAAAAACATTTGGTATTTCCATCGACCTCTGAAGTCTATGGTATGTGTACCGATGAGCAATTTGATCCTGAAGCCTCTTCTCTCGTGTATGGCCCCATTCAAAAATCCCGCTGGATTTATGCCTGCTCCAAGCAGCTTATGGATCGAGTCATTTGGGGATATGGCGCGCAAGAAGGGCTGAACTTCACCCTCTTTCGCCCCTTTAACTGGATTGGTGCTGGGCTGGATTCTATTTTTAGCCCTAAAGAAGGAAGCTCTCGCGTAGTCACGCAATTCCTTGGCGATATTGCGCGCGGAAAATCTATTCAACTCGTAGATGGGGGAGCGCAAAAGCGCGCCTTTACCGATATCGATGACGGCATAAATGCATTGATGCGCATCATCGAAAACCCAGCAGGCATAGCCAGTCAGAAAATTTATAACATTGGCAACCCCAATAATAATTATTCGATTCGAGAGCTGGCTACCAGAATGCTCGATATAGCGCATGAATTCCCTGAATATGCGAGCCGCCTCTCCAGTACACCTCTTATCGAAACCTCCTCGCAGCAATATTACGGAAACGGCTATCAAGACGTTCAGAACCGTGTGCCTAAAATTGATAATACGATGGCTGAATTAGACTGGAAACCGACCTTGGGTTTGGATGACACGCTACGTAAAATATTTGAAGCCTACCGCGGTCATATCGCTGAGATGGATGCATTAATAGAGAACTAAATTGGCTTATATTGCACTCAAAATTGATGTAGATACGCTGGTTGGTACGCAAAAAGGCGTCCCTACGCTGCTGAAAAGCTTGGAGCAGGCACAGGCAGGAGCCACTTTTTTATTCAGCTTAGGGCCCGACCATACCGGATGGGCATTGCGCCGTATCTTTCGGCCGGGTTTTCTGCAAAAAGTATCCCGCACTTCTGTGCTCGAGCACTATGGCTTGCGCACGCTATTTAATGGCGTGCTGTGGCCCGGCCCAGATATTGGTCGCAAAGCAAAAGCCCAGATGCAAGCCGTGCGCAATGCAGGGTTTGAGTGTGGCATACATGCGTGGGATCATGTCTATTGGCAAGACCATGTACGTGAGCGTGATAGCAAATGGACCATGGCGCAAATGCATCAAAGCTACGCGCGCTTTTTAGAGATTTTTGGCGCCCCGCCTACCACGCACGGCGCGGCAGGTTGGCAAATGAACGCAGCGGCTTTTTTGCAGATTGATGCATGGGGCCTCCCCTATTCTTCAGACGGGCGCGGAACAGGCCCCTACCGGCCCACCTTAAATGGCAAACCATTGGCACATGTTCAACTCCCCACTACCTTACCTACTTTCGACGAAATGCTAGGAGTGGATGGTGCGGATACTCGGCAAGTCGTTCAGCAATTGCTAGCAAAAACCGATCCTGCTGCAGGCAATGTGCCCATGCATGACCACGTTTTCACATTACATGCAGAGTTGGAAGGGCAAAAGCTCAATGCGGCTTTTGAAGATTTGCTTGCAGGCTGGCGTGCACAGGGGCATAAGCTGGTATCGTTGGCGGATTATTACGCCACTCTTACGCCTGATGCGTTGCTAGAAGCACCCGTTACATGGGGAAGCGTGGCGGGGCGATCTGGTGAGCTTATTGTGCAAGCTACCTGATCAGCCCATACTTCCGATAAAAACGTATTATCAATCCGGTATCGTACAATGCATTTTGATAAGAAAACTCACAAAGATGCGATATCTTAGGAGGAATCCATGCGACCATCTATAGCACTTAATCTAAACCGAAATGCTATACGCGAAGCGGTAAACCGTTTTCCCACGTCAAATCCTCGCATATTTGGCTCAGTACTTAGCGGCACTGATTTAGATGGAAGTGACCTTGATCTGTTAGTGGATGCATTCCCTGGTGCAACGCTATTTGATCTTGGAGGCCTGCAGATTGAGCTAGAAGACCTGCTCGGCATCCACGTTGATTTGTTAACTCCAGGCGATCTGCCGCCAAAATTCCGTGCCCAAGTACTTTCACAAGCACAGCCAATATGAGTAAAAATCGCCTTCCTGATTATCTTGAGCATATCCAACAAGCTGCAACAGATGCTTGTAGCTTTGTTGAAGGTTTAAATAAAGAAGATTTCCTCGCAGATAAATGCACGCAGCAGGCACTTATCATGAGTCTTATCATCATCGGTGAGGCATCTACAAAAATAATGGATGGATACAGCGAATTCACCCAAACTTACCCTGAAGTGCCGTGGCGTAGCATGCGAGGCATGCGCAACCGTATCACTCATGGTTATTTCGATATTAATCTTGATATGGTGTGGGACACCGTCCAGACTGCACTGCCCGCTTTATTAAAACAATTGCTAACTATCCGTACTAATATAGGATGATAAAACCTGAAACGGCTTCTTACCTATTCAGGAGCCCGGCCTCTTTTTCGATTACTTTAGGAGTTCTCTACCATGGCCCTAGCGGTTAATGACACACTCAGTGATTGGACTGTCCCTTCGACCCTCGGAGATTTTTCTCTATCTGCTTGCCTGAAAAAACCAGGTCAACGCTACCTCGTTATATATTTCTACCCCAAAGACGATACACCAGGCTGCACCGATGAAAGTGCAGCTTTCGCACAAGCCTACCCAGATTTTCAAACAGCTGGTGTGGAAATTGTGGGGGTATCGCGCGATAGCCTGGAGTCGCATAAACGCTTTAGTTATAAACTAGGCATTCCTTTTCCTCTGCTCTCGGACAGCGATGAAAAACTATGCGCGCTGTTTGATGTGATCAAGCCCAAAAAAATGTTTGGCAAGGACGTACGCGGCATTGAACGCAGCACGTTTATAGTTGATACCGATTATGTAATTCAACACGTTTGGCGCGGCGTTAAAGTTCCAGGACATGTAGAAGCAGTAAAAGCAGCTTTGTCTATCTAAGAGTCGATTGCAAGTCTCCAAATGGAGTCTACAATTAGCTTGTAGGTTGGTGGTGAGGCACGAACCCCATGCGCGCTAACTTAAGCCAAAGAACAGAACATATTGTCGCTAAACTGTACAAAAAGTTAAGCGAAAAAAGGGGATTTTTTCCATGAACAGGCTATCTTTTGGCTTAAGTTAGCGCGCATGGGAACGAACCCCAACATGATGACCACTGTCCTTTTAAAACCTGCATATGTAGGTCAAAAGCGATGGTTACAGGCTTGTGGTGTGCATGTTGGGGTTCCTTCGTCACCGCCAACCTACCCATTCGCTGTAGGTTGGTGGTGAGATACGAACCCCAATATGATGACCGCTGTCCTTTTAAAACCTGCATATGCAGCTCAAAAGCGATGATTGTAAGTCGGTGGTGTTCCAACGTTCCCACAACCATTAAATGCTTTTAATCTGGCTGGAGCAAAATACTATGACTATAGATGTCTTACCACCTAACCATAGTGACATACCTGATCCCTCCCCAGATGCGGCCGCTCAACTGCGCACGCTTACGCATATTCTCTACGCTTTGTATGCGATTTGCTGGCTAACAGGCGGCCTGACTGGGCTTATTGCGTTGATTATCAGCTATATTAAGCGTGCAGATCTGCGGAAAATGGCGCAAAGAGCGGCACATCATTCTCACAGCATTATTAATGCGCCGCTTTATATTGCGCATTTTACTTGGCAAATTCGTACCTTCTGGGGCCTCGTAGCTTTCACCGTATTAGGCGTATTATTGTCCTTGGCACTTATCGGGCCGTTTGTTCTGCTGGCAGGAGCTATTTGGGCGGTGTACAGAATTATTAAGGGATGGCTTTATCTTAGTGAGTCGCGTCTTCCATAGGTGGGCGCTTACCATTTTTCGCAGGAGAAATTTCATGCAGGAAGCGCCGGGTAATACCGTATCAAACTGTCTTTTTTGCAAGATTGTAGCGGGGGAAATACCGAGCAAAAAAGTGTATGAAGACGATCAGTTTTATGCTTTTCATGATATTTACCCCAAAGCACCTGTGCATGCGCTCGTGGTGCCTCGCCAACATATCCACTCTCTTTCCGATTGCGGTGAGAACGAGTCTGCTTTATTGGGATCGCTGCTTGTTTTAATACCGAAGCTGGCTAAACAGCTTGGTATCGGGTATGTTCGTACCTCTGATGATGATGCGCCAACTAATAGGACTGGTTTTCGCACTACTATTCATACGGGCCCT
This sequence comes from Mycoavidus cysteinexigens, assembly GCA_031963225.1. Lineage (GTDB taxonomy): Bacteria > Pseudomonadota > Gammaproteobacteria > Burkholderiales > Burkholderiaceae > JASSUD01. The sequence continues at coordinate 53,799 of JASSUD010000003.1, forward strand.
GGCGGCGGGCAGGAAATTTTCCATTTGCATGCCCATATTATGGGAACGCCTGCTTCTGGTATTGATAAAGATATCTCCAAGGAGTAACTATGCTTAGCATTGGCCACTGGCTTATCGTCTTACTTATTATTGCTTTGGTATTTGGCACCAAAAAATTGCGCAATATCGGCACCGATCTTGGCAGCGCCCTCAAAGGTTTTAAAGAAGGCCTAAATCAAGGCGAAGCTACGCCCCCTTCTTCTTCGCCTACTCCAACACGCAAAGACACCATCGACGTAACCGCCCACGAAACAAAATAATCGGTAGGTTGGTGGTGAGGCACGAACCCCAACCTGCGCGCCACTGCCTTCTTTAAAACCTGTCTATATATTGCAAAAAGTCATAATTAGAAGGCAATGGTCTTCATGTTGGGATTCGTACCTCACCACCAATTTACCGATTATTCCCATAAGCATGATATCGGCGCGGCAAATAAACGATCTCCAAATGGAATAATATTTTCTCCATTATAAAAAATAATCCCGAGCTTCAATCCTTCCTGACAGATGCCACCTAACTTGCGTAATCCTTTGAAATCATCCGCACGAACCGATGCAGATGCTTTTATTTCGATACCAAGCACCTCGCCTATTTCATTTTCAACCACCATATCTACTTCGTTTTGCTCTTTATCACGATAATGATGAAGCGTATATGCTTCATCAGACCACGTAAACTGCTTCATAATTTCAGAGGCAATAAAGGTTTCGAGGATAGGACCAAATAAGGTACGGTTTTCTGCAATGCGTTGGGCAGTTACCCCTAGTAAGCTTGCCAGTAAGCCCGCATCAACGAAATGCAGCTTAGGGGACTTAACTACCCGTTTAATCTCATTACGAAACCAAGGTTTGATACGGTGGAGCAAAAATAATTGCTCAAAAATGGCTAAATATTTACTTGCAGTTTTACTATCCAGGCCAACTTGCCCTCCGATCTGAGTGAAATTAATCAATTGTCCAGAATAGTGAGCAAGCACCTGAAGCAAACGCGGCAGATGATCTATTTTCTCGATATAAGCGATGTCTCTCACGTCACGCTGCAAGACGGCATGCAGATAATCGCGCTGCCAGGCTCGGCGTCTTTTCGCATCTTGCCGTGCTAGCATTTCTGGATAACCGCCGGTTAATACCGCTTGCACCAGTGCATGATCAATGAGTACTTCCGACGGTTTAATAAGTTTTCCAGCGAATGCATGTTCTAGAAATAGAGGCTTTTTATTTTTAATCTCGGAGCGCGATAAAGGCAAAAGATTAATGATTTCCATGCGCCCAGCTAGGCTTTCTGACACCGTTGGCAGGGTCAATACATTGGCTGAGCCCGTAAGCAAAAAACGGCCAGGCCGACGATCCTCATCAACCGTCTTTTTAATGGCACGTAAAAGTTCAGGCGCGCGCTGGATCTCATCGATAATTGCATAATCGAGTGAGCGCACCAATCCAGTTGGATCATTTTTGGCAGCAGCAAGCGCTGTATCATCATCCAGGGTGATATATACATGGCTAGTACCAGCAAACTGGCGAACCAAGGTCGTTTTACCGCATTGGCGGGGACCATTGATCATAACCACAGGCGTATCTTGAAGTGCCGTATGGATGCGTTCGCTAACAAATCTATGGAAAAATGGAGGGGGAGTTACGACCATTTCGTATTTAGCGTCCGTCTAATTTGGATTAAAGCTTTGGCCAATCCGGATTAAAACATTGGCCAATTTGGATTAAAGCATTGGCCAATCCGGATTATACATCCACCAAACGCGGGTTGGTGGTGAGACAGGAGCGTGGTATGGCGGCGCCAGATACGATAACAATGACGATGCGAGAAGAGGTCGCTATGCTGATTTCAGGCCTACTCTTGCCTGTGAGAAGCTTCGAGAATGTCACGGTGTCGTTATGCAACAAGAGGCGGCAAAGGCGTAACGCATTTCGGTCGTGCAATATATGGGCTGAATATCGAAAGTATTTGCGCCGGCCAATGAGCTCTAGCTAACCGTATATCCTCCACTTATCTAATATTCGGTCAGGCTCCCCAAATGCGCCCTTTTGCTTGAGCAAGTGCCCATTCAATGGGCTTACATTCTGTGCGTCTTGAATAGACATATTAACTACGGTCAACTCTTTTTGAGGAGAACTCAAATGCAAACCGGTATTCCATTTATCTATATTCCATACCCTTACCTCTTTCGCACCATCCCCCGATACTAAAAATCTACCGTCTGGCGAAAAATTCACACTATTCACTGCATAACAATGACCTTTAAATGTATGCAATTCTTTTCCGCTTCCCACTTTCCACAGCTTTACCATATCATCTAAACTTGCCGACGCTAAAAATTTTCCGTCTGGCGAGAATCGCACACTAGTCACAGAGTCACTGTGCCCTTCAAGGGTATGAAGCACCTCTCCACTTTCAACATTCCACAGCTTTACTGTCATATCATTGCCCCCCGATGCGAGCAATTTACCGTCTGGTGAAAAATGTACGCTTCTTACATAAGAATCTTTATGTCCTTCAAGTGTATGAAACACCTCTGCGCTTTCCACATGCCACAGCTTTACTGTTTCATCAGCACTTCCCGATGCAAGCAATTTACCGTCCGGCGAAAAGTTAATACTCTGTATCCGCCTATGGTGTCCCTTAAATATGTTCAGCCTCTCTCCATCTTCTACTCTCCACAGCTCAATCGTCCCATCTGCATTACCTGCTGCCAAAACTTTACCGTTTGGCGAAAAATGCACACTATTCACGCCCCATCCCTGGCTACCCTCTCCAAGCGTGCATAACACCCTTGCTCTTCCTCTTTCTATTTCCCACAGCTTTATCACCGTTTGATTCAAGCTACTCGAAGCCAGAATTTTGCCATCTGGCGAAAAACTCAGGCTCAACACTTGATCAGGATATCCTCTAAGAGTAAAAATTGGCTCTAGAGTCTCAGTTCGGTACAACTTGATCTGATTATAGTTATAATCCCCCGGTACATCTCCCATACCAACGGCCAGCCACTGTCCATCAGGAGAGTAGCAACATTGATTAGCCCAACCCTCTACCTCTAAGCTAGGTAGCTCACCAAAGTTAACCCCCTTTAAATTCGCTTTTTGCAAATTTGCTCCTTGCAGCCACGCCCCATGGAAGTTGACGTTGTTTAAATCAGCTCCTTCAAATTGAGTCTGATCAAATTTCCCATAACTTAAATCTGCTTCAAAGACCCGAATCCCATTAAAATTCTGCTCTGACAGATCTACGCCCGCTTTAACCAATAGTGTTAATGCATTCGCCGCTATGGCTTGCACCTCTTCACTTTTTGAGCGTTCAACCCAACTCAGTAGCTCCTGCTTCAATTCCAATTCTGGTTCAATTTTTCCCTTTAAAAACTCAAATATTGCGGGACCACAGGCAAAAAATAGCAATTTAATAAGCGCGGGCTTTTCTGTAATTTTACGAAGGAGTTGTTTTGACTCCCACAACATCTCTAATTGATTTAAGGCAAATGCTTGTAAGCTGGCATCCGATCTAGCCAAAGTTTCTTGAAATTTCGACGGGACTCTTTGCAACAGCAAGTGCATTTTTAGTGCCGGTGAATTATCTACTGGCTTGCCATTTTGAGTCACTGTAGCCAACGCTTTAAAGAGATTTTGCTGATCCGACCAATCCAAATAATTTTTTACTTCATCTCGAATTTCAATTGGGATAGAGAGTAATGAAAGTGCTGGAGATTTTTGCACAGCAAAATAGGATGGAGCTACAGAGCTCGGGATAGAATTTAACATAGCGTAAATTTTGTTTAACAGTGCACAGTACAGAAAGTGGAAACTCATTAGCGAGCGCATACGAGCTTTTAGGGTGGAGTGTAAACGGTAGGCATCGTAAAAGCTCATCCGATCCATGAGTTCATCCATCACATCGCGCCGAGTAGCTAATCTGCAAACTTGAAAATTCAACCGCAAGAAGTAGAGTTTCAAAGTGCCCTTGGCCCTTTTACACTGCTTACAAATGGCTAATCTCAAACTATGTATTGACCAGTGCACACACGAATGTGAGGAATCATGCAACTCTATCTGAGCAAACTAGCTTCCCCTTTAGATACCATTTTGTTAGTGACCGATGAGCAAGAGCAGGTTCGAGCGTTGGACTTTGCCGACTACGAGGCGCGTATGCATACCTTATTACGCAAACACTACAAAAACTACGAGCTAATTGATATACAAGCTCCTTCTGCTATTGCCACAGTGCTCATGCGATATTTCGATGGCGACTTTGCTGCGCTAGATGAGCTTACTACCGCCACTGCTGGCACCGATTTACAACGCCGCGTATGGCAAGCTTTACGTCGCATCCCGGTAGGTCAAACCACTAGCTATGGCAAACTAGCTAGCGAGTTAGGTTTAAGCCCACGTGCCGCCATCGCGATTGGTGCAGCGAATGGTGCCAACCCCATTTCTATCATCGTACCGTGTCATCGCGTAATTGCTAGCAATGGCGAATTAAGAGGCTATGCAGGGGGTTTGCACCGCAAACACTGGTTACTTAAGCATGAAAAAGTCATTGGAATCTAAATATGAAAAAGCGATGACACCTGCAATGAACTTTGTTACCGAAGAGCAACGCTGGGCTGCAGTGCAAGGCCGGGATGTAAACGCCGATGAACACTTTGTGTACGCGGTTAAAACTACGGGTATCTATTGCCGCCCGAGCTCCTCTGCGCGCTTACCTAAACGTGAAAATGTAGAATTTTTCGACACAGCAAAAGCAGCACAAGCAGCCGGTTACCGCGCTAGTCGCCGTATTGCTGCAGACCAGACAGAATTAGCAAAGCAGCGTGCAGCGCTGGTTATCGACGCCTGCCGACTGATCGAAACCGCTGAAATACCGCCGAGCCTGAACGAGCTCGCCACGCAGGCTGACATGAGTGTTTTTCACTTTCATCGCATCTTCAAGAGCGAGACAGGGCTCACGCCAAAAGCCTATGCCAGCGCCTACCGCGCAAATAAGCTGCGCGACGAACTGAGCCATGCGCATACCACTGTTACACACGCTATTTACGGCGCAGGCTTTAATTCTAATAGCCGCTTCTACGAAACCTCAGAGGATTTATTGGGGATGCATGCACGAGATTACCGTGCAGGCGGCAAAAATATGCAGATTCGCTTTGCTGTAGGGCAGTGCTCGCTAGGCGCTATCTTAGTTGCGCAAAGCCAACGTGGTATCTGCGCTATATTTTTTGGCGATGATCCGAATGCGTTAGTGCAAGAACTTCAAGGTCGGTTTCGCAAAGCAGAGTTGCTAGGAGGAGATGCGGCTTTTGAACAGTTGGTGGCGCAAGTGGTGGGATTTATTGAAGCCCCATCGTTGGGCCTAAATCTACCGTTGGATATACGAGGCACCGCTTTTCAGGAACGCGTGTGGCAGGCACTGCGCGAGATACCACCAGGCACTACCGCTTCGTATGCAGACATTGCCAAGCGAATTGGTTCACCTAAAGCCATGCGGGCGGTGGCACAGGCCTGTGGAGCTAATCCTATCGCTGTCGCCATCCCTTGTCACCGCGTAGTGCGCAGGAATGGCGACATTTCTGGCTACCATTGGGGAGTGGAGCGCAAGCTTGTGCTGTTACAGCGCGAAGCTAACACTTCATCTTAATTATTGATGTTACGCAGGTATTCAAAAAGCCCGCGGTACGCATGTTGGGGTTCGTCCCCATGCGCGCTAACTTAAGCCAAAAGATAGCCTGTTCATGGAAAAAATCCCCTTTTTTCGCTTAACTTTTTGTACAGTTTAGCGACAATATGTTCTGGTCTTTGGCTTAAGTTAGCGCGCATGGGGTTCGTCCCTCACCACCAACCTACCGTTCTTTGCTTTTCTTGTGGTTGGTGAAGGTTTGTAGAGCTTTTTTACATATGAATCTCGGTAGGTTGGTGGTGAGAGACGAACCCCAACATGCAGGCCACGGTCTTCTTGAATACCTGCACAACATCAATTAAGCCGCTCCTCTCTGCGTTATGGCTCCATATCTGCCGTAAATATCTCAGCCTGATCGCTATACGAGAAAATCTCCGCATACCGTCCCCAGTTAATCACGGCATCGAGTGTTTCTTTCACCGCACTCTCTGATAAAAATTCCGACAGTTCTTGCTCGAAATTAACACGCGGAGCGTGATGCCCTTGGCGGGTATTCAATACTTTATGAATACGCGCAGCTAATGGCACATTGCGCAATAAATGAGCTGCGAATTGCTTTTTGCGCTCTTGGGTTCCCGCTTGGGCAAAGACTTTGCCTGCGTTGGTGAGCAGGATGTCGCCTTCTCGAATATCGGCAAAATCCAAATGCTGCAGCATCTCTGCAACAGGGAAGAGATCATCCACTTCCAAGTGCAAGCTACGTGCAATTTCTGGCAGATCTGCGCGCCCATTGTATGGAGGCGCTTCAAGTGTTTCGACAAAACCAGCCATAAGATTGGTAGATACCTGAGGCAGTAAGCTTCCCAATGTAAGTGCTTTGCGTTTTGGCCCTGTTTTGGGGCGCGCTGTCATTTTGGCGTAGATGGTATCTACAAATTCTCGAAAAGCGGGGTCTAGGCGATCGCGTGGGTGCGCAAAAGGCACTTCAATATCGATCATTACGCGCCCAGGGTTAGAAGACAACACTAGAATGCGGTCGCACATAAAAGCGGCCTCTTCAATATTGTGCGTAACCAATAGTACAGATTGAATCAGCAAGCGGTGCTCATTCCAAAGCTCTAGGAAATCGGTACGCAAAGTCTCAGCTGTGAGCACATCTAACGCAGAAAAAGGCTCATCCATTAAAAGTAGCGTAGGATCGACCACTAAAGCGCGTGCAAAACCCACTCTTTGGCGCATACCCCCTGATAATTCACGGGGGTAGGCATTTTCAAAACCATCCATACCGATCAGGTCAATGGCCGCAAGCGCACGTTCACGACGTTCTGCTGCACCCAGACCTAAGGCTTCCAGCCCTGCCTCCACATTTTCTAAAACGGTTAACCAGGGAAAAAGCGCAAAGGTTTGAAAGACCATGGCAATGCCCTGCGCAGGGCCAGATACGGGTTTTCCAAGATATTCTACTTTTCCGCCTGTGGATTTAATCAGGCCTGCAATAATGCGCAACAAAGTGGATTTACCAGAGCCTGAACGCCCAAGTAAAGCGACGATCTCTCCTTTTTTAAGCGTTAAATTTACGCCATCCAGTACTAAAAGCTCGTCTTGTGCTTTATTAAAACCGCGCTGCACATCCGTGAGCCGCAGAATTTCATTATCATCTTGCTGGAGAGTTTGGGAGCGGGCCATCAAAACCAAAATCCTTTAAATACTGGTGGGTTGGGGTGAGGAATTTGGATAAATACGGAACCCCAACATGCGCGCCACTGACTTTTAATTTTTGCTTTTAGAGAGTTTATAAGCTGGTCTTCAAGAAGGCCGTGGCATGCATGTTGGGGTTCGTACCTCACCCCAACCTACGGGTTAACTTACGCACAACGAGATTATAGAGGTTACATTAAAGCTAGTGACCCTGCCTTGTTTCCAAATGTTTATTGATATCATATGAGATGATTTTAGAAAGAACAGCCAATGGCCAGGCCAAAGCCATCGCTACCTTTAATTTACGCAACTATGACGCTTTTATTTATCTCTGCGGTTGCAGAAAAAATCTCTGCTTTGCAAACCGAGCAATTTTTTATTATGCGCGCTAAAGGTGCAGATTTTGATGCCTTCCGGGCGATTTTGACCAGACCAGGAGGTGAACTGCCTCGTTCTGGTGATGAAAATGAATCCGTTTTTTCCGGGTAAAAGCTTCACCAGCCCCTTTGCCTCTCAATTAATACCCTTCTATGCTTGCTCGCTACTCCCAAACCCCTCTATGGCTACGTTCACTGGGGTTTATGCTTTATCTGGTTTTCTTCACGGTGCTGTATGGCATCTTATGCATGGTTAGTTTTCCCTTCATACCGGTATCACGCCGTTATGCCATGATTGCAATATGGTGTCGCATCACTTTAAGGGTATTGCGCGCGCTAAATGGAATTACGTATGAAGTGCAAGGCATGGATTTACTGCCAAACGGCCCTGCCGTTTTACTCTCTAAGCATCAATCCGCTTGGGAAACCTTTGCTCTACTGGCTCTTATGCCCCGGCCGCTTTGCTTTGTTTTTAAACGCGAGCTTTTATGGATACCTTTTTTTGGCTGGGCATTAGGCATGCTCAATATGGTGCATATCAACCGAAAAAAAACGCACCATGCCTTTAATGCCGTACTCAAACAGGGCAAAAAATGCTTATCAGCAGGATCGTGGGTCATTATGTTTCCAGAAGGGACCCGCACCGCACGAGGCAAAAAAGGACGCTATAAAAGTGGAGGTGCTCGCTTTGCAATTGGAGCAGGTGTTCCTATTGTTCCAATTGCACATAATGCAGGCCGCGTATGGCCTCGCAATTCTTTCTTAAAATATCCAGGCCATGTCACTATTTTGATCGGCACCCCTATTTCAACCGCAAATCTAACACCCGAGCAAGCAAACCAAGAAACAGAGAGTTGGATAGAAACCCATATGCGCGAACTCGACCCCACTGCTTATTAGCCGGTAAACAACATTCCGCCATCTCGATCACCGCAACGAATGAATGACGGCACCAGTAAAGTGCCGCTATACTCCCCGATGCGTGCTGAAACCACTTACCAAGCAGGCCGCGCTTTATACAGCACCTAATACGCTCCCTAGCAGAAAATAAGAGGAAAAAATATGTTGGCCGGATTCTCGCACTCAAAGTCTACCGCAGTCAGTTTAACGCTTGCTCAAACCTATTTAAATGCAGGTCGACATCACAAGGCGGCTGGGAATCTAGATGCCGCTTTTATTTTGTATGACCAGGCAAAAGTAAGCTTTAGACAGACCGCGGATGCGTACCAGGTAACGCCCCCCTTATCCCAATTAAAAAGCGCTTTTGCTAAAGCGCAAACATCCGAAGAAGCAGTCTTGCGGCAACGCATCGCTGAGGTCTATTTTGAACGCGCCGAACTTCTGGAGAAATTGGGAAAGCTCGATAAAGCGCAAGCCAGCTATAGCAAAGCGCAAAAATGGGGCCATCCCGGTGTAGCAGCTCAGCCAAGCAGTCTATCGGCCTATGCAGCGCTGCACCCGGCTACGCTGACGAACCAGTCTATCGTCGCCGCGCAGACCAGCGAGACCTTGCATGCTTCTGCTCCACCCTCCGCCGTCAATCCTTCTTCTTCCATGCCCGCCGATATCCCATCAACATTGGCTGAACCTGCTCAGAACGCAGCACTCTCGCCACGTATACTCGAAGGCATCCAAGAAAAGAATGACTTGGTGAACCAGTTGTTTACGGAAACACTGCAGACGTTTCAGAACTTGGATTTATCAAGCGTATGGCCCAGTGCCTTTTTAGTGTACGCCCATGACAACCCACATTACGGCATGGCAGATGCAGGCACGTCGAAATTTCTGATTGATCACCTGGTTAAGCTAGGCATTAATCTTTATTCCGATCAACGGCCAAAGGGGTTGCAAGCACCGGCTGCGTTAAACACCAGAGAAGATGCGGCCAGGGTAGACGATATTCTCACCAGCCAGCTGTGTTTGTTGCCCACCACCATAGGTGGGATCCAGCCGGTCGATAAGGTGATTGTTTGTGGTTCGCAGGTCTTAGGGCACTATCTGCAATGGGGAGAAGCGGGGAAACACTATCAAGCCTATTGCGCAGACCTGAAAAAAGCCTACGGGCTGGCTCAGCAAAGCCCCACGCAGGCAGAAGCTGAAATACGGAAAGTGGTCAATATGTATTCCCAACAAGCGGATTTTCATCATGTCTTGACGGAAATGGCCTTTTTAAAAATCCGCACGGACTATCTGGATCAGCACGGCATCATTCCGGTCTCGTTATGTGCCAATGGGTATGAGCTCTGCGTTCAAGATTTTGTTAAAGCAACCACGGTGCGCATTGAAGATATGCCCCGCTTTGCCTCGCAGCAGGCGAGCGGTCAGGCTGTGTATCAGCAGCAGGGCCGTCATCTAGTTTTCTTTAAATTGTTGGAGCGGCTGCTGGCGCAAAATGGTGCAGAAGCGCTGCTGCGCACATTTTGGACCGCGTATAGCGACTTGATTAAGCGCTTAAACAGCGAAGCATCGGCGCCTAAGGCAGCGGAATATGTACGCATATGGGGGCAAATCTCCCAGAATGTTCAGGCCACGCTGCAAACGCTGCAAGCACAGGTAGACGTGCAAGAGCTGCGAGCAGCCTTAACTCACTATGCCTCTCTTGACCGTCTAGCAATTCAACGGCTATCCGGTCCGCCGCTCTCGATGAAACACTGCTATATCAATCTGGCGATAGTGGAACATGAGAAAGCGCGCAAGGAAGAGAAGAAGCTTGAAGAAGGTGAAGAGAGCAGGTCTAAAGAAGGTGCCGCACAAAACCACTTTCATCGCTTACCGAGTTTCGAGACGATCGATTCCAACCCACAGAAATTAGTGCCACTCGAGAAGCTGTTTGATCCCCGAGCATTAAACGATGGCAAGACCGCGGTTCCACAGCGAATTCTGATTCGAGGCCGGGCTGGTGTGGGCAAAACGACCTTATCCAAAAAGATCGTCTACGAGTACGCGCAAAAAGGACAATGGCAGGATCGCTTTGACTGGCTGTTCTGGATTCCGTTGCGCACGCTAAAGGGCAAATCAAGCTGTGATCTGGCTACTTTGTTTCATGAAACCTATTTTCAGAGCTACCCCAACGGTCAGACTTTAGCAAAGACGCTCGAAGCGCACATCAGCGGGCCAGCTAAAGATAAAACCCTCTTTGTGCTCGATGGCTGGGATGAAATTGCCCAGGAATGGGTGGAGCACGAACCGATGTCCGAGTTTCTTAAGCAGTTGCTCAATCAGCCTGCGGTGCTGATTACCTCCCGGCCTCATGTGGATTTGAAACAGGCTCAAGCGATGGATTTGGAGTTGGAGACGGTGGGCTTTAGCCCGGAAAACGTTACCGCCTATCTCGACAATCGGGACATGATGCCGGCTTCGGATGCTAAGGAGATCAAGCACTTCATCCAGACCAACGCCTTCATCCAAGGACTGGTCAATGTACCCATCCAGTTAGACGCGCTCTGTTACAGCTGGGATGAAATCAAGCGCATACAAAAAGAGGCACCCGGCGCGATGACCGTTACCGCTTTATATCAAGCCATGATGAATAAATTATGGCGCAAGGATATGCTGCGTTTGGGTAAACGGGAAGGTGCAGAGTTATTAACTGCGAGCCATATTAACGCGTTAAGCCCATTGCGCATTGAGAAAGTGGTGAAAACCGAACAGGATTTTTTGAGCACTTTAGCTTTTCAGGGATTGCAGAATAATCAAATTGAATTCAATCAGCGAGATCTACATGCGCTCATTGAGCAGCTTGAGGAACAAGGGATGAAACTTCCATTTACGTTGGAAGCGAACCTCAAAAAACTCTCGTTCCTGCATACCGATGATGCAGATAAAAGCCAACGCAGCTATCACTTCATGCATTTGACGTTTCAGGAGTTCTTTGCGGCCAAGCATTTTGTTGGACATTGGGAAGCGGAGCGGGAGATCACCCTGCTGTCTACCGACACCAAGAGATGGACGAAAGTGACACCCGAAGCATTTGTTCGTCAATATAAATACAATCCGCGCTATGAGATTCTATGGTGGTTTGTGGCAGGACTGTTGCGCGGGGAAGCGCTGAATCGGTTCTTTATTTTGCTCGAAGCCGAACCGCGTGATTTGTTCGGTGCACATCATCAACGCCTTATCATGAGCTGCCTGCATGAAGCATCCAATGCGCCTGGCGTCGGGCTGCTGGCCGAAATCCGAGACCGGCTGGAGCAAAGTTTGGCGCAATGGCTGCAATTGGAAATCAACAATAGAAAAGAATCCACGCTCGCGGATCAGCCTACGTTTCCCGAGCACTTGTTGCTCCAGTGCCTTCAGAAGACGACATCAGCGCAAACAAAACGAGCGATTGCAACAACATTTGGACATCGATCTGCTTTATCGGAGTCGGCCCTGCTGGTCTTGATCGCGCCGCTGAAGGACAGGCACTGCGACTGGGACTTGATGAGTAGCGCTGCTGAAGCGTTAGGCAACCAGTCTTCGTTACCGGCGTCGGCCCTGCAGGCCTTGATCGCGCTGGCGAAGGATGAGGACCAGGACGTGAGGCGCCGCGCTGCTGATGCGTTATGCAAGCAGTCTTCGTTACCGGAGTCGGCCCGGCTGGCCTGGATCGCGCTGCTGAAAGACGAGGACAAGGACGTGAGGCGCCGCGCTGCTGATGTGTTAGGCAAGCAATCTTCGTTACCGGAGTCGGCCTTGCTAGCCTTGAGCGCGCTTCTGAAGGACAAGGACCAGGACGTGAGGCTCCGCGCTGCTGAGGCGTTAGGCAAGCAGTCGTCGTTCCCGGAGTCGGCCCTGCAGGCCTTGATTGCACTGACGAAGGATGAGGACCAGGACGCGAGGCTCCGCGCTGTTGAAGCGTTAGGCAAGCAGTCTTCGTTACCAGAGTCGGCACTGCAGGCCTTGATTGCGCTGGCTAAGGATGAGAACTGGGCCGTGAGACGCCGCGCTGCTGATGCGTTAGGCAAGCCATCTTCGTTACCGGAATCGGCTCTGCAGGCCTTGATCGCTCTGCTGAAGGACAAGGACTGGCACGTGAGGCGCAGCGCTGCTGATGCGTTAGGGAATCATTCTTCGTTACCGGAATCGGCTCTGCAGGCCTTGATCGCGCTTCTGAAGGACAAAGACGAGGACGTGAGGCGCCGCGCTGCTGAGGCGTTAGGCCAGCAGTCTTCGTTACCGGAGTCGGCACTGCAGGCCTTGATTGCGCTGGCGAAGGACGAGGACAAGTATCTGAGGTACCGCGCTGCTGATGTGTTAGGCAAACTGTCTCCGTTGCCGGAGTCGGTTCTGCTGGCCTTGATCGCGCTGGCAAATGACGAGAACGGGGACGTGAGGCGCCACGCTGCTGATGTGTTAGGCAAGCCGTCGTCGTTCCCGGAGTCGGCCCTGCAGGCCTTGATCGCGCTGCTGAAGGACGGTGACAGGGACGTGAGGCGCCTTGTTGCTAATGCGTTAGGCAAGCAATCTTTATTACCGGAGTCGGCCCTGCAGGCCTTGATCGCGCTGCTGAAGGACAAGGACGTGTACGTGAGGCGCCGCGCTGCTGATGCGTTAGGCACGCAATCTTCGTTACCGGAGTCGGTTCTGCAGGCCTTGATCGCGCTGCTAAAGGACGGTGACAGGGACGTGAGGCGCCTTGTTGCTAATGCGTTAAGCAAGCCATCTTCGTTACCTGAGTCGGCCCTGCAGGCCTTGATCGCGCTGGCGAAGGACGAGGACGAGGACGTGAGGAGCAGCGCTGCTGATGTGTTAGGCAAGCAGTCGTCGTTACCGGAGTCGGTTCTGCAGGCCCTGATCGCGCTGCTGAAGGACAAGGACGAGGACATGAGGCGCCGCGCTGCTGATGTGTTAGGCAAGCTATCGTCGTTACCGGAGTCGGTTCTGCAGGCCTTAATCGCGCTGCTGAAGGACAAGGACGGGTACGTGAGGGGCTGCGTTGCTGATGCGTTAGGCAAGCCGTCTTCGGTACCGGGGTCAGCCCTGCAGGCCTTGATCGCGCTGGCGAAGGACCAGGACAAGGACGTGAGGCGCCGCGCTGCTGAAGCGTTAGGCAAGCAGTCTTCGTTACCTGAGTCGGCCTTGCAGGCCTTGATCGCGCTGGCGAAGGACCAGGACAAGGACGTGAGGCTCCGCGCTGCTGATGTGTTAGGCAAGTCATCTTCGTTACCGGAGTCGGCCCTGCAAGCCTTGATCGCGCTGGCGATGGATGAGAACAAGGACGTGAGGCTCTGCGCTGCTAATGCGTTAGGCAATCAGTCTTCGTTACCGGAGTCTGCTCTGCAGGCCTTGATTACGCTGCTGAAGGACGGGGACTGGGACGTGAGGCGCCGCGCTGCTGATGTATTAGGCACGCAGTCTCCGTTACCGGAGTCGGTTTTGCAGGCTTTGATCGTGCTAGCAAAGGATGAGTACTGGGACATGAGGTACCGCGCTGCTGATGCGTTAGGCAAGCAGTCTTCGTTACCGGAGTCGGCCTTGCTGGCTCTGATCCCGCTAGCGAAGGACGAGAACCAGGACGTGAGGCGCCGCGCTGCTGAGGCGTTAGGCAAGCAGTCGTCGTTACCGGAGTCGGCCCTGCTGGCTCTGATCCCGCTGGCGAAGGACAAGGACTGGCACATGAGGGGCTGCGCTGCTGAGATATTAGGCAAACACCGCTCGATGTTCTACCGCTTATTGCCAGCGCTTAATAGGCAGAAGATAGAATTAATCTATAAAGAACACTTACTTGCACAACGCTTTGATCAGAGTGCGCCTTTGTATATACAGGACGGCACCCTGTATTTTTATACTGCTGAAGGTCTGCAAACTGTTCCCTTTAGCAATCTAGACCAGGAAACCGAATTCAGGCAAGCAGTTCAAAACGCCCAGCAGGCTGCAGGTATTCCTTTCGTTCCTTACCTAAGCACGAGAGACCAAGTCGAGCAGCCAGACGCACAAAATAGGGAGGAGGCACTGGTTGTTCCTTCTATTAGTCAAACGCAAGGGGAGCCTTCTAAGACGGATCGAGGCACACAGACAGAGATTTTTCCGGCTGCGACATCAGCCAACCGATCATCTTCTCCTCATCCGTCCACCAGAAAAAAGGTTTTAGGGTTAATTAAGGGTTTCGCATGACTGTTGTCTACCCTTTGTCAACTGCAATTTAAAATTGAGCGCGGCTAGCGTTGCTGTAATCGAAATGGCGGCTGATGAAACGACTGCTTGTTCCACCCCAATTTAATTAATCTTTGCAAAAAAAGCTGGAGGTAGGTACTTAGTTACCTACCTCCAGCTTTTTTCTTCTACCTACTTACCAACCCACAGCAAAGTAGAGGCACTGAGCACCGATTACTCCACTTCAGCAATTTCTGTTTTTACTTGGGGGTGAGGATCTCCCTCTGTAAACTGCAATTGAATTTTTTCTTCCGCATCTATATCGACTTTGGCTTTTCCACCGTGGGAGAGTTTTCCGAAGAGCAGCTCTTCAGCCAGCGCTTTGCAAATAAGGTCTTGGATTAACCGCTCCATCGGGCGGGCGCCCATGAGTGGATCAAATCCTTTTTTCGCTAGATATTGGCGAACTGCATCGGTAAAGGTCACTTCCACTTTTTGCTCTTGCAGTTGCGCATCTAGCTTCATCAAGAACTTATCCACTACACGTAGCGTAATGTCTTTGCTAAGCGGATTAAAGCGCACGATGGCATCGAGGCGATTGCGAAATTCTGGTGTGAAAGTGCGTTGGATATCTGCAGTGGGGTCTCCTGTTTCAGCGTGTGCTGTAAAGCCGATTTTCGATTTTTGTAAAGCTTCTGCACCTGCATTGGTCGTCATGACTAAAATCACATGGCGAAAATCGGCTTGCCGCGCATTATTATCAGTGAGTGTGGCGTGGTCCATCACTTGCAGCAGTATGTTGTAGATGTCAGGATGGGCTTTTTCAATCTCATCGAGTAGCAGCACGCAGTGTGGCTTTTTGCGAATTTCCTCCGTTAACATTCCCCCCCGCTCAAACCCAACATAACCGGGCGGCGCTCCAATAAGCCGGCTAATTGCATGGGCTTCTTTATACTCTGACATATCAAAACGTACGAGCTCAATACCCAGGGTAAAAGCCAGCTGGCGCGCCAACTCAGTTTTGCCTACCCCTGTTGGGCCAGCGAATAAAAAGCTACCGATAGGTTTATCTACCCGACCAATGCCTGCTCGGCTCATTTTGATAGCTGAAGCAAGCATATCGATAGCGAGGTCTTGTCCAAAAATGACATTCTTTAAATCGCGCTCCAGCGTTTTGAGTTTACTGCGGTCATCTTGCGACACACTGTGTGCAGGCATACGCACGATTTTTGCAATGGTTTTTTGAATATCAATCTTGCCTATGGTTTTTTTCTGCTTAGATTTCGGCAGAATTTGTTGCGCCGCACCCGCCTCATCAATCACGTCAATTGCTTTATCGGGCAAATGGCGGTCTGTCATAAAGCGAGCAGAGAGTTCCACGGCGGCTTGTAGGGCATCTAGGGAGTATTTCACCCCATGGTGTAGTTCAAACCGAGATTTCAAGCCTCGCAAAATCGCTACAGTCTGGGCAATGGTGGGCTCACTCACATCAATCTTTTGAAAGCGTCGTGCAAATGCGCCATCTTTCTCGATGGTGTTGCGGTATTCCGAAAAAGTAGTGGCGCCTATGCAGCGGAGTTGCCCGGAAGACAGAGCAGGCTTTAATAAATTCGAAGCATCTAATGCCCCCCCCGATGCTGCGCCTGCACCCATCAGGGTGTGAATCTCGTCAATAAATAAAATAGCTTGGGGGCGTTCTTTGAGCTCTTTTAATATAGTTTTTAGTCTTTGCTCAAAGTCTCCCCGATATTTAGTGCCTGCAAGTAGGGCACCTAAATCCAGGGAATAGACGGTAGCGTCACGCAATACCTCTGGCACTTCTTTGCGCGTTATACGCCAAGCTAGACCTTCTGCGATGGCTGTTTTACCCACCCCTGCTTCACCCACCAAGAGTGGATTATTTTTTCTGCGGCGGCACAGTACTTGTACCACGCGCTCTACCTCATTCTCGCGCCCAATCAGTGGGTCTACTTGCCCATCTTGAGCGAGCTGATTGAGATTTTGAGTAAAAGCGGACCAAGTGCTTTCTTTGGTAGAAACTTCTGCTTCAGCAGGCGTATCGCCCAATTTGGATTGCGTACCTTCTTCCATTTTTGGCGTGCCATGCAAAATAAAATTCAGCACATTTAAGCGGGTAATACCTTGTTGTTGCAGGTAGTACACCGCATGAGAATCTTTTTCACCAAAAATGGCTGTGAGCACATTTACTCCAGTGACTTCTTTTTTACTTTGAGAAGAAGACTGAACGTGCATGATCGCGCGTTGAATAACCCGTTGAAACCCAAGCGTAGGCTGTGTATCCACTTCATCAGACCCAGGCACAATGGGAGTGTTGTTTTGGATAAACTGGCGCAGCGTGGTTCGAAGGTTTTCAATATTTGCTGAGCAAGCAATCAAAGCTTCAGAAGCACTAGGGTTATCTAGCAATGCCATCAACAGATGCTCGACTGTGATGAATTCATGGCGAGCCTGACGTGCTTCCATAAATGCCATATGTAGGCTGACTTCGAGTTCTTGGGCAATCATATTTCCTCCATCGTGCATTGCAAAGGATGTCCCGCTTGTCGTGCGCTAGAGGTAACTTGTTCAATCTTTGTGGCAGCAATGTCGCGTGTGTAGATACCACACACTCCCCGGCCCTCGATATGGACTTGCAACATGATTTCTGTTGCGGTCTTGAGGTCTTTATGGAAGTAGCGTTGAATCACCATCACGACAAAGTCCATTGGAGTGAAGTCGTCATCTAGAAGCACTACCTTATAGTGCGAAGGCGGTTTTAGCTTCTGGTCTTGCCGCTCAAGGAGGGCGGCGCTCTGTTTTTCAGTAGAAGTATTCATGTGCTCATTTTAAACAACTCATGCTACTTCGCAATCGGTATTCCGTTAGATTTTGCAATGTGTTCGGGTTTCGTTACTTTTTTTAGTTTTGTGTTTTTTTGTGAATTATATCTAGATGTTTTAAAAAAATAAATTTTCGATTGCGATCATTTTTGATGGAAAATTTTTTTATTTTCTTTATATATTTCATTTTGCCAATCTAAGCAGTGCCTTGTGTTGTTTCTATTTATTAATTTATCATATTCTATTAAAGTTTTTTCGTATATTTCATTGTTTATTTTATTTTCTTCCATATGGCATAGTTCTATTAGTATACTGCACAATTGTTCTTTATGTATATGGTTATTTTCAATAGGCCGTTTAGTAAGATAAATATTTTTTGTGGATCTTATTTTGATAGGGTCTGATATTTTTATGACCGATAAGTATTGCTCGTTTTGTTTTTTTCTTGGTAATGGAAGCCAGGAGGTCCAGGAGGTTTTTTGATTATTTGTTGAGGTGTATTTAGAACCATCTGTGCCAAATAAATCAAGATCTGTATTTTTAATACTAGTTTTGGAAGAAGGTTTTTCTATTGCCATAGTATCCTCCATTTTTAAGTATCGGGAATTTTTTTAATTTCAGTTTTTATTTATTAACTTTAATATAATTTTAAAACGTAGTAGGTTCTATTAAGAAAAAATGATTCTTATTGCGAAGCGGATGAAGATTCATTAGTCTGGTCTATATCACATGCCTGGTAATTTTTTTACGCAGCTTCTCATTTCCTCTAGCAGAGGCTTTAAAAATTTTTCGGCTTTTTTGCTGGGTTCTTCTAAATCAGAAAAAGTTTTCATAGGATGATGTTTTATTTCTCTTGTTTCTTTAGAAATATGGGTCAGGATTTTTGCATGTATTTCTAATATTTCTTTATTTATTTCATATGCATATGCGTCAATTTTTTGAGTTTCATTCAGGAAATTTTGGTGTTCAAAGTGTTTTCCTGTTAAAGTAAATAGGGTTTTTTCTGTTTTTTCTATATTTTTTTTATAAAGTTGTACTGGGTTTTTTAAATATCCTTCTATTTCAGTAAGCATTCCTAAAGCGTGTTTTTTTGATGGTCCATTTATTTCTTTTTGATTTTTAATATAATTTTTTCTAAAAATGGATGGAGGGTGTATGTCCGACAATAGACTATCTACGGCCATATATACTCCGCGTATGTTTTCTTTTAATGTCTTTTTGTGGGGGCCATGCTCATAGATGATCATATCATCTGGATATCCATCGTTTTTCATAAATTTAAGCATACTTATATATCCTTTTTGATATGATAAAAAAAGAATATTCTGATGCATTATTTTAAATTATCCATAAAAAAATCCATCCATTTTTTCTGAAAAAATGGATGGATTTCCGAAGGTTTTTTTACAATACAATCATGTATTGCGCAAAAGTGATGTGTAGGTTGGTGGTGGGCAACGTTCCCCAACATGCGTACCACTGTCTTTTAGTTTTTGCTTTTGATCATTTTTTGATCATTTATAAGCAGGTTTTCAAGAAGACTGTGGTTTGCATGTTGGGGTTCCTTCGTCACCACCAACCTACGATTTTTTGAGTGAATATAGGTATATTTTTTATTCGCCCATTCCACTATGCCTTAACAACGCATCAATACGTGGCTCTCGTTTTCTAAAGGCTATAAAAGAATCCATTGCGCTGCGGCTGCCGCCTACTTCTAAAATTTCTCGACGGTAGTGCGCACCGGTTTCGGGATCTAATACCGGGGTGCCTTTTCTTTGTGCGGCTTCTTCAAAAGCGGCATAGGCGTCTGCGGAGAGTACTTCTGCCCATTTATAACTGTAATAGCCTGCTGCATAGCCGCCTGCAAAAATATGGCTAAAGGTATTCAGTGTGCGGGAGAAGGGCGCTTGTGGGAGGACGTTATATTTTTTATGTATGGCTTGAGCACAAGTTTGTAGATCTTCTTTTTCAGGGTTGAAATCGGTATGCAATTTCAAATCTAATAAAGAAAAAACAATTTGTCGCAAAGTACCTAAGCCGGTTTGAAAATGTTTAGCAGCTTGCATTTTGTCAAACAGGGCGCGAGGTAATGGCTCACCGGTATCCACATGCGCAGTCAATTGCCTGAGCTCTTGCCATTCCCAGCAGAAATTTTCCATAAATTGAGAAGGGAGCTCTACTGCATCCCATTCGACACCATGAATACCCGAAACGGCTAAATCTTCAATTTGGGTGAGCATATGGTGTAAGCCGTGCCCAAATTCATGGAAGAGGGTGATGACATCATCATGGGTAAAACAAGCGGGCTTATCGGCTAGAGGGGCTGAGAAATTGCAGGTTAGGTAGGCTACGGGAGTGTGCAAAACCCCTTTTGCATCTCGGTAACGCGAGCGCGCATCATCCATCCATGCTCCGCCGCGCTTACCGGGGCGTGCATATAAATCTAAATAAAATTGTGCAATAAGGGCACCACTCTGCGCATGGAGTACTTCAAAAAATCGCACGTCTTTATGCCATACCTCGGCTGTGGCCGGGCGTATGGTGATATTAAAAAGGGTTTGCGCTACCTTGAAAAGCCCAGCAAGCACTGCTTGCTCGGGGAAGTATTGTCTGACTTCTTGTTCAGAAAACGCATAGCGTGCTTCGCGCAATTTTTCAGCGGCAAAGGTTATATCCCAGGGCTCTAAATGGGTAAGGCCCAGTTCTTTAGCTGCAAACGCTTGGAGTTCTTCCCATTCTTGCTCAGCATACGGGCGCGCGCGCTGGGCTAGGTCTTCTAAAAAGTCCTGTACTTGCTCTGGAGACTGCGCCATTTTGGTTACCAGCGATAGGTCGGCAAACCGTGCATAGCCCAGCATATTGGCTTCTTTGCTTCGAATGGTCAGTTGTTCCTTAATAATTTGCGTGTTATCCCATGCCGCTTGCCCTTGTCCGTATTCCGGACCTAATTCAGAGGCTCTAGTCACATAGGCGCGATACAAGGCTTCGCGTAGTGGACGATGGGTGGCGTATTGCATGACGGGGAAGTAAGAGGGGAAATGCAGTGTGAAATGCCATCCGGATTCGCCTTTTTCCTCAGCCGCTGCGCGCGCAGCGGCTCGATCATCATCGGGCAAACCCTTTAACTCGGTTTCATCCAGTACTCGATATACATACGCATTGGTGGCATCTAGCGCATGGTCTGCAAATTGCTTGCAAAGCGTGGCTTGGCGCTCTTGCAGGGCCATAAAAGAGGGCTTGAGCGCTTCATCTAGCCCTGCACCAGATAAGCGGAAATCACGCAGTGCATCATTGAGGATTTTTTGACGCGTAGGGGTAAGCGCGTCATAGGCAGGGCTATTGCGTAGCGCTTGATATTTTTGAAAGAGCGCTAGAGATTGCCCAAGGCTAGACCAAAATTGGGTAACGCGAGGCAAGTTTTCTCCATGCGCTGCTCGTAGTTCTTCTGTATCGACTACCGATTTCAAATGCCCCACTATGCCCCAGGCACGTCCTAAGAAGTCTGTAGCCTCCTCCAATGGAGTAACCACCGTTTCCCAGCCCGCAGGCGTGTCAGGCGCGATAACGTGCTCGAGTGTAGCCGTTGCGTGCGCCAATAGAAGATCTAGCGCAGGGCTAATGTGCCCGGGACGTATGACTGCAAAGCGTGGGAGGTCAGAAAAATCAAGTAGAGGATTGCCAGCGCATGCAGTGAAATCTAGAACGGGAGGGAGGGGCGATAGAGAAACAGACATTCGAGGTCCATTAAAAAAGTGGAAGAAGCAACTAAAGAGGAAGCTGGAAAAGCTCGATCTGTGCCGTGGCTATTGCCTGC
Source organism: Mycoavidus cysteinexigens (assembly GCA_031963225.1). Lineage (GTDB taxonomy): Bacteria > Pseudomonadota > Gammaproteobacteria > Burkholderiales > Burkholderiaceae > JASSUD01. Next base: position 75,254 of record JASSUD010000003.1, read on the forward strand.
CATTATAAGTTTACCGTTTATAAAGTGGCTATTTTACCGTTCATAAAGTGGCTATTTATGGGTTCAGATACGTGCTCTTTTTTCTTCTTATATAGATTTGAGACTTTATTTTGTGTATAAGAGCATTTTTCTTATGACGAATAGGAAATAACGTTGATTTTTCTAGGAAATATCCACATGCTACGCGCCGCAATGAGAGGGGACTCTTCAATAGCTTCCTCTATGAATTTCAGATCATTCTTAACTGCTGATACAGTTCGTTCAGCTCCCTTTAAAAACGATGTGCAAATCATAAATACAAAGCCCGAGCAAACAGGCTGTTTCAACAATCTACTTCCAGCAGATATATGTGTGTATCAGCCTAATGCACAGGGTGACATAAGCGAAAATTCGCTGCACGCAGCAAACCGGGCTCACTCACCTGTTGTGGGAGCCTCCTCTGATAGTGATGCAGAATCGAGCAAGCAGTATAGAAAAAATGTAGCGTTGCTTCAATTTGCAATGACCCAATCCAATAAGACAGCGATTGACGCTTTGATTATGGTGTGTGCCCATCAGCAGCTGTATACGCAGGGTAATGCAAACGAGCAAATAGAACTACCTGAACGCACTGATCTACCGAGAGACAAGCTTTTTCCCTGGAATAATAAAGGGATGAATGAAGAGGATAAAAATAACGCAGACCTGCTTCTTTTTGCAATTTTGCAACATAATCGAAAGGCTATCCCTTCTTTGCTGAAAATCGGCGCAAAAATAAACCAGCAAGATGCAAATGGCAGGGCGCTGCTGCATATCCTAGCTATGAAAGGTGACGCTGAAGGCGTCAAGATTTTGCTTGAACATGGCGCAATGATAGATATACCAGATGTAGATAATGCGACGGCACTACACTATGCAGCTGCGGTAGGCCATTTTGAAGTAGTGGAAACTTTACTTAAAAGTGGCGCAAAAAAGAACGTGCGAGATGTGGATAATAAGACCCCTCTACACCTTGCAGCTGGAAATGGATATCTCAACGTAGTCAAAGCCTTAGTAAGTAAATACGCTAAAGCCTCGCTGAAAGCGGTACTCGAGGGGAAAAGAGAAGTAGAAGAAATAGACTCTTTGGGTTGGAGTAATAAAAGCCCACTATTTAACGCGGTTGAATACGGCCATGTTGCAGTCGCCCGTTTTCTAATGGAGAAAGGGGCAAATATATACTCAGAAGCGGTTGATAAGAAAACACCCCATAGCATTGGTATTGAATCTAGCAATAGTGAGATGGCAGCGCTTTTGAAGCATGCAGGGGATAAAAAGCAAGCGGAATTGGCTGCGGTTAAGCCAGAGTCGCAGCCCTATGTACAGAAGTATTACGCATACATGCGAGAATGGCAGTTGTCTGCACAAGAATGGCTGGCGTGTATATATAAGGTATAAAGCAAAAGCGGCCCAAGGAGCGTTTTTATGCCTATTCCTTGGGCCGTATTCGCCCCTATTCACCTCTATTCGCGGGCTATTTTTCTCGCTATAACATAAAAATTGACTTTTCTAAAAAAATATGCATTTATGCAAATAAAAAATTTTACTTGCATGCCTAAATCTCCACTCTTTACAATCCGCCCGTTTGCGTCGCGCATCAGATTCTTTTTTCTGGAAAAATAGCGGTATATTCAGGGCTTTTACGGAGTGCATTTATAATATGTTGCTTCGGAGTCCTTGGTTGCACAGGCTATGCGCATCGGCGCGCTCCACCCTTTTACATACTCACGGGTAGCCTATTGGCGCCCCATTTTAACTAGCGTGCTTGCATGTATTGCAGCCGCTGCTTTTTTGCGGCCTTTGCACTTACGCAAACCGCACTCTACAAAATAGGCTGTCCCAATAGGGGCAGTCATTAGGAGAAGTTATGTCCAAACCTATGTCCCTTGCTGCTGTTACAGCCCTAGCTACAACGCACACGGATGAAGATCCTCAAGAAACCGCCGAATGGCTAGAGGCGCTCGATGGGGTATTTAATGCACCGGGCTCAGATAGGGCGCACTATCTTATTGAGCGGCAAATTGAATTTGCGCGTTTACATGGCGATCATTTGCCTTTTACTTCGACTACGCCTTATATCAACACGATAGATGTGGACCAGCAGGCTCGTAGCCCAGGCGACCATGATCTGGAACACCGGATTCGCTCCTATACGCGTTGGAATGCGATTGCAATGGTGTTGCGTGCAGGGCGAGATACGAATGTAGGGGGGCATATTGCTTCTTTTGCCTCTGGAGCGACGCTGTACGACATTGGCTTTAACCATTTCTGGCATGCGCCTTGCGCAGAGCACGGCGGAGATTTAATTTTTGTGCAGGGGCATTCTTCCCCCGGTATTTATTCCCGTGCTTTTTTATTGGGTCGTTTGACTGAGCAACAGTTGGATAATTTCCGCCAAGAAGTCGATGGTGAAGGTCTTTCTTCTTATCCCCATCCTTGGCTCATGCCTGATTTTTGGCAGTTCCCAACTGTTTCGATGGGCTTGGGCCCCATCATGGCCATCTATCAAGCGCGTTTTATGAAATACCTGCAAGCGCGCGGAGTGGCAAAAACAGCCGGACGTAAAGTATGGGCGTTTCTGGGTGATGGGGAGATGGATGAACCCGAATCGCTTGGAGCCATTGGTATGGCTGGGCGTGAGCGTTTAGATAACCTCATTTTTGTTGTGAACTGTAATTTACAGCGCTTAGATGGGCCGGTTCGCGGGAATGGCAAAATTATTCAAGAGTTGGAATCCAGCTTTAGGGGCTCTGGCTGGAATGTGATCAAAGTGGTCTGGGGCAGCCGTTGGGATGCGCTTTTGGCACGCGATAAGCAAGGCATTTTGATGCGCCGCATGATGGAAGTCGTGGATGGCGAATATCAAACGTATAAATCCAAAAACGGTGCTCATGTACGTGAATATTTCTTTAATACGCCTGAACTCAAAGCACTAGTGAGCGACTGGTCGGATGAAGATATTTGGAATTTAAATCGCGGTGGCCATGACCCCCATAAAATTTATGCAGCGTTCAAACAGGCTTCACAAACACGCGGCCAGCCCACGGTTATCCTAGCGAAGACCATTAAGGGCTATGGCATGGGAGAAGCAGGCCAAGCACAAAATATCACGCATCAACAGAAAAAAATGCCGGTCGAAGCGCTCAAAAAATTCCGTGACCGCTTTAATCTGCCGATTACCGATCAGGATATTGAAAATGTCCCGTATTTGAAATTTGAAGAAGGCTCTAAAGAGCTCACCTATATGCGCGCACGCCGCGAAGCTTTGGGAGGGTATTTGCCTGCCCGACGTCGCAGTGCTGCTTCGCTTGAGATTCCTGCCTTGTCTGCTTTTGATGCGCAGCTTAAAAGCACGACAGAAGGGCGAGAAATTTCCACTACGATGGCTTTTGTACGCATCTTGGGTACGCTACTCAAAGATAAGGTATTAGGTCAGCGTATCGTTCCTATTGTGCCGGATGAATCCCGCACTTTTGGGATGGAAGGGCTGTTTCGCCAAATTGGAATTTGGAATCAAGACGGGCAAAAATACGTGCCCCAAGATTCTGAACAGCTCATGTTTTATAAAGAAACAGAAACGGGGCAGATTCTTCAAGAAGGTATTAATGAAGCGGGTGGAATGTGTGACTGGATTGCGGCTGCAACCGCGTATTCCACGCATGGCGAGCCTATGATCCCGTTTTATATTTTTTACTCGATGTTTGGTTTTCAGCGTATTGGCGATTTGGCTTGGGCTGCTGCCGATATGCGTTCACGTGGCTTTTTGCTGGGCGCGACCGCTGGGCGTACCACGCTCAATGGAGAAGGTTTACAGCATGAAGATGGGCATTCGCATCTAATCTCTGCCTGCATTCCGAACTGCGTCAGTTATGATCCAACCTTTGCTTACGAAGTGGCAGTTATTGTGCGTGAAGGGCTGCGCCGCATGGTGCAAGAACAAGAAGATGTGTATTACTACATCACCCTGATGAATGAAAATTACGCACACCCTGCATTGCCAGAAGGCAGCAGTGTGGAGAGCGATATTCTAAAAGGGATGTATCTCTTCAAAAAAGGGCAGGGCGATGCCGATCAAAAAAACAGTGCGAAGCATGTACAGTTGCTTGGGTCAGGTACTATCTTTAATGAAGTGATTGCCGCTGCACAGCTTCTTGCTGATGATTGGGGCGTAACGGCTGATTTATGGAGCTGTCCAAGCTTTACTGAGCTTGCACGCGAAGGCAATGCCGTAGCACGTCATAATCTGCTCAATCCAAGCGAAAAACCACAGCATTCTCACGTTCAAACGCTGCTAGCGCCCACTACAGGGCCTATTATTGCCGCGACTGATTACATCCGTACTTTTGCTGAGCAAATTCGCGCGTTTGTTCCCCGGCGTTATGTGGTGCTAGGTACAGATGGTTTTGGTCGCTCCGATACGCGCGCTAAACTTCGCCATTTCTTTGAAGTGGACCGCTATTGGATTACCGTAGCTGCGCTCAATGCCTTAGCAGAAGAGGGCACGCTAAAACGGGATGTGGTTGCACAAGCTTTAACGCGTTATCAATTGGATGCCAATAAACCCAATCCAATGATGGTCTAAACGGTCGCTATGCGACTCTACCTGTGAGGACACGCCCTAGGTGGGCCTGAGGTACTTTTCACCTTTTTAAAAGAATAAACCCTGCGATGAGCCAAACGATTGAAATTAAAGTGCCGGATATTGGCGATTACCAGAATGTACCTGTCATTGATGTGCTAGTTGCCCCAGGCGATACCGTTTCGATGGACCAGTCTTTGGTTACACTGGAGTCTGACAAAGCCACGATTGATATCCCCAGCCCTTTTGCAGGGGTTATTCGGCAAATCAGTGTGAAGTCGGGAGACCCGGTATCAGAAGGCTCAGTCATTGCTTTAATTGAAATGGTACAGGCAGGTGAGGCGAGTGCGGCAGCAACACACGCGGCTCCTGAACAGCCTGTAGCGGCTCAAAAAACGGCGCAGCAAGCTTCTTCCAAAGAAGCCTCAAAAGGCCATGCAGATGCACAGGTAAAACCCTCTACTGCACCAGAGCAAGCCCCTTCTCAGCCTGTAGCCAGTCAGACGATAGAAGTTAAAATACCGGATATTGGCGATTACAAAAATGTACCTGTTATCGATGTCTTAGTGGCCTTGGGCGATACCGTGACAGCCGATCAGTCTATAGTCACGCTAGAGTCTGATAAAGCGACGATTGATATCCCCAGTCCTTTTGCGGGGGTTATCCGGCAAATCACTGTAAAGGCGGGTGACCCGGTATCAGAAGGCTCCGTGGTTGCTTTACTTGAGATAGCACAGGCCGCTAGCGCATCGTCAGAAGGTGCACAGCCAAGCACTGAGCAAGGTGTTGCAAGCGATGCTTCAAAAACGGCCTTTGCATCCGGTAGCCCTGTTTCTACTGCATCCTCGTCCAATACGGCAAACGAAGCGCGCCAAGCTATACCTTCGGCTCAGGAAAAAACCTCTGGCCTCCAGAGCGCATCCGATACAGCCGAGCGTAGCGGTCCTACTAAGCATGCGAGTCCTTCTATACGCAAATTTGCTAGAGAGCTTGGAGTAGACATAACCCGTATTACCGGCACAGGGCCAACAGGGCGTATACAGCGTGAAGATGTGGTGAATTACACCAAGCAGATCATGCGCACGGCCCAAGAGCCAGGTGCAGCAGCAGGTGCTAGCGCATCGGGAGGAGAGTTAGGACTCTTGCCTTGGCCAAAAATAGATTTTTCAAAATGGGGTAAGGTCGAAGCCAAACCATTGTCACGCATTAAGAAGCTCTCAGGCGCGAATTTGCATCGCAATTGGGTCATGATTCCGCATGTGACCAATCAAGATGAAGCCGATATTACCGAGCTAGAAGCCTTCCGCATCCAGCTAAACAAAGAGCACCAAAAAACCGGCCAAAAAGCCACACTACTCGCATTTTTACTAAAAGCCTGTGTAGCTGCACTCAAAGCCTTCCCAGACTTCAATACCAGCCTAGACGGCGATACACTGGTCTACAAACAGTATTACAACTTGGGCTTTGCGGCGGATACGCCAAATGGACTAGTAGTGCCTGTTATTAAAGATGCAGATCAAAAAGGCGTGCTGCAACTGGCACAAGAAACCGCTGAACTCGCTGCTCTAGCGCGTACGGGTAAACTCAAACCTGACCAAATGCAAGGAAGCTGTTTTTCTATCTCTTCATTGGGAGGGATAGGTGGAACCGGATTCACGCCTATTATCAATGCCCCTGAAGTCGCTATTCTTGGTGTAAGCCGCGGCGCTCTACGTGCTGTATGGGATGCACAGCAGGAGCAATTTGTTCCACGCTTAATGGTGCCGCTTTCTTTATCCTATGACCATCGGGTTATTGATGGTGCGCAAGCTGCGCGCTTTAATGCCTATTTGGTTGGATTGTTAGGTGACTTCCGTCGGGTATTATTGTAATTAAAGGCAAGTGGTGCGCATGTTGGGGTTCCTTCGTCACCCCAACCTACCGTTCTGCATATGCTTGTAAAGGATGGTTATGGGGCGGTGGTGCGCATGTTGGGGTTCCTTCGTCACTCCAACCTACCGTTCTGCATATGCTTGTAAAGGATGGTTATGGGGCGGTGGTATGCATGTTGGGGTTCCTTTGTCACCCCAACCTACCATTCTGCATATGCTTGTAAAGGATGGTTATGGGGTGGTGGTGTGCATGTTGGGGTTCGTACCTCACCACCAACCTACGCCTTAATGTAGGTTGGTGGTGAGGTACGAACCCCAACATACGCACCACAGTCTTTTAAATACCAAGCAATAACTTCTCACTAAACAGGCGCTAAAGCATATGATTGGCCGCATTGCAGGTACGGTGCTTGAAAAAAACCCTCCTCATATACTCATTGACTGTAATGGGGTAGGGTATGAAATTTTGGTGCCTATGAGTACTTTTTATAGGTTACCCGCACTAGGTGGAACGGCCGTATTACTCACGCACCTTATCGTTCGGGAAGATGCTCATCTGCTCTACGGATTTGATAATGCCGAAGAACGTGCCACGTTCGTCAAAATATTAAAAGTCAACGGTATTGGCGCGCGTACAGCACTGGCTATTTTGTCTGGACTCAGCGTGAGTGAATTGGCGCAAGCGGTGGTATTACAAGAAACAGCGCGCTTAACCCGCATTCCAGGAATAGGTAAAAAAACAGCTGAGCGCCTTTTGCTCGAACTCAAAGGCAAATTGCAAGAAGAACAAACCCTTGCGATGACTGGCGCTACCAGTAACCACACCAATGATATTTTTGAAGCATTACTGGCCTTGGGATATTCAGACAAAGAAGCGCTCAAAACGACGCGCGACTTGCCTGACGGTGTATCCGTATCCGAAGGCATCAAACTAGCCCTCAAAACACTCCTCAAATGATAGAAACTGACTCACTCAATAGCACGCGCCTCATTACTCCTGCCCCTATTTCGTCACAGGAAGTGGTATTTGAGAACGCACTGCGCCCGCGCCAATTGAGTGACTACATTGGTCAGAAAAAAGTATGCGAGCAGCTCGAGATTTTTATCGAAGCCGCGCAAAAGCGCGGTGAAGCATTGGATCACGTATTGCTGTTTGGCCCACCCGGCCTGGGAAAAACCACCCTTGCCCATATTATTGCGCGCGAAATGGGCGTGAATTTACGCCAAACGTCGGGACCCATTTTGGAGCGTGCAGGTGACTTAGCTGCGCTATTAACAAATCTAGATGCGCACGATGTACTCTTTATCGACGAGATACACCGTTTATCGCCTGTCATTGAAGAAGTCTTATATCCCGCATTAGAAGATTATCAAATCGATATCTTAATCGGCGAAGGCCCCTCCGCGCGCAGCGTTAAACTAGACCTTAAACCCTTCACCCTCATTGGCGCCACTACGCGGGCAGGCATGCTAACCAATCCTTTACGGGATCGCTTTGGCATTGTGTCTAGATTGGAGTTCTACAACGTAGAAGATCTAGCTACCATCATCCGGCGTTCTGCCAACCTCTTAAAAACCTCCATTGACCAGAAAGGCACGCTCGAAATTGCAAAACGCTCGCGCGGCACCCCCCGTATTGCCAACCGCCTACTGCGACGAGTCAGAGACTACGCACAAGTCAAAGCGCCAGGAGAGCCTATTACTTCAGACATTGCAAATGCAGCACTGACCTTATTAGATGTAGATTCCGCCGGCTTTGATTTGATGGACCGTAAATTTCTTGAAGCCATCGTCCATAAATTTAATGGGGGCCCTGTAGGTATCGATAATATCGCTGCAGCGATTGGTGAAGAACGTGACACTATTGAAGATGTGCTCGAGCCCTATTTAATACAACAAGGTTTTTTACAACGCACCGCAAGGGGGAGAGTAGCCACTCCGCAGACTTATCTGCATCTTGGGGTGGAGATGGGTTCTTAAAAAAGGCAAAGAACGGTAGGTTGGCGGTGACGAAGGAACCCCAACATGCAAGCCACTGTGTCATTGATAACCAGCTTATAAATGCCCAAAAGCGATGATTACGGAGTTGGTGGTGCGCATGTTGGGGTTCCGTATTTGATTCAATTCATCACCACCAACCTACGAGAGGCCAATGTAAAAGGGTTTTACAAAGCTCCACCAACCACAAGAAAGGCAAAGAACGGTAGGTTGGTGGTGACGAAGGAACCCCAACATGCATACCACAGTCTTTCTGAATACCTGCGTAGCATCAGCTAATAATTATTACCTTAGGTGTGACTTTGAATTTTTCTTCTATTCCTGCGCATTCTTTTATTCCATCATTGAATATGCGACCCTGCAACAATGTTTCCAGCAAAAACGGTCCATGCGAAGCGCAAGAATGCACCCCTCTTCTTAACCTGAAGCACATACCGGAACCCTCACAATCTGCACCTGCGCAGTCCTACCATTCACGTTATATAGCTTTAGAAAAAGCCATAGATGAACGCGTAACACTTCCTATATGTATTACTCTACTTGCTAGTTGGCTCTTAGTATCAGCTGTCGCTTGTATTAAACACTGTCTAGAGCAAGAAGTACCTCCATCTGCTGTCTATGCTTCTTTAGCTCTTGGAATAGTGAGCATATGGACAACGTGTATAAAATTTCGCATCAGTGTACAAATTCCATCGCTAGATGATGAAATAGCACTCATACGCGTAGAAAAGACAAGGCATTTAAGAGATATGCAAGCCTATACCATCCATCTGGAAAACGTGGCTTCATGCGAGGTCAACGGATTCGAAATTTGACGATAGACCCTAACCCCACAAAGCAAAAAGCCTCCCGTTTGGGAGGCTTTTTGCCCTAAGTTGTAGTAATCGCAATCTGATCGTACAGTCCCCCCCATTTTGACCCACTGAGAAAACTGCCTAAACACGTTACCAAAAACAGGCTCGGTCTCTCTCGGTGCGCATCCGTTAGCCTCTTCTGATGAGCCTTATGGCTGCCATGCTCTCGGTTTCTTACGATCAGGCTTCTTATTGGCAGGCTTCGTAGTGTCGTCCGGCGTATTAGTGGCATCTGGCGTATTAGTGGCGTCAGACGCATTAGTGGAGGCCGGTGGATTGTTGTTCTTAAGGGACGGATCATCTTTCGGATCGTAATTTTTAAAATCTATAGTAATGATTTCTGGCAGTTTCGTAAAATCCTTATCCCTATTTCGCACCATATCAATACCAGGGACGATAGTATGGATGACTACTTTGGTCGTATATCCATCCTTCATTGCTCCTTCAATCTCACTTTCAGAATCGCTCTTATAGCCTGGCTGCTTTAGTATATTTTTGTCGTGCTGTTTATTGTTTTTCTTAAACTTCCCTGCATCGGCGGTGCCATCATATGCAACAGCGTGCTTGAAGTTGGGCCCCAAGTTGATGCCCGGTGTGTTTAGTAAACCCTCGCAATTCTTTTGCTTGGGACCACAAGGCGCGTTAGTTGAGACAATGCGCTCTCGCGTAAACTTCGTGAGATCGAATGACTGATCGTTATCGCCATTTTTTCCAGGTATTTTAATCTTGCCACATAGATGAGTAAGAATTAGTAATCTTTCACTATGTGAGCAGGTGACGATCGTTTTGCCATTGGCATCTTTTTCTACAGGTATTGGCACGGAGGCATACATACCTGCGCTACGAGCCGATACATAAATCACTGTACGCGTCTTAGTATCCTCATCTATGCATACGTATTTCGCAACAGCAATATTACGTGTACTGTCCTCCATACGCTGTACAGCTCGAGCTTGTCTCATCGGACTGGAGTTGTGCGGTATTAGTTCTGATACTACAGTTCCAATAGGTTGTGTTGTGGAAGTGGCTGTAGAAGCTGAAGTGGAACCGGAACTGCTACCGTTACCAGAGGGGGGGCGGCGGGAATTGGCAATGGCCTCTTGCATACCTTCGAACCCATCATTATCTGAGGTACTATCATTCGCGCTTTCACTCTCACTACTTATTGCTCGCTTTTTGCCCGAAGCCCTTTCTGATGGGATAGTCTCTTCGGCTTTGGAGTCCTCATCACTGCTAAGCTCTTCCGAGAGGGCAGCCTCTGACTCATCACTGCTAAGCTCTTCCGAGAGGGCAGCCTCTGCTTCATCACTGCTAAAATTTTCCCGGAAGGCAGCCTCTGCGGCGTTGAAGTCCTCATCATTGCTTAAATCTTTGCTATCTTCACCGAAGAATTCTTGATCGACCGAAGCTTCATCGCTGGCGTGTATCGAATCTGAATCTGATATAGATGAATTTGAAGATATAGATAAATTTGACAATGCTCTAGAAAGAGGTCGGTTCGCTGCTGATAACTGTGCTCTTGGCACGAGACCTGAAAGCATTCCAGTAGGAGATGAAGGTGGAGATGGAGTTAGAGATCGAGGTGAAGGTGAAGACGCAGGTGAAGATGCGGGTGAAGATGCAGGTGAAGTGGAAGTATTTATATGTAGCGGATTAACAGTCATGCTTATCTCAATTATTAAAAAATAAGTTCTTTTAATCAAAATTCCTATTTGTTATTTCTATAGTCATTATAAAAAATGACTATTTATTTTTATAAATAGGTACGAACTTCTGTATAAATAAAAGAATCATTTTTATTAAGAAGACGCTGATTTAATCGAGAGATGAGAGGCATGCATTGTTTTAGAAAGAGGGCGCATGCAAGAAAAGGCCTTGCCTCGGTTTGACGTACAGTTAGATAAATAAAAAAACTGACTAGTGCGGAGCGAAAAAATAGACGGATAAACGCACAAATACGCTGTCGACTAAAATGGATAAAACTATACGAAGAGCGGGGAAATGCAGAAGAGACTAGTGCCGATATTCTTTGGCATAGGAGAAAAGAGATGGCAGCGCACCCGACTCGCCATAACAACGAGGAAGGCCGACGCCGCCGGAGACGTGGGTGAGGTAGGCATCCGACGGTTCCACCAGGGTAGTGGTTAACTTCTTAAAACGTATCGGCATAATGCTGGGCAGCGCTGAGATCAAGCGCGCCAGAATAAATAGCTTGGCCACAAATTACACCTTGCAAATGAGGCCTGTGTGTATTGAGTGCATGGTTGGAATGGACCGCTTCAACAGCCTGCATTTCCTGAGCCTGGTTTAACGCTTTTTGTAACGTACATAAACCTTGAATATCTGCTAACCCTGCAAGCCCTCCGCTAGCAATCACCGGCAATTTGGTAGCAAGTGCGAGTTGCCCAGTCATTTCTAAATTTAAGCCCTGCAGCATGCCATCGCGGCTAATATCGGTATAAATGACCGCTGCACATCCGTCATTTTCTAACTGGCGAATTAAATCAATGGCGTCGTGTTCGGTTACATGGCTCCATCCTGCGGTAGCCACTCGGCCTTCCTTGGCATCTACCCCAAGAATAATATGTCCACTAAATGTCCGACAGGCAGCGGCAAAAAATTCAGGATTATTGACCGCAGCCGTACCCAAGATGACGTAAGACATTCCTGCATTGAGATAAGCCTCAATGGTTTGTAAATCGCGTATCCCGCCTCCAATCTGTATAGGAATACGGTTAGCTGCAGCCTGCACAATCGAGCGAATGGCGTCTTTATTCTTAGGCACTCCAGCAAAAGCACCATTTAAATCCACAATATGCAAACGCCGTGCACCACAGGAAATCCAATGCAATGCCATGGCACCTGGATCTTCCGAAAATACCGTAGCACGTTCCATATCGCCTTGTTTTAAGCGTACGCACTGACCCTCTTTTAAATCGATTGCAGGAATAAGAAGCATGGAAAAAAATAAAAGTTAACAGTGAAAAAATGAAAAAACAGCTAGTCAATAAATCTAAGGCGCCCAATGCGCAAAATTACGGCACAGCTGTAATCCTGCTTGCCCACTTTTTTCTGGATGAAACTGCGTAGCAAAGAGATTATCTCGCGCAACGGCACAAGCAAAGCGCACCCCATACTCAGTCTCCCCTGCAATACAGTTTGGATCATCAGGGCATACATAAAAACTATGCACAAAATAAAAAAAACTGTTCTGAGGAATATTATTCCACAGAGTATGCGTGGGTGTAGCGGAGTCAACGCGAGATGCAGTCTGACCCCATGGAGTTTGGCAAACCCGATTCCACCCCATATGCGGCACTTTAAAGGGCGACCCATCTTCCTGTATGCGGCCCTCTAACTCAAATCGCACGCTACGCCCAGGTAACAAACCAAGCCCCGTAGTATTCCCTTCCTCACTATGCTCAAAAAGCAGCTGCTGGCCTACGCAAATGCCAAGTATTGGCTTAGTACGCGCCACATCCATTACCGCCTCATACAACCCTGACTTTTTGAGCGCATGCATGCAAGTTTGCATAGAACCTTGGCCAGGCAGCACCACATGCGTTGCAGCATGTAATGCCTCTTTTTGTGCCGCAAGCTCTACACGCGCTTCTGGAACCGCACGGGTGAATGCTTGCGCTACAGAATGCAAATTACCCATTCCATAATTCACAATAGCGATAGAAATAGTCATAACAGGGAAATAAAGTATTAACGATGAGGAGGGCAACTACTAGGCAGTTAATCTTGAAAGACCATACCCGCTATTAGGCAAAATTTGTGCGGACCCATGTAATAATTTAGGTACATCTAATTGATTTAAATAGTCGATATAATTTTTGAAAGATTTTTCACTATTTTCAAGTGAAGCGCTGGCATGATGGTCTGCATCCAAGCATGAAAGCGCAAGGTTTATACGAGCAACTACCTTTTCCACTTCAATTTTATGCAATGCAATTTTGTTGGGTATATCGAGGTTATTAACCGCTACAGTATCTGCCCAGTTTCTTATTCTTCCTGGAAGCTCATTTGTTAGGCGCTTACAATATAAGCCTTCACGGATTCCACTAACTATAGCCAGTGCCACTACCACGCCGCATGCTATTTGTACTGCTGATGCCCATACTCCAATAGAAACGCCTATCTGCAATACCAGATAAGGGGACGTGACAACCCCGCAGACCAGACCTGTTACTAAGCTAGTGAATATTAAACTATTACGTAAAGTGGGCCAGCTATCCTTACGATCTTGTAGCGCTAGAAGCTGCTCGCCTAGTGCCTTTAATTCCTTTCGCTCTTTGAGCGAGCTGCTGTCCTGTACACATGACGAACCTTTTCCGACTTTTGCTACGTAACAGTAAGCAAAGTCAAATGGAAAGCGGTCCACCTTTAGCTCGAGGCGCATAAAAGTATGCAAAATATTCTCAAGCTCCTCTGCACCATCCTTATTGGCAGGCATCTTACCTTTTAGATCCTCCATGGCGTAAAGAGACTGTGCAGCCTGACTACAAGAAGAATATGAACCAATCACGCTAGTAACCACTAACCAATCCTTAAAAATTATATTTTAAAAGCCTATTTTAACCGCACCATGAAGCCTGCATGCGCAGGCTAAAAGCGATGATTAAAGGTAAGCGGTATGCATGTTGGGGTTCGTACCTCACCGCCAACCTACAGCGAATGGTAGGTTGGCGGTCAGGGCGATCGCGCTACAAAAAGGTAGTGTTATAGCGGAAAAAGTGATAAATGGG
>JASSUD010000062.1:0-16516 GCA_031963225.1 Mycoavidus cysteinexigens
CCTTTTACATGGGCATCTCGGTAGGTTGGTGGTGACGAAGGAACCCCAACATGCATACCGCATGCTTGTAATCTTTGGGCTCTGTCTATCAACAACTCGCTGTTCTATAGCATGCGTAACATCATTCAGAAGTTTTTTTTCTCATTGAGTGATCCTTTTTTTATGAACTATCCTCATCCGATCATTGCACGCGAAGGCTGGGTTTTTATTACGTTGGCAGTGGTTGCTGCTTTGTGTGTCAATTTGCTCGCTGGATTTAAATGGGCTTGGCCGCTCTGGACTTTAGTGGCTTTTATGCTGCAATTCTTCCGTGATCCACCACGCGTAGTGCCCAGTGATCCTAATGCAGTGCTGAGCCCTGCTGATGGTCGAGTAGTTGCGATACAAACTTGTCATGATCCGTATGGTGATCGTGAAGCATTGAAAATCAGTGTCTTTATGAACGTATTCAATGCACATTCGCAACGTATGTCCGTAGATGGCACAGTGACGCATGCTGGCTATTTTCCAGGCACTTTTTTGAATGCTGCGCTTGATAAATCCTCGCTTGCTAATGAACGCAACGCCTTGGTTATTGAAACTCCTCAAGGGCAAAAAATCAGCTTGGTTCAGGTGGCTGGCTTAGTAGCGCGTCGTATCTTGTGCTATGTAAGCATGGGTGACGAAGTGCGCCGCGGAGCACGGTACGGTTTTATTCGTTTTGGTTCGCGAGTAGATGTATATTTGCCTATTGGCAGCCATCCGCGTGTGTCTATTGGTCAGAAGGTATGGGCGACGTCGACGATATTGGCTGACTGGCCTTCTTAAAGTAGTTTTGATATTTTTAAAAGGGTCCGAAGGGGCCCTTCTTTGTTGTGCGGTCGTGCGTTCAGATCTTCAAGATATATAGTGCTTCGGTCTGCCGTGCGATTGCCTTTCCTCACTAAAGATTGCTTATGAATACATTAAGACGTCGTCGAGGTCGTACAGAGCGCGCTGATTTTTTTCGCACCTCTCATTATTTAGCAAACGATTCATTCATGGATCCTCTACGCTCCAAGCGACACAATTTATTGCGCAAGCGGGGGATTTATTTATTGCCTAATGCTTTGACAACTGCGGCACTTTTTTGTGGTTTTTTTGCCATTGTTCAAGCAATGAACACTCAGTTTGAAATTGCTGCAATCGCAATTTTCATTGCCATGGTCTTCGATAGTATGGATGGCCGTGTTGCTCGTATGACTAAGACCCAAAGTGCTTTTGGCGAGCAATACGATAGCTTGTCAGACATGGTTTCGTTTGGTGTGGCGCCTGCACTGATTATGTATGAATGGCTTTTAAAAGATTTAGGGCGTTTAGGTTGGTTGGCTGCCTTTATCTACTGCGCCGGAACCGCACTACGTCTTGCGCGTTTTAATACCAATATTGGCAAGGTCAATCCTAATTTCTTTGAAGGCATTCCCTGTCCCGCAGCCGCAGCACTCATTGCTGGTTTTGTATGGTTGGCCATGGTGCATCGTTTGCCAATAGATATGACTTATTTGCCATGGGTGGCTTTTGCATTGACGATTTATGCAGGCCTTACTATGGTGTCGAGCGCACCTTTTTATAGCGGAAAAGCACTCGATGTACGTCATCGTGTCTCTTTCGGCGTGACTTTATTGGTAGTGGGCGTGTTTGTGCTGATTTCTTCTGATCCGCCACTCATGCTTTTTGGTTTATTTATTTTGTATAGTTTGTCAGGCTATGGGTTGTGGGTGGCCCGTATGTTTAAAAAACGCCGTACAAAATCAAAAATTTCAACATAGTTTTTTTCGTAGGGACATCACTAATATGGCAGACACCCTTATTATCTTTGATACGACTTTGCGCGATGGAGAGCAATCCCCTGGTGCTTCAATGACCCGGGATGAAAAAATCCAAATTGCAAGGCAACTAGAGCGACTAAAGGTAGACGTGATCGAGGCAGGTTTTGCTGCCAGCTCACAAGGAGAATTCGAGACACTACAAGCACTAGCCACGCTGATCAAAGATAGTAAGCTGTGTAGCCTAGCCCGTGCTAATGAGAAAGATATTGAGCGTGTTGCGCAAGCCTTAAAGGCTGCTGAGCAGTTTCGTATACATATTTTCTTGGCAACCTCTGCTTTGCATATGGCTAAGAAATTGCAGATGAGCCCAGAGCAAGTACTCGAACGTGCGCGTACAGCGGTGCGTTTTGCGCGTGGTTTTAGCGATGATATCGAGTTTTCACCAGAAGACAGTAGCCGTTCTGATCCTGACTTTTTGTGTCGGGTGATTGAAGCGGTGATCGACGAAGGCGCTACCACCATCAATATTCCTGACACAGTTGGGTATGCGATACCTGAGAGCTTTGGCTTGATGATAAAAAACCTGCGCGAACGCATTCCCAATGCGCATAAAGCGGTGTGGTCGGTCCATTGTCATAATGATTTAGGGCTGGGGGTAGCTAATTCGCTAGCCGGTGTTCATATTGGTGGAGCACGTCAAATAGAGTGCACGATCAATGGACTCGGTGAGCGCGCAGGCAATACCTCATTAGAAGAAGTCGTGATGGCGGTACGTACGCGCAAAGATTACTTTGGGCTGGATACACGCATTGACGCTACACAACTAGTGAGCGCATCTAAGCTTGTTTCCCAAACGACAGGCTTTATTGTTCAACCCAATAAAGCCATTGTGGGCGCAAATGCTTTTGCGCATGCCTCAGGCATCCACCAAGATGGAATCTTAAAGGCGCGCGATACCTACGAAATTATGCGTGCCCAGGATGTGGGTTGGAGTGCAAACAAGATGGTGTTGGGCAAGCTCTCAGGACGTGGAGCGCTCAAACAAAGGCTGCAAGAGCTAGGAGTGCAACTTCCCGCTGATGATAATGGAGAAACACTCAACCAGATCTTTATTCGTTTTAAAACGCTAGCGGATGGTAAAGCGGATATCTACGACGAAGATATTTTGGCCATAGCGACAGATGCTGCACGTACTGCAGAGCAAGAAGATGCCTATCAATTTGTCTCTCTCGAGCAGCGCTCGAAGACGGGGGAGCAGCCTTGGGCCGAAATCGTATTTACTACCCCAGCCATAAAAAAAGGGTCGGGGGAGGAAGTAAATGGCCAAGCCAGCAACCAAACTACCTCTCAAACCGTGCGCAGCGAAGCGGTAGGTAATGGTCCAGTCGATGCCACTTTTAAAGCGATCGAGGCAACATTGGAAAGTGCTGTTGAGCTTATGCTGTATTCCGTCAATGCTATTACGACTGGAACGCAGGCACAGGGCGAAGTAACCGTACGCCTTGCATCTGCAGGCCGCATGGTGAATGGGGTGGGTACGGATCCTGACATTGTGGTGGCGTCTGCTAAAGCATACTTGGCTGCATTAAATAAACTGTATATTCAGCCAGATAAATTAAATCCACAACAGGGATAAATTTTAAAAATATATATATAAGATTTTCAGTATGAAGGCCGCTAAAGAAAATATTTCTGAGCGGCCTTTTTTTATTTTGCTGCTTTATATGTTCATGCGCATAATAATGTAATTATTAATGGACATTACACCATTAGACTTCTTTCGAAACCGAGTATGGTAGGTTGGTGGTGACGAATTGAATCAAATACGGAACCCCAACATGCGTACCGCTGACTTTTAATTTTTGCTTTTGGGTAATCGTAAGCTGGTCATCAAAGACGCCATGGCATGCGTGTTGGGGTTCCTTCGTCACCACCAACCTACGCCTCAATGTAGGTTGGTGGCGAGGTACGAACTTCACCACGCATACCACAGTTTTTTTGACTGTCTGCGTAACATCAATTATTAAGTATAGAAAAATATTATTTACATAGTACATTTTAAAAAAATAATATTTTGTTTTGTATGCAATATAAATACAGATATTTAAATTTATCCTTGACTAAATTTGCCATTTCTTTATAATTATTGATCTTTTAGTAGTGGCATTTTTAATCTAAATTTCTTGGGCAGGCCAGCGCGTTGCGGGGCCTGCTTGGATCATGTGGAATGTGGCTGCGACTTTTCAAAACAGTTTTATAGCTCTACTCGGGGCACATTATGCAAGACGGCACGCTTAGCCAACCTATTTACATGGATTACAGCGCCACCACACCGGTGGATCCTCGCGTGGTGGACCGTATGGTCCACGTTCTACGTGAGCAATATGGTAACCCTGCTTCTCGCAGCCATGCTTATGGCTGGGAAGCAGAGCAGGCTGTGGAAGATGCGCGCGAAGAAGTCGCTGCGCTATTGAATTGCGATTCACGCGAAATCGTTTGGACGTCCGGTGCAACGGAATCTAACAACCTTGCTATTAAAGGGGCTGCACACTTTTATCAAGGCAAGGGCCGGCATATTGTTACCGTCAAAACGGAACATAAAGCCGTGTTGGATACCTGCCGTGAATTGGAACGGCAAGGGTTTGAAGTTACTTACCTCAATGTGCTTGAAAATGGCTTGCTTGACCTTGAGTATTTCGCACAATCTTTGCGGCCAGACACTATTCTAGCCTCCGTTATGATGGTGAATAACGAGATTGGGGTGGTTCAAGATATCGAGCGCATCGGGGCAATATGCCGAGAGCGCGGTATTATTTTCCATGTGGATGGAGCGCAGGCAGCTGGTAAAGTACCTATCGATTTATCTACCTTGCCCGTAGATTTGATGTCTTTCTCTGGGCATAAGGTATATGGGCCTAAAGGAATTGGGGCCTTATATGTACGCCGCAAGCCGCGTGTGCGTATTGAAGCGCAGATGCATGGTGGCGGACATGAACGGGGTATGCGTTCGGGTACCTTACCTACACATCAAATTGTTGGAATGGGCGAAGCATTTCGTCTGGCGCGCCTTGAAATGGCAGCGGATAATATACGTATTCGTGCTTTGCGCGATCGCTTGCTTGCGGGCTTATCTACCATTGAGGAAGTGTATGTCAATGGAGACATGGAGCATAGAGTTCCGCATAGCTTGAATATCAGTTTCAATTTTGTTGAAGGTGAATCCCTGATCATGGCGATCAAGGAGGTAGCGGTTTCCTCAGGGTCTGCATGCACGTCAGCTTCGCTAGAACCTTCTTATGTATTGCGTGCTTTGGGCCGCAATGACGAACTTGCGCACAGCTCGATTCGCTTTACCTTGGGTCGTTTCACCACGCAAGAAGAAGTCGACTACGTTATTGCACTCGTGCACCGCAAAATTACAAAATTACGTGAACTCTCCCCACTTTGGGAAATGCACCAAGAAGGGGTTGATTTGAATACGGTGCAGTGGGCTGCGCATTAAAATAATACGCAGCACGGTAGGTTGGTGGTGACGAAGGAACCCCAACTTGCACCCCCCTTACTTTTATTGGAGTAAACACCATGGCCTATAGTCACGAAGTCTTGGACCATTTTGAAAACCCGCGCAATGTGGGATCATTCGCAAAAGATGAAACGCATATTGGCACCGGAATGGTCGGTGCGCCTGCTTGCGGTGATGTAATGAAGCTGCAAATTCGTGTGGAAGAAGGGCGCATTGTCGATGTCAAATCGAAAACATTTGGATGTGGTTCCGCCATTGCTTCTAGCTCATTTCTGACCGAATTAGTGAAAGGCATGACATTGGATGAAGCCGCTAATGTTAAAAATACTCGAATTGCAAAAGAGCTTTCTCTGCCACCTGTAAAAATCCATTGCTCAATTTTGGCAGAAGATGCGATTAAAGCTGCGATTGCAGATTATCAAAAGCAGTATGGGTCTGCGCCTGCGCAAGCCGCCGCTTAATGGTAGGGCATGTCATGATGATTACTCTGACTGAATCAGCAGCTCAACGCGTACGTAAGGAACTCGATCGTCGAGGCAAAGGGCTGGGTTTGCGCTTAGGTGTGCGTACCTCTGGGTGTGCACAGTTTGCTTATAAGCTTGAATACGCCGATGAGCTTGGACCCGGCGATGAAATTTTTGAGAGTCACGGCGTATCGTTGGTAGTCAATCAAAAAAGCTTGCCTTATATTCAGGGTACGGAGCTTGATTTTGTGCGTGAAGGTTTGAACGAAGGCTTCAAATTTCGTAATCCCAATGCTAAAGATGAATGTGGGTGCGGTGAATCTTTCCGTGTGTAGAGAGTAAATCGGCATGACGCGAACCCCTCTCAAATAAATTCTAAAAAAGCGGCGCATGCCGCTTTTTTATTTTCCTAGGGTGTTTCCTCAATTCTAGGACATGCCCTAACATGCACTGAGCATTCCATTCTCAGTCTTTTTTATGACCTTTTATAGGCATGCATCATGACTTTTGCTGATAGCACCTATTTTGAACTTTTTGGTTTGCCGGAAGGTTTTGCTGTCAATCAGACTCATTTAGATGAGGCATACCGTACGATACAAGCACAAATCCATCCGG
Organism: Mycoavidus cysteinexigens; assembly: GCA_031963225.1. Taxonomy (GTDB): domain Bacteria; phylum Pseudomonadota; class Gammaproteobacteria; order Burkholderiales; family Burkholderiaceae; genus JASSUD01. The sequence continues at coordinate 6,390 of JASSUD010000062.1, forward strand.
ACCGTTTTGCTTCACAGGGTGCGGCTCAAAAGCGTATTGCAACACAATGGTCTACGCGTGCAAACGATGCCTATCAAACGCTAAAAGACCCTTTGAAGCGGGCTATATACATTTTGCATTTACGCAATATCGAGCTTGGAGATGGGCAACAGGTACACGCGCTTTCTCCTGCATTTTTAATGCAGCAAATTGAGTGGCGAGAGGGTATTGAAGCAGCTGCTTCCACCGGCGACAGTTCTGCGCTAGATACGCTTTTATATGAATTACAAGCCCGCCAAGATCTTTGTTTTGAGGTATTTGCAAAAAGCCTAGAAGTAGAAGAGAACGTACAGGCGATAAATAGCGTACGAGAATTAATGTTTTTGAATCGTTTAATTCAAGAGGCCAAATCTACACGCAATAATATCGAAGTGAATTTTACGGCTTCTTGAACATTGCAGCCATGTAATATGGCCTATTTTATTCCTGTGTCAAAATGACACCTGGCATACAGCATCTGCGCGCTAGCTACCTGCTCCAGAAGGCTTTTTGCAAAAGCGCGCAACTTATTCGATCATTTAATACTCATGTCTTTATTACAAATCTCTGAACCTGATGCTCCTACTGCACCGCGCCCATTGCGCGCAGCAGTAGGAATTGACTTAGGTACCACCCATTCTTTAGTAGCCACGGTGCATGAAGGTCGTGCTGAAGTGTTATTGGATGAGCAAGGTAGGGGGTTATTGCCTTCTGTGGTGCGCTATATCGATGCTAATAAGAGTAAAGAAGTAGGATATGCAGCGCAAACCAATGCGATGCAAGATCCAGTCAATACAGTTTTTTCAGCAAAACGTTTAATGGGACGCAGTCGTCCTGAAAACCCTCATGCAGCGCACGCATCACTCGATTGGGTAGATGCCTCTGGGATGGCGCAGATTCAGACGGCTGCGGGTATCAAAAATCCTGTAGAAGTATCGGCTGACATTTTGGTTGCATTACGTGAGCGCGCGCAACGCTATTTTGCTGAACAATCCTCTGATCTAACAGCTGCGTCTTTGCAGCAGGACTCTGAGCGTTTGCCCGCGGTTATTACGGTTCCTGCTTATTTTGATGAACCGCAAAGGCAAGCGACACAAGATGCAGCCCGATTGGCTGGATTTGATGTGCTACGTCTATTAAATGAACCGACTGCGGCGGCTATAGCATATGGTTTAGAAAATAGCGCGCAAGGTTGCTACGCTGTTTATGATCTTGGCGGAGGGACTTTCGATCTCTCGATTTTGAAGCGTGATCGAGGGGTATTTGAAGTACTTGCGACGGGCGGAGATAGTGCTTTGGGCGGTGATGACGTCGATCACCTAGTATTTGACTATGTGATGCGTCATATCGAATCAGAAGGCACAACAACAGTTTCTTCTATAGCCGATAACGGCAATGCGCCCCCTCCAGCCATTACACTCAATGCGACAGATCAACGGCGTGTGCTTAATGAAGTTCGTCGTATTAAAGAAGCCTTATCAGAGGTCGATGAAGTCGAGTTTGATGTGATCCTCTCTACAGGGCAGCGTATTACTTGCCGTTTACAGCTGGCTCAATTCGCGCAACTCATCGAACCATTGATGCGACGTACCTTGAGCTTGACCCAGCAGGTTTTGCACGACGCGGGCCTTAAAAAATCAGATATTCAAGAAGTACTTTTGGTGGGTGGTGCTACACGTATGCGGGTATTACGCAATGCGGTAGGTGCGTTTTTTGGAAAACCCCCTCTCACGAGTATCGACCCTGACAAAATAGTGGCGCTTGGAGCCGCGATGCAGGCGGATTTGCTGGTGGGTAACCGGCGTAATCGTGGGTTTAAAGAAGGTGATGTGGCAGAGGGATCTGAGGATTGGTTATTGCTCGATGTGCTCCCTCTCACCTTAGGAGTTGAAACATTGGGAGGATTGGTCGAAAAAATCATTCCACGCAATACCACCTTACCGGCTGCTAAATCTCAAGAATTCACCACCTTCAAAGACGGCCAAACCGGCATGGTGATCCATGTTGTGCAAGGTGAGCGGGAATTAGTACAAGATTGCCGTTCCTTGGGCCGCTTTGAGTTGCAAGATATTCCACCGATGGCGGCCGGTACGGCGCGTATTTGCGTGACTTACCAGGTTGATGCAGATGGGCTTTTGTATGTATCTGCGCGCGAACAACAAACAGGTAAGCAGGCGTCTATTACGGTTAAACCTTCTTATGGTTTGAGCGATGAAGCCGTGCGCGGCATGCTCGAAGAGAGCTTTGCATCGGCTTCCACTGATATGCATGCTCGTGCCTTGCGTGAGCAGCAAATTGAAGCAGAACAATTTCTGGCTTTTACAGAAGCTGCCCTAGTTGATAGCGCTGATATCCTGACCGATACAGAGCGTTCGGTAATCGAAGCCAGCTTACAGTCTTTACGTGAAGCCAAAAATACGACAGATCGGGGTGCGATAGCGCACGCTTTAAAAGCGTGCGAGCAAGCAACCGAAACCTTCGCCCAACGACGCTTGGAGCAGAGTTTACGCCAAGCTTTGGGAGGCAAAAAATTAACTGATTTGAATACATGACTCGTAGGTTGGGGTGACGAAGGAACCCCAACATCCAACCACCGACCTTTTCAAACCTGCTTATAACTTTCCAAGGGTCGTTATTTCTACATCCTTACCTATGTCCGCTAAGATTGCCCTGCTCCCTGATCTATTGATTAGTCAAATTGCTGCTGGAGAAGTGATTGAGCGGCCCGCTTCGGTTGTTAAAGAATTTCTTGAGAATGCCTTAGATGCGGGTGCATCTTCCTTGCATATTGCCCTCGAACAGGGTGGGATTAAATCGATCGTCATTCGAGATGATGGGTGCGGTATTGCTGCAGAGGAGCTTGCTGTTGCGTTACAGCGTCATGCGACTAGCAAAATACACTCGCTTGCTGAACTGGAATCAGTCAGTACCCTGGGGTTTCGCGGAGAAGCGCTAGCAGCGATTGCTTCGGTTATGCAGCTCTCTATTACTAGCCGCCCGGCCGATGCATCGCATGCTAGTAGTATTTCTGCACAAACAGGCGCTTTGACCCCTGCTATGGGCGGATTCGGAACGACGGTCCAAGCGCAGGATCTGTATTTCAGTACCCCTGCTCGCCGCAAGTTTTTGAAAAGCGAAACAACGGAGTGGGGCCATTGCCTAGAAGTTATTCGACGCATCGCATTAGCGCGCCCCGATGTGGCCTTTGAGGTAGAGCATAACGGGCGATTGGTCGAGCGCTGGCTAGCGGGTGACCTAGCGACGCGTAGTGCAGATATTTTGGGCGCTTCTTTTGTCAGTGAGGGGCATGTAAGCGTAGAGGAGTCAGCGCCACCCATACGATTACATGGCCTACTAGGGCTTCCAACATTAAGCCGTGCGCGTGCAGATCAACAATACTTCTTTGTGAATGGCCGCTTTGTGCGTGACAAATTGCTCACGCACGCACTACGCAGTGCGTATCAAGATGTGCTGCATGGAGATCGGCAGCCTATTTACGTATTATTTTTAGAATTGCCGCCAGACGCTGTCGATGCAAATGTGCATCCTTCTAAAATTGAAGTGCGTTTTCATGAATCCCGCGCTATTCATCAATTTATTCGTCGAGCAGTGCAGCGCGCCTTGTCTACGGTCGCTGGGGAGCAGAATGCTCCAGGGCAAGCTATGCATTTGGAAGCCGATTTTTCCAATACTTTGGCGCAGGTTTTTGCAAAGTCTGGTGGATCAAGTGCTGCGCCAAAATCAAAAAAGAGCGCATTTGCAAGCTCTTGGCCCATAACACAGCCTTATTTGCATCAACAAACATTGCAAATGCGCTCAACAGCAGACGCCGCTAAATATACAAAAAATGGCGAAGGGCAAGCGTATACGTATACGCTAGAGCAACCAGCACAAAATTACGTTTCTGAACCGACCTTGCAACCAGGGATGGCCTCAGATCCCTTTGCTTTAGATGTTGAAAACCAATCTAGCCATATAGCGGTAGATATAGCAGCAACAGATAAAGATCTGCCTCTGTCTGAAGAAACGCAGATATTCGATACCCAAAATGAAGAAGAACATCCTTTAGGCTTTGCGATAGGCCAATTACATGGCATTTATGTATTGGCGCAAAATAAGCAAGGTCTAGTCGTAGTGGATATGCATGCGGCCCATGAGCGTATTTTGTATGAGCAATTCAAAGCGGCTCTGAGCGCGCACTCCATTGCGGTTCAGCCTTTACTTATTCCTATATCCATGCCTGCAAGCGTCATTGAGACTGGACTGGTGCAAGAGCATGAAGCCACGTTGCTTGAGCTAGGTTTTGAAGTCAGCGTGCAGTCGCCCACAAGCTTAGCAATTCGAGCTGTTCCTGCACTACTGGCTCTTGCGGATCTGCCCGCATTAGTACGCGCCATTTTGCAAGATTTGCATCAATATCAGGGCTCAGAGCTACTCATCGAACACCAGCATGCCCTATTAAGTACGATGGCTTGCCACTATGCTGTACGGGCTAATCGGCGTTTGAGTATCGATGAAATAAATAGCCTTTTGCGCCAGATGGAAGCGACCCCCCGTGCTAATCAGTGCAATCACGGCAGACCTACTTGGTACCAGCTTTCTTTAGCAGCATTAGACCAACTCTTTATGCGCGGCCAGTGAGCGTGAGTATGTCCAATAATATTTTTTTGATCGGCTTAATGGGGGCAGGTAAAACAACCGTTGGCCAAGCACTTGCTAAAAAATTGGCCCGCCCATTTTGGGATTCTGATCGAGAAATCGAAAAGCGCACCGGCGTAACTATTGCCCATATTTTTGAGCATGAGCAAGAAGCAGGCTTTCGGCGTAGAGAATCGCGCATGATTGATGAGTTGACGCAGCGCGAAGGTATTGTATTGGCCACAGGAGGCGGCGCTGTACTGCAACCTGAAAATAGGGAATACCTCCGTAGTCGCGGTACGGTCATTTACCTTCATGCTACGCCAGACCAACTCTGGGAGCGCGTCAAAAATAGTAAAACGCGTCCTCTTTTGCAAACAGATGATCCTCATGCAATCTTAGCGGCTCTGTATGCCGTGCGTGACCCGCTCTATCGCGCTTGCGCTCATTGGGTTTTGCCGCAAGGGACAGATGCCGGTGACAGAAAACAAAAAGGGTTCACGGAGTATATAAAAGCTATCCTGACCCTTATAGAAAATAAGCAATGAGCAAGTTGGATTTTCTTTATTATCCTAATGAATTGATGTTACGCACATCGTAGAACAGCGAGTTGTTGATGTAGTTTTGTAAATCCATTTTGCATAGCTATCTCGGTAGGTTGGTGGTGGGCAACGTTCCCCAACATGCGCACCACAGTCTTCTTAAATACCTGCATAACATCAATTAATTAATTTCTAGAACAATGACGCATGATTACTCTTAACGTTGAGCTTGGTTCGCGCAGTTATCCGATTCATATAGGTAGCAACCTTATTACGCAAGCCGATCTATTTGCTCCACATATAAAAGGGAGTACCTGTGCGGTAGTGACCAATACAACGGTGGATCCTTTGTATGGAGAAGCACTGAGAGCTACGCTGGCTTCATTGGGCAAGTCCGTAACCTGGATCGTATTGCCAGATGGAGAGGTTTATAAAGAGTGGCATACCTTTAATCAGATTTTTGAAAAACTGCTCCTCGCGCAAGCTTCACGAAAAACCACGCTGATTGCTCTAGGAGGCGGGGTAGTGGGCGATATGACCGGGTTTGCAGCTGCTTGCTATATGCGTGGAGTGCCTTTTATCCAAGTTCCAACCACACTCTTAGCGCAAGTAGATTCTTCGGTGGGGGGGAAAACAGGAATCAATCACGCACTCGGTAAAAATATGATCGGGGCCTTTTATCAGCCCCAGGCCGTTATCGCAGATACTTCTACGCTACATACCTTGCCTTCTCGCGAATGGATCGCTGGATTGGCTGAAATTATAAAAATCGCAGCAGTAGCCGATAGTGCGTTTTTAGATTGGATAGATTCTCGGATCACGGCTTTAAATGCACGCGATGAAACCGCTACCGTAGAAGCCGTACATTGGGCATGTAAATTAAAAGCAGCCATTGTGGGCGCGGATGAAAAGGAGCTTGGAAATCGGGCTATCTTAAATTTCGGTCACACATTAGCGCACGCCATTGAAACTAATATGGGGTATGGCCAGTGGTTGCATGGCGAGGCAGTTGGATGTGGGATGGTGTTTGCCGCAGATCTATCGGTGCGCGTAGATACGCTAAGCGATGCGCAGCGTAGGCGCTTAGTAGACCTTATTCGTGCAGCGGGTTTGCCCATAACCCCTCCGACACTGAGCGCGCAATGTTATATGGAAAGTATGCGAGTGGATAAAAAATCAGATGCAGGCCAAATCAATTTTGTATTGCTAAAAAGTCTAGGGGAAGCATGCGTAAAGCCTGTGTCCGACTCTGATCTTTATGCAGTTTTAGCCCAAAGCATGCAGTAAATGGTAAAGCTCATCATGTCTAAAAGAGAGGTATGAAGATGGACCCGCATATACCGGTGGAGGAAGCGCACTCCTTGGATTTGGAAGCACACCTCGCCTGCTACGCTTCGCATTCGAGGTATTCACGGGGACGTCGTTATGATGAACCCAGGCCCCATGCGCGTACGGAATTTCAGCGTGATCGAGATCGCATTATTCATTGTGCTGCTTTTCGGCGTTTGGAATATAAAACACAGGTATTTGTTAATCATGAAGGCGATTTGTTTCGCACGCGCCTGACGCATAGCCTAGAAGTAGCGCAAATAGCACGTTCTATTGCCCGGCAATTGCGCGTGAATGAAGATCTCGTAGAGGCCATCTCGCTCGCGCATGATCTAGGCCATACACCGTTCGGTCATACGGGCCAAGATGCGTTAAATGCCTGTATGCGTGAATATGCAGGCTTTGAACATAATCTGCAAAGTTTGATTATTGTGGACGAGCTAGAAGAACGATATGGCGCGTTTGACGGATTAAATCTTTGTTTTGAAACCCGGGAAGGTATTCTCAAGCACTGCTCACGCGAAAAAGCGGCCTCTTTAGCAGAGATAGGTGAGCGTTTTCTGTTGGGTAAACAGCCCGCTCTCGAAGCACAGATTGCCAATTTGGCCGATGAAATTGCCTATAACAATCACGATATAGATGATGGTTTGCGCTCAGGCTTATTAACGCTTGAGCAACTCGAAGGCCTAGATTTATGGAAAACGCACTATCAAGAAGCTTCGAAAACGTACCCAGGGCTACCTGGGCGTAGACTTATTCATGAGACCGTGCGGCGCATGATCAATGCATTGATTGTCGACCTCATTGATAGAACGCGAGCAAACATCAGGCAGCACGCCCCCGATTCTCCTGATGCTGTTCGGCAAGCTCCTCCTTTAGTGGCTTACAGCACTGAAATGGCGAGGCAGGCATTACAACTCAAACGATTTTTATTTAAAAATTTATATCGACACTACAAAGTATTGCGCATGGCTAATAAAGCGCAATCCATGATCACAGCACTCTTTAATGCATTTAAAAGTGATAACCGTTTGTTGCCGCCCAAATATCAAAGCGATGATCCTGGAGCGCAACCTCGTTTAATCGCACATTACATTGCGGGTATGACGGATCGCTATGCAATCAAGGAATATCAACGCCTTTTTGTATGCGATATGCAAGAGCTTGTTTAAATATCCGTGCGTGATAGTGGGGCAGTGATTTTTTATTTTCCTTCATGCCACCACTAACAGTTATCTCCATTTTCCACACCCACGGCACTTACCCCTGCTAAGCAAAGAAAAATTGCAAATAGTGCAATTGAAGCGTTGGTGAAATTATTTGGAATATCGGGGGAGCCATCTTTTTCTTTTGTTTTAGCAATTCCTACACCAAATAACCAAATCGCTGCTCCAAGGCCCAATAAAGATACTCCCATAACGATCGGTGCAGCTTTATCTTTCCAGGTCCGCTGGCGAATTGTCGGGGCAGAGACTGGCAATGGGAGGGAGGCTTCGGCTTGCCTAGAAACAGGCGGGGCGGGCTCATTTTGGCGAGGGTGCATTATGGGGATATGGCTACTTGATGCGCCTGTACCCTGAACAGAGTGAAACATTTTCCTTCCTACATGCAAAGATATGAAATGAGAAAGGGCAAACCAACCGCATTCAACGCTTTGAAGCAGTTTGCCCTGTTTATCAGCATAAAACGTATCTTTGATGTTGCAGTGTAGGAAAAGGCCTAAAAGAATGGAGTGAAGAATTAGAAAAATGCATTATCTGATGCTTACACTTCAGGCACTAACTGCGTAGCAAAAAGTGGCGAGAGCAATTGGGTGTTATTTCCCGAATAATTTTAAACCCATGATCAAACTGGTTATTAAACTAGTTTGTGCAAATAAAAGGCTGATCATCCATCGGATTAGGTCTGCTCGTAAGTTGCCCATTTCACGGTGAATGTTTCCAAATTTGTCTGTGAATTCGTCTTTAAGCTTAGTGTGGACCTTTGTGAATTCGTCTTTAAGCTCAGTGTGGACCTTTGTGAATTCGTCTTTAAGCTCAGTGCGGACCTCTCCGATCTCAGTGCGTACTTTTCCAATTTCATCTTTAAGTGCAATACGCACCTGTGTGATTTCGTCTTTAAGTTCAGTACGAACCTCTCCGATCTCAGTGCGAACTTTTCCGAATTCATCTTTGAATTCACTGCGAATCTGGTTAAATTTTTGATCTTGATGTACCTGAAGTGTTTCTAGATCATGTGCTTTCCCAGCTTTATATTCACGTAAATCTGATTGGGTGACGAAATCCCCAACTTTTTGCACAGTCAATACAAAATTTTTGACTGCATGAGCAATGGCCGCAGCCATCCCTGCTTTTTCAAGGTTATTGTATTGTTCCAATAGATCCGGATTCACTGCAGCAGCACACATAATTTTCCTCCCCTTCTTGTTAGTCAACGAACTTTAACAAATAACAATCTATATTTCAACTGTTTGAGTTAAATATCCATATTTTTTGGAAAAGTAAGCTGCTGCTTTGAGCGTGGCTACTGGTAGAGCAGTTCCACCATCAATCTTGGTGTGAATTACGATAAAGCTGTAAGTCCAAGGGGCTGTTTACAGCTATTTAATTTTGTTTCTTTCACTGAGAATCTTTCGCTCGGTGATATTGCTATTGTTTTTGAATATCTGTGTGTCTCTAACTTTAAGAATATGTATGAAACTTAAATCTATTGCTGGAATATGTGCTTTATTGGCTTGCACCGGTGCGGCGCAAGCGACTGAAGTGGCAGGCCATTTGTTGGTTAGTGCAGGCTGGTTGCATTTTATGCCGCGTGATAAAAGTGGCTTTCTGACCGTAGAAGGCCAACCACAACCCAATACCGGTGCATCGGTGAAGCGTGCAGATAGCCTTGGTTTTTCTGCAACGTATTTTATAGATAATAACTTTGCAGGCGAATTGGTACTTGGTACGCCACCCAAATTTGACTTGAAAGGCAAAGGTGCTTTGAGCCAATTAGGACAGCTTGGTTCTGTACGTCAGTGGAGCCCGACCGTTTTATTAAAATATTACCTTTTTGATTCCTCTGCCAAGCTGCGTCCTTACGTAGGTATTGGAGGAACACGGGTATGGTTCAAAAATGCACGCATTACTAGCCCAGCGTTGGAAAACCAACTTGGTGGACCAACCACTGTATCTGCAAAAAATGCGTGGAGCCCAGTGTTTAATGCAGGCTTGTCCTACCAATTTCAAGAGCGATTGTTTGGCGGGGTATCCGTATCGTACGTTCCCCTTCGCACTACAGCGAATCTCACCACGCACACAGAAGCGGGGAAAGTTGTAAGCTCGTACGCTAATATTAAAATTAATCCGATCGTTACCTATTTGAATGTAGGCTATATGTTCTAAGAACGGGTTTAGAATATTTTCCAGTTAATGGAAAATCTAGGCATCGGTGAAAAAGCGAAAGGCCAAGAGATTGGGAGAGCAACGTTCCCCAACCTCTTGGCCTTTCGCTTTTTTAAAATAAGGGATTAGACGTCGCCTACCACCAGCCTGCAGAGAATGGTAGGTTGGTGGTGAGGTACGAACCCCATGCGCGCTAACTTAAGCCAAAAGATAG
>JASSUD010000063.1:0-16506 GCA_031963225.1 Mycoavidus cysteinexigens
TTCTCCGTATTGAACTTTCATCAACTATCTATTACCGACTTCGCAGTCGCTCTAAACGTCTGTCAACAGGCCTAGATCGGAAGAATAAGTCCTGGTTAGACCGATTAATAATTTCTCAAAAGCACATTACAGCTATTGAAGAAAAACTCCAACGTGCAGAGATATTGCTTCAGGAGGCTAATGTTGCCCAGAATAGTGCCCCGGAGACTAATCGCCTGCAGAAACTAGTAAAAGTCCAGAAAGATATCCTTGATTTTGTAGAAGAAGTTCAGAAACATATAGGCCAATACCCTATACCGGATCATTCATATCAGGACTGGGCAGCGCGCGGGCTCATAACAGTTGCTAGTCTTTTCGGCATTATCTGGCCCAGTGTAGGGAAATCTACTCTCCCCAGCATGATAGTTGCCCTGGTAGCAGGTGTGGTAACCCATCTCCTCACTGAATGGACAAACTTTTCTGCTAGTAAAGTACAGAATCAAATCGCTGAAATCACAGCTCTCAAAGAAACTGTATTTTCTGAAAAATTTAACAAAGATTTAGATGGGGAGATAAAGTTTATATGCGGTTCAGAAATAAAGAAGGAAATAGTAAAGGAAATAAAGGATGCTATGGAGCAAGAAAGGACTTGCTTAAGAAGCTCCTGACAAAAAAATAGTTATTTTCCAAGCAGGTTTGCAGATGCAAAACTCATCCGAAAAACGTAAATATTGAGCCCTTTATTTTGGACTACCCCCTAAAAGTTGGATACGCCCCAGCCCAACTTTTGGTTTTTTCATGAATAGACCTCACTGGATAGTTCAAGCTGTCAGTCAGCCATTATTGCTAGCAAGGATTGTAGATGGAATGTAGTGAAGCTGCATCACCGCATGGATCTGGCATCACAGGCGTATAAGCAACGACTGCCTGCTTTACAGGCTGTTTCTTCCTATCTCAAACGCGGTCCCTCACGCCCGCGCTTTTTAAGTAATGCACGATTTTTGATGCATGAAGATATCCCTGAGATGCCGATATTACAAAGAGTTTAGCGTATAGAGGGGTTTAAAAAGTGATACGTTTTGATGCAGATTGATGCACAAAGATAAAAAGCGCTTTTGCGCTCTTGAGAAGGGCAATACAAGGGGAGAACTATTCTTGAGTAGATGGGTATAACTTTCTTAAAAGGTAATTATTACCTTTTTATTACATTTAAATTACCTTTTATATTTTTCTTCTTTCCCTTATAGATAAAGGGTTTGCGCTGGTTTTAGCTAAAAATTACCTTTGCCTCAGCCTTTCCTTGCCCCTTCTTTATAAGAAGAAAGCTTCTCATACGTAAAGAACGGCGCAGCTAATTTTAGGCATTACGCCAAATTTACGTCAAATTAAAAAAAAGCCCTTAAAAATCAAGGGCTTAAAAGGTATTTCTGGTGCCGACGATGAGACTCGAACTCATACAGCTTTTCAGCTACTACCCCCTCAAGATAGCGTGTCTACCAATTTCACCACGTCGGCTACAATACATTTGTTAGAACTTGCTCAAAGTCTCCTTGCATCATGAAAGCTATGTAGTTGGTCTGAGGAAAACCCACAACACCATGCTAAATCACCTGCTTTTAGAAGACTGCGCACTGGCTCTTACGTGCTGCATTTAACAAAGAGCCGGGATTCTAACCGGTTCTTCTAAACCATTCAACGCTATTTTGCACAGTCAGCATAATTTAATGCTTCCCAAGAAAAATGCTTCAAGCCTTGTATGTTTGGAACAAGGCGTAGGTTGGTGGTGAGGCACGAACCCCAACATGCACACCACAGTCCTTTTAAAACCTGCATAGATATGGCGGGAGTGATGTTTATACGTCTGTGGCGCGCATGTTGGGGTTCCTTCGTCACCGCCAACCTACCCTTCTATACTTGCAGTTTGCTCCTTTGCGCGCTGCTCTAACACTGCCACGGCTGGCAAGGTAGAGCCTTCTAGAAAAGCTAGAAAGGCTCCTCCTCCGGTAGAAATGTAATCTATTGAATTGGTTACTTCGTAACGTGCAATGGCTGCTAAGGTGTCCCCTCCGCCTGCAATTGAAAACGCGGGGGAGTGTGCAATGGCATTCGCTAAGCATTCGGTGCCTTCACCAAACTGAGGCCATTCAAATACGCCAACGGGGCCATTCCAGACAATCGTGCCCGCCGTTTTTAGCTGATCTGCTAGTACTGCTGCTGTTTTTGGACCAATATCAAGAATCAAATCATCGTCTTCCACCGCATCAGCTGGTTTCACAGTGGCTTTGGCTTGTGCGTTAAAAGACTTTGCGGTTACTACATCAATTGGCAGAGGTACGGATGCGCCTCGTTTTTGCATGATATCCATGATGCTTTTTGCTTCGTCGATTTGATCGGGTTCAGCTAAAGATTGACCAATTTTCAGCCCTGCTGCGAGCATAAACGTATTGGCAATGCCTCCACCGACAATTAAGCGATCTACTTTATCTGCAAGAGACTTCAAAATACTTAACTTACTGGAAACTTTAGAGCCTCCCACAATGGCTAGTAAAGGACGAGCTGGACTATCTAGCGCTGTAGACAAGGCCTGCAGCTCTGCCACTAACAACGGCCCTGCACATACTATAGGCGCATAGCGCGCAATACCATGCGTGGAGGCTTGTGCTCGGTGTGCGGTTCCAAATGCGTCATTGACATATATATCGCAGAGCTGGGCCATTTTTCTGGAAAGCATTTCATCATTTTTTTTCTCTCCGCTATTTGCCCGGCAATTCTCTAATAGCGTGATTTCTCCTGGAATAACATTGAAAGGCTGTTCAATCCAGTTGGTTTGCAGTGGCACGGGGCGGCCAAGCAATGCACTAAGACGTCGTGCGACAGGAGCTAATGAATCCTCCGATTTAAGCGCCCCTTCGGTGGGACGCCCGAGATGGGAAGTCACCATCACTGCCGCACCTGCTTGCAATGCAGCTTGAATGCCAGGAAGTGAAGCTCGCAGCCGAGTATCCTCAACAATTTCGCCTTGTTCGTTAATAGGGACATTCAAGTCAGCGCGAATCAATACACGCTGGCCAGCCAGCGCCCCCTTGGAAATCAGATCAGATAGATGCAGCACGATAGTCAATTAGCTAAATAGAGATAAAAAAGAAAAATCTGAGACAAACGCGAATTTTACGGCATTAGGCAAACAAAAGTAATTTGCCATACCCATAGCCTACCCCTGCATAGCTACCTCTATGATCGCCCTAAGCATGATACCGTTTCACTTATAATCTACAGGTTTTGGCACACAGCGCTATTCTTTGATCAATTTGCTAGCGTTAACGCCAGGTAAGCTCTATGCTTGAGCCATTCACATTTTTTATTTTTCGGAGAAAAGGTACATGATTTCCCTAGAGGATCGCGACGGCAAAATCTGGATGGATGGCGAGCTAATTGACTGGCGTGACGCAAAAATCCATGTGCTCACGCATTCACTCCACTACGGCATGAGCGTCTTTGAAGGGGTGCGTGCTTATGCCACGCACACAACAAAAGGGGAAGCAGTTCCAGCAATTTTCCGGCTTCAGGAGCACACCAAGCGCTTATTTAACTCTGCAAAAATTTTGCAAATGCCCATGCCTTTCGATCACGACACGATTGCACGCGCACAATGCGAGGTAATACGCGCTAATAAACTGGAATCTGCCTATATTCGCCCCATTGCTTGGGTTGGAGCAGAAAAATTAGGAATTTCGGCTAGAGATAACACTATCCACGTTGCTATTGCCGCCTGGCCTTGGGGGCATTATTTAGGGGAAGAAGGTCTCCATAACGGCATCCGCGTTAAAACCTCCTCCTTTTCCCGCCACCACGTCAACGTATCGCTGGTGCGCGCAAAAGCAAGTGCTTGGTACGCCAACTCTATTCTTGCAAACCAAGAAGCACTTGCTGATGGCTATGATGAAGCATTGCTGCTCGATACCGATGGCTACGTATCAGAAGGCTCTGGTGAAAATGTGTTCATCGTCAAAGCCGGCCGCCTCTATACTCCAGACCTCTCCTCCTGCCTAGAAGGCATCACGCGTGACACTATTCTCACGCTAGCGGCAGAACAAGGCATCGAGGTGATAGAAAAACGTATCACCCGCGACGAAATGTATTGTGCCGATGAAGCCTTCTTCACAGGCACCGCAGCAGAAGTCACCCCCATTCGCGAATTAGATCGCCGCGCCATTGGCGCAGGCAAACGTGGCCCCATCACGCAAGCATTACAAGAAGCCTTTTTCTCGATCGTTTCTGGGAAAAATCCAAAGTATGCGCATTGGCTGACTTCTATTCATCCAGACCAAGCATAAAGAAAATGTAAGCGCTTCTCCCCTTCCCTCTTGCCCAGGGAAGGCTCTTTAAAGTTTGGCAGACGCTTTCTTTTGCATATATCTGAAACAAGCCAAAGTTGTACCTAACACCTTGTCTAAAATGAAAACCAGCGATTCAACCCCCATACCTAACGGCAAGCATGACGAAACCTCTGTCTCAGAATATCTTGTAGACGAGCCTCCAGTGCATTGCCCCAACCCCAGCATGCCATTATGGAATGCCCATCCCCGCGTCTTTATCGACCTCACCCACGGCCCAGCCAGCTGCCCATATTGCGGCACACGGTATCGATTGCGTGCGTCTGTTCGTTAAACACACACTTATTTCGCTATTCTTTCAAATCACACCATTTCTTGTAAGAGAATACTTAATCATAACTATAAGTATCTTACGAGAAATGTATGAAATACCCTCACCCCCCTATTTCGATCACTCAGCCAGATACGGCTTCTCATAATGAAGTCCCTGAGAAAAGCACTACCCCTCATACGCCATCACCATTCCCATTTGCAGGAAAATTAGCTGCATTAGCGAGCAAGGTCACTAGAAGCAATCAAAAACCTAGAGCCCAATCGCAGCAGATTATTCAAAAACTGCTTAATAACGAGAGATATAGCATCTCCACTGAGTCAGATTCAGTAATCGAACATGGTGCTAGAGTGCACGCAAGGGCTAAAAAAATTGAAAATAAGAAACGTTTTTATTTTGATAAAAGTATTTATATAGAACAAGATAATTGCCGCCTTATAAGGGGAAATCCATACCGATATAAAAATAAAAAAGAATTTGGCACTCTTATTGATCAAAACTATAAACCTCTATCAAATATAAAATTGACTAGCCGTTTAGATATACATGGCCATGGGGATACAGACCATTTTTCAGAATTATCTGCTGAGGATTTAGCAAGTGCTTTATGGAATGCGGGGCTCACTGAAGTGGGCATTCTTAAATTACAAGCTTGCAATGTTGGAAAAGGAGATTTTCTTATCCACCTTAAACAAGAGCTAGATAAATTTGGAATAAAGGTTGGTTATATTTCTGGCCATAAAGGTATATTTGTAGATTGGAGAAGAGAAGTAAGGATATTCAACTATGCATTTAATATAAAACACCCTCCATTTTTTCCTGCAAAAACCGTTGGCTTCCTCATACCAGAAACATATCGTTTACGCGTCATAAAAGGAAATATTGATATTGCTTTTCCCGGCACAAGATATGACCTCCCTATGCCTGAATTAGCAAGCAGACCCCACGCCGAGAAAAATTTATCCAATGCAAAAATAGAAGAAGATTTGGAATAATTTTTTTAACAGATAGGGATAAAAAATTTATGCCTTGATCAGGCAAATTTTTTTATTATTACTATCAGAATTATAGAATTCAAATAATTTCTCTCGCAAAAATTTTGCTTCAACCACTTTAGCTATCGAACGAAATTTTGTCCTCTCTAAAAAATATACTTTAATCATCTTTAAAAAATGACCAAAAAATAGTTGGCAGTACAAATAATAATATTAAGGTTTTAACCCTAGCTTAAATTTTAGACTTTAATATTATTATATTTTTTATATATCATTTTTTATTACCCACTGCTCAGATATTTGCAATTTCCTCTCCCAATCTTGCCTCAGATGAAATCTGAAATATAAGTTATATACATTTTTCTTTAAAAAAACAATTTCCTTACTGTTAAGCTAAAATTTATTTTTAAATTAGCTTACCAATTCTTTTACTAGCCGGCTATTTTTGCATACCTATTTTTCTTTAATTTTTATGCACAAATAAATATCTTCTTTTTTCGGAGTTACTCATCATGAAAAATCCGCTTATTCATTTGAGAAAATCGCTGCCCATTCCAATACAAACAAGAAAAACCCCACTCTTTGCGATGCAAACAATTTTTGACAAATTCCTCGAAGATTTTTATAAGAATTGGGAGAGTCCCAACGCCTCTTTTGGCGATTGGGAGAATTTGATGATCCATCCTTCGGTAGATATTATTGAAAATGAAAAGGAATATAAAGTAGAAGTCGAAGTACCAGGCATGGGACCAGAAGACTTGAAAATTTTGATTGCAGATAACGTCTTAACCATTAAAGGTGAAAAAACAACCTCTCGAAAAGATAAGGATCAAAACTATATGATGCGGGAAATTGCATATGGCGCCTATCAACGCGATATACCATTACCAGAATCAGTAGATACTGCAAATGCGAAAGCAAGCTTTAAAAAAGGCATGCTATGGGTAAACTTGCCTAAAAAAGCAAATATGTCCGAGCAATATAGGGAGTTGAAGGTTGAAAATGCTCAATAAGGATAATGCTTCTACAAATAAGTAAGAAAATATGAAAACTGCCATATTTAGCAGCCATCACTTTGAAAAGCCCTTTTTAGAGCAGGCTAACCAAGCCTATAAACATGAGCTACATTTCTTTGAAACACGCTTGAATGCTCAAACTGCAGTTTTGGCTGCTACTTATCCAGCTATCAGTTGTTTTGTGACTGACGAATTGTCAGAAGCCGTATTGACACTACTCGGTAAAGGTGAAACGCGAATCATCTTGCTACGCTCTGCTGGATTTAATAATGTGAATAGGGAAGCAGCTAAACGCCTAGGGTTGATTGTGACACGCGTGCCAGCCTATTCCCCTTATGCAGTAGCTGAATTTGCAGTTGGCTTGATATTGACATTAAATCGCAAAATTCACCGTGCCTATGCACGGGTGCGCGAGCAAAATTTCTCGCTGGATGGCTTATTAGGGTTTGATATACATGGCTGCACGTTAGGCATCATCGGCACAGGTATTATTGGCACTATATTTGCACAGATCATGCACGGCTTTGGTTGCCAATTATTAGCATTAGATCCTATTCCAAATCCGATCTGCGAGAGCTTAGGAGTACGCTATGTAACTAGCGCAGAGCTGTATCAACAAGCTGATGTCATTAGTTTGCATTGTCCGCTAACAGCGAACACGCACTATCTCATTGATGAATATGCTTTATCAAAAATGAAAAATGGGGTCATGCTCATTAATACAGGGCGTGGCGCTTTGTTAGATACAAAAGCGGTAATCCAGGCTTTAAAAAGCGGCAAAATTGGTTATCTTGGAATAGATGTGTATGAGCAAGAAGAAAATCTATTCTTCCAAGACTTAGAAGACACCATCATTCAAGATGATCTATTTACACGCTTACAAACATTTCCGAATGTGGTAATTACAGGTCATCAAGGATTTTTTACCCGTGAAGCATTAAGCAATATTGCAGAGATGACTTTAAAAAACATCACTGCTTTTGAAGATGGAAATCCATTATGTGCTGCTTTATAACAGTCTATTTTATATAAGCACTTTCATTAGACTTTAACTTTTCAAAATTACTAATATATCTCATGCACTTTAAATAGTGGCACTTACATAAAATTCTTTTAATAAAAGTAATTTTTATATTATTAAAAAATGTAGAGATGATAATGAAAACGAATGCACAGCTTTATGAAGACATTATGGAGAAGCTAAAGTTCGAGCCCAGCGTAAATGCTTCTCATATTACTATCGCAGTGAATGGTGAAGTTGTCACATTGGGAGGCAATGTCAGTAGTCTATTCGAAAAATATGTTGCTGAACGAGCAGTTAAAAGCATTTCTGGTGTTAAAGGGCTAGCCAATGAAATTAAGGTGGAATTACCAAGTCAGCATAAATTATCTGATACAGATATTGCCAATAATGCTGTGAATGTCTTGGAATGGAATAGCGCTTTGCCTAATAACCAGATTAAGGTTGGCGTCGAAGATGGTCACGTAACACTCACTGGCAATGTGAATTGGTGGTTTCAACGCGACACTGCCGAGAAAGCAATCAGACGACTTGCAGGCGTGAAAAGTCTGAGTAATCAGATTTTGATTAATAGGGATACTAGTCTCTTGGCACAAGATATTAAATCTCATATTAATCGAGAATTCCATCGCCATGCTCAACTGGATGCCGAGAAAATCCGAATTGAAGTAAATGCAGAAGGTAAAGTAACACTCAAAGGCGATGTGCGTTCCTGGGCAGAGTTAATGGAAGCAAGGCGAGGAGCCTGGTCAGTATCAGGGGTTACAGATGTAGATAATCAACTGCAGATTAAATATGAGCAAATCTAAAATAAGTGGTGTTACGCGCTCAGCAGGAGCGAGGGTATTAGAATAAAATTTAGTAGAGCGCGTCGCATATATTATAAAAAATATCATCCAAATTCATACAACTTATACTCAAAGTAAATAAATTGCTAGAAAACCACTTACCTCTATTCAATAATAGGCATGCTGCTGGCAAACAACTGGCCGATGCATTGCTTCATTTGCACCTGCAAAACCCCATTGTGCTGGCTTTGCCACGCGGTGGTGTACCGGTCGGCTTTGAGATCGCACGGTCTCTGAATGCGCCGCTCGATATTTTGCTGGTTAGAAAAATTGGTGTGCCCAGCATGCCTGAGGTGGCACTAGGCGCAGTCGTAGATGGCAGTGCACATCAAGTAGTATGGAATGAAAGCTTAGTCAGGGCATTACAGATAAAAAATGCTGAGCTGGAAACGCTAAAGCAATCACAATTACACGAGATCGAGCGCCGCCGCACATTATATCGAGGCACCAAGTCACCTCCTGATTTGGCTGGAAAAACAGTCATTGTGGTCGATGATGGAATTGCAACTGGCAGTACGATGCAGGTAGCCCTAGCTGCGTTACGACGCATAGGGGTGGCGGTGCTGGTAGTAGCCACGCCAGTAGCACCGCCAGACGTATGGAATAGCATTTTGCACACCATCGATAATGGTATTTGTCTATTTTGCCCTGAACCATTTGGCGCAGTTGGACGGTATTACGCCCATTTTGAGCAGCTTGAAGATCAGGAAGTTATCGATTTATTAGCGCGTGCTGATCTGCCCTTTAGTAAAACGGGAAAATCACCCCTAATTTAGGGAGCTACGTTGTGTATGAAACAGCAAAAGCAAGTTCGCTTGCACGTCAAGAGGCGATTGCATTAGCAGGGCCAGAAGACGTTGTGAGCATCGTTGATTTTCTAAAAGACGCAGAAGTCGTGCTGTTGGGCGAGGCCACACATGGTACCCAGGAATTTTATCAAGCGCGGGCAGCCATTACCCGTGCACTCATCACACAGCACGGCTTTGCAGCAGTGGCCGTGGAAGCGGACTGGCCAGATAGCTATCGGGCGAGCCGTTACGCTGCTGGTCATAGCGATGACCAAAATGCTATGCATGCACTCGATGGCTTTTTGCGCTTCCCGCAGTGGATGTGGCGAAATGCGGTGGTTGCAGAATTTATCGAATGGCTAGGCTGTTTTAATACGAGACATCGAAACTTACAGCCAGCAGTGGGATTTTACGGCCTTGATTTGTATAGTCTGAGCGCATCGCAAGAAGCGGTACTTCGCTATTTAGAAAGCATTGACCCCAAGAGTGCAGCGCACGCACGGATATGTTACCAATGCTTCGATCATGGCATTGTGGACCCTGAGCGTTATGGCTACGAAATTGCCTTGGGTTTGCGTAAGGACTGTCAGGATGAAGCAGTTGCCCAATTAATCGATCTTGTTAAGCATACCCATCGCGCGCTGGATGAGGCTGATAGTGACTTCACCCAAGCCGCCTTTTATGCGGAACAGAATGCGCGCGTTGTCTGCAATGCTGAATCCTACTATCGAGCAATGTTTCATTCCGGCCCAGCTTCATGGAACCTACGTGATATGCATATGATGGAAACGCTGGAACGGCTTCGGGCCCAGATGCGCCTTATCGGGCAGGTAAACGGGAAAGTTATCGTCTGGGCCCATAATTCGCATCTCGGCGATGCGCGTGCCACTGAAATGGGACGGCAAGGTCAACTTAATCTTGGGCAACTAGTTCGACAAAAATGGGGAGACCGTGCGAAAAGCGTAGGTTTCACCACGCATACTGGAACCGTGATTGCTGCTAGTGAATGGAGCGGGCCTTGGTATATAAAAAATGTGCTGCCATCGCGACCAGATAGCCATGAGTGGGTTTTGCAAGAAATAGGGCTCGATATTCTGTTTCTGCCATTCGATAGCAGCGAAGCTTTGCGTACCGCATTCTCAACAGAGCGGCTCGAGCGCGCGATAGGCGTAATCTATTTACCGCACACTGAAAAAACGAGCCATTATTTTTATGCGAACCTATTTGCGCAGTTCGATGCAGTGATCCATTTCAACTGCACCACAGCATTGCAGCCGCTAGACGGCCATACATTAAGCGATGTGGATGCGACTACCCAATTAGGTGATATTGAAACTTACCCATCTGGTATTTAAATCATTATTTCTAATTACACACTATCAAGGATTTTTTACTCGCCAAATTTTAAGCAATATACTCGCACGCTCTTTTATAGAGCGGTTATTGATAGGCTTCAGAATTTTGGTTTCCCGGCACAAGGTATGACCTCCCTATGCCTGAATTAGCAAGCAGACCCCATGCCGAGAAAAATTTATCCAATGCAAAAATAGAAGAAGATTTATAATAATTTTTTTAATAGATCAAGATAAAAAATTCACTCCGAGTCAAATATTTTCTATTTCTCCTGAAATATCTAGATTAAATTTTGCAGTAGAGTCTTTAACATTTAATCCGAAACGCCGATTCACACCAGCTTCCCGTATAGAGCTCATAAGTGTAGCAAGCCTTATATCTTCTTCATCAAATACCATGGAGACTTCTTTTAATGAAGGCGCCACTTCTGCTGATATATTTTTTGTAGATTCCGAGACCAATTTTTTTCTGTAAAACATTGAAATAGCTGGTGCCTCCTCTGCCTCATCAATAAATTCATGACTTAGTACTTGCATAGCCTGACAAACATCTTTATCTTCTTTATAATTCCATAACTCGAATTTAACGTCTTCTTGAAGAATATATTGATTTTTTTGAATTTTTCTTTCAATTTCATCTTTTATTTCTGGATATTTATTTAATTCATCTACTATTTTTTTTGCAGAAAGCAGAATTTTTTTTGCATTATATGCGTCAACTTTACCAGAAATAATATCTCCATTTTTTAATATAGGAGCTGCATCTTCTTTAAGGATGGCAGGCCCCTCTGCCCAAGCATCTATTAAAACCCCTCCTTCTTCACTCCAAACATGACTCATAGGATATTGAGTCATAATTATATCTACAATTTCATTACGCTCTAACTTTTCAGCTTGAAATAATGTTGATAAAGTTGAATACTCCGAGCAATTGCCAGCCTTTAAAAATAAGGCAGGCACTACTTCTGACATTAAGCTTAAATTAATATGAAAACTACGCCTATTATTTTTAATAAACTCTATTTTATTACTTATTAAAAAATTTATGCATTCATCAGGCAAATATTCAGGCAAACTTTTTTTATCATTACTATCAGAATTATAGAATTCAAATAATTTCTCTCTCAAAAATCTTACTTCAGTTACTTGAGCTAGCGAACGAAATTGTGTTCGCTCTAAATCATCAATAACATTCCCTCTTCCACCAGATAACACTTTTTTAACTTTCGCTATGCTATTTTGCGCAATCATGAGTTTTTTTAATTGTTTTTTGTCATCAATTGGCTTACTAACAGAAGCACGTTGCATTAAATAAATTTTTAAATCTTTTTGTTCTTCTATATTATATTTGCAATTTTCTAATTTTTTATTATAAAGGTTTAACTCTTTATATCTCTCATTTTTCCTTACCGTAAATATATGATCATTTTTATGAGGCATATCTAATGCATTGAAACATTGGTATGGAACAGCTGCAGTATCTGCATGTCTGTCTAACTCATCGGATTTATTTTTAACATCCGCATCTACTAAATAATGAGAAGCCATCTGCTCCGGACCATAAGATAAAAAATCTTTTGACATAGACGCCCCCTCAAATGTAGATTAAAATTTAAAAACTATAGTACACCCCGCATAAAAACTATATAAAAACAAGAAAATTGGTCTAAAAAAACGAAATATTCAAACACATTATCCATAAAAAAAGCGTCACATATTTTAAATATAAAAATATGCGACGCTTCTATAAAAAAACGCATACTATTTCTGGCAACTCAGCTACTCTGTGTATTTTATTATACTCACGTAGTCAAAATTAATATTTAACTCAACAAGAGCGCACTGAAAAAAGCCCAGCATAGCAAGCGATAGAACCATCACTATGCAGTGATTGTCTACTCATGCATGTTGATTTGTTGAAGGCTGGGCATGGGATTGGTTTTGCTGCAGTAAAGCAATAATCCTATTTTGGCCCTCTTCAAGCTTGGCCAATCTACTTTCTAGCGCTGTAACTTCAGATTCTCTAGAATCAAATTTGTCCGCCACGCTATGAATTTTTTCAAGATTCAAGTCAACGAGTTTTTCAAGGTTAGAGCCGAATTTTTCAAAGTCAGAATGTATTTTTTCACTATAAGCAGCCTGCTCCTTACGCGCTGTTTTAATAAATTCAAGTGACTCCTCCGCATTTTTTCTTGCTGCAATCGTTTCTTGCACTGCTTTGCCAATCCTATCTGCATTCATAAAAATCCCCACTAGCGATTCACAGATTTCGATAAGTCCTGTCTGATCTTCTGTTTTTGCTCGTTCAACACAGATATCAACACTTTCTTTTATCGTTAAACCAAGACCAATAATCCCGCCTAAAAGCGGAATTCTCTTTGCGTTATCCGATGACAAAATGCCGGATTGCACGATCAACCCCCAACCGGTTAGAGCAATAGGTCCTAAATAATTTTTTATCGCCTGGATCCAGCGGTTGACGCGTTCATTTTGAATAGGGGCCGTGGGTAATGGTTTGGAAATTGATACGGCAGGCTTCACCATTTCTAAGCCTTTGAGTGCTCCTTCAAGGAGAAGAAGATGGACCGCCGTATCCTCATTACAAAGCGCCTGTGCAGCCTCATACACCGCCTTAACCTGCTCTAACCCAGCCACGAGTTGTTGCTGAATCAGCGCTTTTTCACCGTCCTTCAGCAGATAGACTTTGAGCCAATCGTTATCGAGGTCTACTAATGAAGCTTCCAACTGGGCTTTGCCTTTTTCACAGGCTGTTATTAATTTGCTCCACTTCACCACAGATTGGGATGCCGGATGGCTGACTACATCAGATGGAGCAGTTTTTATACTCAGCCTCCGCTGCGCAATAGATGCATGCATGCGCTCCTTCACAGAGTCATGGTTTACCGCACCGGTAGCCTCTTCATACTCGGGAGGTAGAGCTACTGATTGGCTTTCAGGTTCACTGCCAATAAGATGCGTACCGACAAAATAAGGATCGCTCTGTGGAGAGGCAGGCGGTAAATGTATTGGATTTGTATTCGACATGTCGCCCCTTTAAGCAGGAAGTGCTAGGGGGCAGACGAAAACTTGGCAATGCAGCATGAAGCGTGAAAAGGCCGCGTGCCAGCAAGCTTTGAGATAGGGAGGATGAAGAAAAGAGGAAAAGTTTATTGGGGGCGATGGGTAAGATTCAATATAAAACATGGCTACGCTCCTTAAGCAGTTTTAATTCCTGCCACCTCTCTTCGAAAAAAGGTGGCAGAACCGAGCAGGGTTCGAAGACCGTCGCTTAAGAAACGGCAAGCCCAAAGGCTTCCCCACTCGGCTCTGCCATAGAAGCAAAACCCAGCTTAAGCGTCCGGGCTTCGAACCCCGGGCCGCTATTTCCAGCGGCACCCGCAATATTAACTATTTAGGTAACTCTGTCAAATGCCAGATAGCTTTTTGTGCGTGAGTAGCACATAAACTGTCCGGTTTTTTGGCGATCTATGGAAGCCCCAGTAAGCCAGGCAAAATTGTCGGTATCGACCAGATAGAAATAAGCAGCCACAACGCTGTATGGCACCCAAAGCCAATCAACGTTTCTGGTGTGGCTGCGCAAACATGCGTCGACAAAATTTTGGAGTGAGGGTAGGAGCCAGTAATGATAAGCAGAATAAAGAACTAAGCGAAAAAGGGCCTTTGCATCTACGCCAATAGCTGACTAGTTTTAAATCATTACGCAAAAAAGTAAAAAGCCCTTGAAGATGATGTGATCCTGCGCAACAAGAAGCGGATATCGATGCACTACGCCCAGCCCTTAAAGAGAGCAAAGGCCCTGGCAACTTTAGAAATCTGTTTATGTATGCGCCCAATGGCAAGAAAGATGGGACTCAGCTTATCCCGGTATCTGAAGTGCATGCACGCGATGAGTTTTTCAATATTAAAAATATCACGCGAGATGGTCTATTAGCCGCACACCGTGTACCCCCGCAGCTGCTCGGTATTGTGCCCAGCAATGCAGGCGAGTTTGGGGATGTAGAGAAAGCGAGAAATGCTTTTTTTGAATTGGAGATCCACCCTCTCCAAGCGCGGTTGCTGTATCTGAACGACACGGTGGGAGAGGAGGTTTTTCGGTTTGAAGCACAGGCCCTTTCTTAATGGCTATCCCTCACTCAAAAAAACTGGCTGATTTCTTTTTTATTGCATCATGCTACATGAGAGGGCAGGCCCACTGTCCCGCGTTGCTCCAAGAGTCGTGTGTTGACCGGGCTTAAGCCTTGCACTTCCCAAATAGAGGCATCTTCCACGTTAAGTGCACCGTGTGTTGAACTCCAGCAGAAGTGCACCTGACAGTCACCTTCTGCTTCTATCACTTGCCATACACGAACCACTGTATCTCCACTACCCGCCACTAAGTACTGGCCGTTGGGGGCAACCTTCCAGGCAAGACGGATGGCCTCTCCATTGAAATCTCGAATAACCGCCACACACTGTCCTGACGCCACATCCCACAGCCGCACCGTCTCATCATAACTTGCCGATGCGATCTGCTGACCATTCGGCGAATACGCCACGCTCCAAACAGAGTCAGTATGCCCCAGTAAGGTGTGCATGAGGTCCCCGGTTTGCGCATCCCACAGCCGCACCGCAGAGTCCCAACTGGCCGAGGCGATCTGCTGGCCGCTGGGCGAATACACCACGCTAGTAACCCAGCGGGTATGCCCATATAAGGTGTGCGCGAGAGCCCCGGTTTGCGCGTCCCACAGCTGCACCGTCTTGTCATCACTGCCCGAGGCGATCTGCTGACCGCTGGGCGAATACACTACGCGAGAAACATAGTTGGTATGGCCTTGTAAGATGCGCGCGAGATTCCCGGTTTGCGCGTCCCACAGCCGCACCGTATGGTCATTACTGCCCGAGGCAATCTGCTGGCCGCTGGGCGAATACGCCACGCTATTAACAGTGGAGGTATGCCCTAAAGTGTGCGCGAGGGCCCCAGTTTGCGCGTCCCACAGCCGCACCGTATGGTCATCACTGGCCGAGGCGATCTGCTGGCCACTGGGCGAATACACCACGCTATTAACAGGGTCGGTATGCCCTTGTAAGGTATGCGCGAGGGCCCCGGTTTGCGCGTCCCACAGCTGCAACGTATTATCCTTACCCCCCGATGCGATCTGCTGACCGTTCGGTGAATACACTACACTACCAACCCAACTAATATGGCCCTTTAAAGTGGCAGTAAGCGCTCCTGAGTCTGCATTCCACAGCCGCACCGTATTATCCCAACTCGCCGATGCGATCTGTTGACCGTTCGGCGAGTACACCACGCTATGAACCGCGTCAGTATGGCCAATGACTTTATGGCTAGGCTGAACCAAGCGCGCATTCCACAGTTGCACCGTCTTATCCCAGCCCCCTGAGGCGATCTGCTCACCGTTTGGCGAATACACCACGCTCTGCACCCGGTTAGTATGGCCCGTTAACGTGTCGATAAGCGCCCCTGACTCTGCATTCCACAGCCGCACTGTCTTATCCCTACTTCCCGATGCGATCTGCTGACCGTTCGGTGAATACGCCACACTATGAATCCAGTCAGTATGGTCCGTTAAAGTGTGGAGAGGCTCCCCAGAGTCTATATCCCACACCCGCACCGTACCATCATAACTTCCCGAGGCGATCTGCTGACCGTTCGGCGAATACACCACGCTAGTCACTACATCAGTATGGCCCGTTAACGTGGCAGTAAGCGCTCCAGAGGCTGCATCCCACAGCCGCACCGTATGATCCTGACTCCCCGAAGCGATCTGCTGACCGTTCGGTGAATACACCACGCTATTCACATAGCCAGTATGGCCCTCTA
>JASSUD010000023.1:0-36361 GCA_031963225.1 Mycoavidus cysteinexigens
AAAGTCAGACATTTCTATTTAGCCAGAAATAAGACATTTGTAATTAGCCTTGACATCCATGCCAAGAAGATCCAATGCCGCTAACATGCTCCCTACCCCAGTGGAGCGCGCACTCATCACACTGGGAGAGCATCTCTATATTGCTCGAAAGCGCCGCAAACAAACCCTGCTTTCCTTTGCTGAACGCATGCAAGTGTCAGTGCCTACCCTGCGTAAGATGGAACGAGGCGATCCAACCGTCTCCATTTCAGTCTATGCAATGGCCTTATGGCTGATCGGGCGAATACAGTTTCTTGCTGAAATTGCTAATCCGATGAGTGATGAGACGGCCTTGCTGCTTGATCTGCGCAATTTACGCACCCAGCAAAAAAAATCATCATGATGAACCATGAACTGTACGTCTGGATTTATCCGCCTAGCGCCCTCGAACCTGTGCTGTGCGGTATGCTTGATTTAATCGGCGGTTGGCGGTGCTTGTTCTCCTATGCAAACGCATGGCTAGCTTAGCAAATAGCATTTTCGTTTAGCGTACTTTTGACGAGCGTGAAAAGTGTATGCACATAGCCATTTTGCCGCCGCGCTTCGCTAATACTGTCCATAAAGTGCTCTTTAACCTTTGTGGCCCATAGCATCGCAACATCACTCACTGTCAACTCACTGACCTTTCTTCTGAAAGAATAGTACAAAACAGGTCACGCGTACTCGAGAGCCCAAGTAAACGTGCGATTATGGTTCGCCTTTAGAGCGAAGGGGCGTGTCGTACAAGCAAAATTCGAGTGCAGCTGCCCAATCGGGGTGGTTGAAAGCCGATTGGTTTCCCCACTCGCCGTCTCAAAATTAGACAGCACACAGTTATCAAATCCCATGGTGCCGTAGCGCTTGGCATCACTATTTGCATAGGTGGCCGAAAAACCATCGTCATTGAGCGTGGTGTTTTGGAAATCAGCAAAAGACGTGAAATCGGTTTCAACGGTGATATTTTCAGTCAGAGTTGCAGAACTTAGCGTATCCGTTCGCGTTATAGTGCCTCGACTAAACGTCAAAATCGTATGGGTTTGCAGGTCGATATCCGTGGCATATTCCGCGTTTTTTACGGCTTGCCTAAAATGGGCTGTGTCAAAGGATACGATAATCTGGTCATCGCTTTCCTGCACACTTAGATTTTTATAATAGGTGACTGGAATGTAAGTTTTTCCGTTATAAGAAACCTGAGGGATTAATAAGGCGTAGCTCAGATCTGCTGTTCCATAAATCAACTTATCAGAAAAAGGTATGGGGTAGTACGGAGTCTGCCAATAATTGCCAGATGCCTGACTTAGGTTCAGATTAATTACACGCTTCCCATCACGCGCTGTAATCAGAGCCGCGCTATATGGGTGAGCCTTATCAGTAGGTAAATTGTAAAAGGTGAGCGTGCAATGGGGCCTCGCGTCTAGCCAGGCCTGAAAGGCAGAATCTGGCATGAGTGCTTTACCACGAAAATCCAGCTTGTTCCACCGAGCATTCATGTACATATACTGATGTAAGAGGCTAAAATTTTCACCCATGGCACGAGGTTTGCTGCGATATCCATCTGTTCCACGGCCTTTAACCCACATATTCACCGATGGAGTGGGCAAGGTCGGGTCGTACCAAAAAGTGCTAAAGCGATGAGCTGATTTATAAATAAATGAATAGGCTATCTGCATTTCCTGCTCGGATAGCTCACCTATACTTGCCGCTGCAGTTAGAATTTCTGCAAAAGCGGAATCCCCATAGGGACCAAGGGATCGGCCATAGTTGAAACCTTGGCCATCGGTATTTAATTGAGGAAAAATGAGATCAACAGATTCTCTCAGATAACCTTTTAATTCCTGCGTTAAATTAGACTCATTTCCCATTTCAAGGGTACGCTCGACGATTTCAGCAATTAGCAGAACGCTGTATCGATCAAATTGCCCCTGATCATAATAAGTAGTATGGGTATTTGAGACTTCGTCAGAAAATCCACCTGAAGAACTGTTTCTAAGATGATTAATCAGTGCATATAAAAGTGCATCACGCGCACTCATTGATGCCACAGCCGGGTTGATAGAGGAGGAGAAAGACAGATTGCTCCATCCTAGTTTTTGTCTCAACCCGGCAATTCCATAAGCAACCGCGTAGTAATTTTGAGCGGTATTAAGCGACGCAATATCAATCGGCCCACCAGTAGCTGGGCATGTATTCAACTTGCCGCTTTCATATACGCCAAACATGTCGCAAAAGGTCAGACGATTTTCCAGGGTAGCCAGCATAGCGTTACTGAAAACTTCGCTGAGCATACCGTGCTCTTTAAAATTATTGAGCGCAACGAGGTAGTAATATTCGCCCCAAGCGTTATTTGCATAAAGGTAATGGGTGTCGCTTATCTGCGCCATCATCGCGGTAGTTATTTTTTGATATACCGCAAGGTAGTCGGCGTAATTCGGATCCTCTTTCGTTTTCATATCAATCAAGATATACGACAGGCCGAGCGCCAGTTTACCAGGCAAAAATTTATCTCCTGTATTGGTATCCAATACAGGTATCGGGCTACCATCGCCAAGATCCATCACCACTTTTGTGAAATCAGGTGCTTCCTTTATGAGATCGAAGAGCGCTCTTATCTGTCCCATTATGGTAGCGGGTATGTCCACTCCAGCAGGGACACTCGTGTCAGGCATGCCATAAACTATCCCGTGAAGAGAAGCCGCTGCAGCATCGCATATATTAGTCCCCCCAGGAGGTGAGGTAGTCGTAGTGGAGAGAGAGCCAATTGGATTGTTCAGGCCATTACTCACCTCATTTTTGCATGCATTGGTTAAAAAAAGAGGAAGTGTACCAAGCGTTACGGCTATTGAAGGGAGTCCTGATATACGCATTTTTGTTTCCTGGTTTGACTTGAACTAAGAAATGTAATGAATGCCTCCCATACCAAACAATGAAGAGAGGATAAGCAAAATTGGTGAGGACCCTGACAACCCATCTGATGATTAGCGTAGTAGTTTTAGTCATCCCTCTACCGAATTTACTACGCCCTATCGCGTGATTAATATCCACAGTGATAATAGCTGCTGGAATGACGGATATCACTACAAACCGGCTAGGAAAAATATAGAGCGTATGGGGTATAAGATTACTTGTGCTTTAAGCCGGGTGCGCCAACACCGCGAAACGGTCTTCTATTTGTTTCATTTATAAGAAGGTCTCATTTTCTGATACCACACCGATTGGAAGGTGGGTTTATTCATCGTTTATCACCATTCGGTGTTTGAATCAGTTTTTTAATCCTTTGGGTTGAACTACATACGGATAAGACTGTTATTGGCAGAGTGAGACGCCTGTCAACAACTCGCTGTTCCACAATATGCGTAACATCAGTTACCTTTTATAAAAATAATATAAGAATATTTATAACAGTAGTACACACTCCTCATTCTTCTTCTAAAAAGCGCAGAACGCTTTTTATCTTCTTGCAGTTCACTCTGTATAAAAATGCATCATTTCTTGACGCCTTCTATATGCTAACCCCCCCCTTGTAATAAGGGGCTTCCAGCGATATTTCCATGTGTAAAAAAATAACGATTTAAATAAAAAGCCTGGCGTGGAGACCGCGTTTTGAGAGGGTAAACACAGACAACATGACACAAGCAAACTGCATCCAGCTCAGACAATTAAATACCTCACTATCGATCGCCCCTTTTGTTTGCCATAGCGCTGCTTCGCAGAGTGTAGGAGATGGAGCTCCGTACTTGTAGGTGGGTGATTTTTCTTAAATTAAGAATAATCTTATGAAAATTTCAGCGCGTTACAGCATGATCTATATGCATTATTAGATTTGTCTGTATGTAGCGTAGCCTGCCCTGCATTAGGTCGACTGCTGTATGGCAGATAGGGCAAGTTTGTGTGCAGGTTTTAAGAAATATTAATGAGTAAGGACGAAGTATGTATTCAACTGTTTCGGTGAATAGCCCGAAGAAAGCCTCACCCCCGCTGGCTTCAAGTAATTTGCAACAGAATTTAGAGCGCGCGGCCCAGACAGATAACTCCAGTTCTGACGAAGCACGAATTCGTGATCTGACTACATCGATGTCTCGGTTTTCGTTGGGACAACTTCCTCGTCTTTCAAATTATTACGCTCCCAGTGAAACGTCAGACCAATTACTCAAATTGCTCAAAGATCAGCCCAGTAATCAGCCCAATGCGTTGATTGAAGTTGTTGGTAAAGCAGGAGCGGGTAAAACCACGATGCTTCAGCATTTGATTGACCAGAACCAAGAATTCTTTGCGTCCTATAAGCTGTTTGGTCGGATTGACTGTAGCAGTGTGAGTCGCGCTCATGCAGATATTCAGGCTATTAGCTACGCTTGTTCCGGAAAAGATCTAAAACCACAAGCTGCCTTGTGGGAGGTGGCAAGCTATATACAAAAAAATTCCCCCTCACTTTTGATATTGGACGGTCTGTCATCAGGTAACGTCGACTTTGTTTTTTTAGATTGGCTGAAATCATCCTTTAAATCCGCTC
Source organism: Mycoavidus cysteinexigens (assembly GCA_031963225.1). Lineage (GTDB taxonomy): Bacteria > Pseudomonadota > Gammaproteobacteria > Burkholderiales > Burkholderiaceae > JASSUD01. Next base: position 4,526 of record JASSUD010000023.1, read on the forward strand.
AGTTGGTTTATCTGACGACCCAGAATTTGGCGGATAGCTTGGGTGAAAAATTAGAACGCCCTGTCAAATCGCTTTCTCTGGACATTTTTACACCTGAGCAAGCAAAGCAATTGGTTGAAAAGTGCTTGCCCAGAGAGCCTAAGAAGTCGCTCGAAAAAATCGATTTTTCTAAAGTCATTGAGATGACAGAAGGTTTTCCAGCTGCGATTACGACACTGTGCCAGCATTACAAATCTAAGCAGGTGATGTTTAACGGTTTTGATGATTTCTTAGCGCAACCGAATGCGCACCAGAATGCACTTGATAGCTCTCTAAATGCAGTCGCACAAGCAAGCCTCAAATCAGTCGAAGAGGATGCTAGTCCAGTTGCAGCTCGGGCATTAAATATTATTAAGCAAGCAGCTTGGTTGGTTAATTATCCTATCCCGTATGCATTTTTTGTACATGAGCAGCAGATGGATGGAGAGGCCATTCAGATGTTGCATGACAAAGAGCTTGCGATTCTGGATATAAATCGGGACAGCAAAACGTTGAAGCTTAATTCGACCTTTTTGCGTGCTGTGCAAGACCACTATAAGGTAGAGCAACGTGATGTATTGAAAAAGAATATCCAGCGTCTGTCTGAGGTTTTCAATTATTTGACCACTAACGAGGGTAAAAACGGTAGTCAGAGCAAGCCTAAGGACTTAACCAATTATACGGATCTGGTGCATACACTTCTTTTTGAAACTTGTAAGAAGGAATCCTTCGCTGGGGACTTGGACTTACTCCAACAGGTACTAGCGTTGGGTAGCAGTCTGGCCAGAATGTATTACATGTATCACGGTGAATCTGAGTTAGCTTATAAACACTTGCAAAATGCGGAGCATTTTGCAAAGCAGGGATTATCCGACGAGCGTATCGAGCAATTTGCTCAAAATCCAGAAAAATTTAAGGATCAGGAGATTGAGCCTAAAGAGGCTGCGTTACTTAGGTTGTATGCTCAAGAGTATTTGTATCAGTCGGCCACCATTGCCTCTCAGCTTGATAAGCGTGGTGAAGTGCCTGCGGAAGTGGTACAGAATTTTGAAAAGAGCTACGCGATTCAAGTTAATTTGGGTGAAGAGAAAGATCCTGAATCGATTGCTTATACATTGCGTAATTACACGCGCGCTTTACGCAAGCAAGGCCATTTACTTAACACACTAGAAGAATTTAGAAAGCTAAGGCAATTACTAGACCGATACCCAGAGGTGTTCAATGAACGCACATGCGCAGAGCTTTTGATCGACGAGGGGATTGTCCAAAAAGAAGCGGAAGATGCTAGGCCAGAAGGTGAGCAAAAGGACTATCAAGCCGCGCTGAATACGCTTCTTGAGACGCGCCGTATTTATTTGAAAGATGATGCGGCTCAGGGATTGGGAATGTTGTCGATCTACCTTGGTGATACGTATGTGGCCGCAGGTCAATTTGCAGAAGGTATCACGCATACTTGCCGGATTCTGCATTACGATGGAAAAAATAAAGGAAGGCAGGCGCGTGCTTACTTTAATTTAGCGCAGGCGTTTGACAAGGCAGGGTATGGAGCGTTGGCTAAGCTTTTCATCGAGCGCGCCGCGCCTCTCCAGCTCAAAACCTATAAGGCGACGACAGACAGATTACAGCTGAACATTGACAAAAAACTGTTGGAACGCCATCAAAAAGCCAGCTCCTCAAGCAATGCCCAAACAGCTAGTTGGAAAACTATAGAAGAGCTGACAACGTACTGTGAAACTGAGTTGTTATCAGGCAGTAAACCGTCAAATAATTTATCTCTCGCACAGATTAAAGCTTTCGATGACGAAGCCTACAACTGGTTGCAGCAGCGTGATGTAAAAGAAAAACACGTAGCTCAGCAAGCCGAGCTTGATAAGAAGGAGGCTGATCTTGATGCACAGGACAAAGTCGAGGCGGAAAAACTTGCCACGCAGAGTAGACAAGACAAAATTTGGTATCGTGAGTTGGCGAACCGAATTAAATTGGATGAGTTAAAAAACCCCCTTGCGCATGCATTTGCCAAGCAGTTCGAAGAAAATCTACGAAATGAAATTGTCCAGCAGCTGCGCGTTGCGTATGGCGAAGCAGTGAAGATGGGCAGAGCTGAACTTGTAGGTGGATTAGTCGAGGCACTAGCAGGGTTACTGCCTGAGATTCAAGTTGATATGACTGGAGAAGTCTCAGCTTCGATAGATATAGCTAGTGTTATACAGGGGGTAGCGAAAATACTCACCGAACGCAAGCTAAGAGAGGAAAGGGCTGAAGCTCAGCGCATACACGACTCTTTTAGTAAGCTTGATCGGGCAAAAAGTATGAAAGCGCTTGAGAGTCTCGAAGAACAGATCCAGGAGATGGCCAACTATACAGCGCGCTGCTGGCAACCTGTTTTTTCAGCCTACGAATGGTCTAAAAACGATATTCAGATGTTAGCCAAGCAGGGGGCGCAACGCATGATGGAGTATCTAGGAGCAGGAAAAGTCGATAAATTGTCTTCTCAGGAAAGAGTGGTATTTGCTCTGATGGCAGGTGAAGCAAACAAACGCTTGACTCAGCATAAAATGAAAGGGTCGAGTCGCTCTAGTACTAAGTGGAGTGTCCAGGGCTTTTTCACTAAACCGGGCATTAAGGTAGAGACGGACGAACAAGGGAAAGAACCAAAGTATTTCCTGCGCGATACGTCACACCCCAGCGTATACGGTTATCGTTTGGGCTCACCCATTGAGGTGCGCAACAGCCTTCACTATAAAGGGCCGTTCACAGACGAAGCTAAAGCACGACAAGAGGCAGAAAAGATGCGAGATGACGCTCGTTGTCTGGTGATGTAACCCTCGCCAATGTAAATGGCCTAATGTCTAAATAGAACGGATTCATGTAGGAGAAGTTCTGATGGCGTTAGGCCATTTTGCATTTCAATAACCACACTAGTTTCAGGAAATTTCAACCTGAAATTTTCTTATTTTCTGGCAAAAATGCGTGTGCCAGTTTTCGGCCTTAGCGCGCAATTTAGATCACAGAAAACCAAATTCTGATTGCTATGCACCGTTAGATGTATCTGTATCAAATAACAATCAATTAATAAAGAAAAAGAGGAAATTTGAGGATGTCTGGCAATGCTGTTTCCCAAGCCCTAAAAGGAGAGCAGGCACGGTTGATAGCCGCGCAAATTTATTTAGATCAGGCCCGGCAACAAAAGAGAGAACGGCGCCTCGATGTGGCTTTAATCTTATATGACCAAGCAAAAGCCACATTCAAAAATATTGCGAATGCGCACAAAATTCCCACTTTGTCCGAATTAAAAGAGTTGTTTGTAGCCGCACAGACACCGCAGACAGTAGAAGAAAACACATTCCGGCAGCGTATTGCAGAGGTCTATTTTGAGCGTGCAGAACTCTTGGACAAATTGGACCCTGGTAAAGCAGAGGCAAGCCGTAAAAAAGCGCAAACTTGGGGTTATGAGGAAAATAAGGGCTCATCTATGGGCTCTTATATTGCAAGCAGTGCTGCTCTAGCTTTGAATCTGCGATCTTCCGTTATAGCCCAATCCGCATTGTCACCTGCCGAAAAAAATACCTGGGTCGATGATTTTTTCTCAAGGGCGCTTGACGCGATTAAGTCATTGAATCGTTGTAATGCATTGCATCTATCGCATCCGTCACCGAGTTTTTTCCTGGTGTATGCGCATGACATCGGCTCTTCAACATTTGGGAGCGCTGATGCAAGCACTTCTCAATATTTTATTCAAAAATTATTTGAAGTGAGGCTCAATCTATATTCAGATCAAACGCCGATGGGGCAACCTGAAACAGGTTTTAGCACGCCTGAAGCGCATAGGAATATAGATGATATTTTGACTGCTCAACTCTGTTTATTGCCAATGAATATAGGCATGAGCAGGCCTGTCGATAAAGTCATTGTGTGTTGCTCAGAGGTATTGGAGCACTACTTGGAGGGTGAATACTATACGGCTTACTATAAGGCTCTTGATTTAGCTTATGACGCAGCCTATAAACAACAAAACGATCAGCCTATACGGGACGTGGTCAAGCGATTTTCAGAACAGGAAGAACTAAAGGGTCAGTTTCATCATGTGCTCACCGAAATTGCTTTTTTGCAGATTAGAGCTAGCAAACGCCAAGCCGATCGGCACGGCATTATTCCCGTATCGCTAACAGAAAATAGCTATGAACGCTGTTTTAAGCATTTTGTTGAAACGACAGCGGTCCGAATCCAAGATATTTCCCGATTTAAAGAGAAGGAACTAAAGGGCGAAGAAGTGTATGCCAACCAAGGTCGGCATTGGGTGCTTTTTAAATTACTAGAACGCTTCTTAGTCCACAATGAGAAGGCCAAGATTTTCCTTGACAAGTTTTGGGCAGGCTATGCAAAGCTGGTTGCACACCTTAAGGCACATCCACACCCTGCAACAGAAAAGTGTCTATCTATAGCGAAGGAAACCTTTCAGGAGATAGAGCAGACCTTACTCAATACACTTTGCGATACAGTAGAACGGCAGCAGCGCTATACCTTTGTAGACCTTAAAACACTTCAGACTGCGTTGAAGGCATCGTATTCTATGGAGCGTGTGTCGATCCAGCGCCTATCTGGCCAGATCTTGCCGATGGATCATTGCTATATCAATCTAGCGGTGGTCGAACGCACAAAGTCAGATAAAAAAGATCAAGAAAATGCAAACGATGTATCGGCAAAAAAAATGAAAATGCCACACCGCGGGTTTTTCCATCGACTGCCCAGTTCTGACGCGGTGAATACTAATCTGGATAAACAGGTTGTTTTAGAAAAATTATTTGATCCAGGCGTAGCCAGCGGCGGCCGACAGACGGTCCCTAGAAGAATTCTGATTCGTGGTCGTGCTGGGGCTGGAAAAACAACCCTTTCTAAAAAGATTGTCTACGAATATACACAATCAGGAATGTGGCGTTCGCAATTTGACTGGCTCTTATGGATTTCATTGCGCAAACTCAAAGGCAAGTCAACTACCACTTTAGAAACACTGTTCTATGAGGAATATTTTCATACTCATCCGTTAGGCTTAGGGCTTGCGCGGACATTGTACGAGCAGATAAATGGCGCTGCCAAAGACAAAACGCTCTTTGTGCTAGATGGCTGGGACGAAGTTGCGCAAGAATGGGACCCTGCGCACCCGATGGCTATTTTTCTAAAGAGTCTGCTTAATCAGACTGCGGTCATTGTGACTTCTCGACCTCAGGTGGACTTGCAAGGGATCCGGCCCATGGACCTAGAACTAGAGACTTTAGGTTTTAGCTCAGAAAATGTCGAGGTTTACCTAAGTAACAGCGACATTGTGCCGCCTGCACATGCTGAAGCGATTCGGAATTTGATGCAGGACAATCCGTTTGTGCAGGAACTAGTTAATGTGCCGATTCAATTAGACACCTTGGTATTTAGCTGGGATGAGATTCGGCAGATGCAACAGGCATCGACAACCATCACAGCGCTATATCAGGCAATGACCAATAAACTATGGCGCAAGGATATTCTCAGACTACAGAAGCAGGTAGATGGGAGAGTACTCACAGAAAGCATAGTGAATGCGCTTAGGACAACTGCACGTATCGAGCACCCTATCAAAGCAGAGAAAGCTTTTCTCTGCAACTTGGCTTTCAAGGGATTAGAAGAAAACTTTATCGAATTTAAGCTTTCTTATCTGGATGATCTGATTGCACAGGTCGTAGACAGTGGCCTTTCATTGCCGCTCACGCTGGAAGAGGATCTTACAAAACTCTCCTTCCTACAGATGGAGGATGTAGATAAAAATGAAGCCCAGCGCAGCTACTCCTTTAGGCATAAGACCTTTCAGGAATTTTTCGCAGCCAGGTACTTTGCTCAACATTGGGAAACCGCGCAAAGCTTGCTGATGCTGCATCCGCTATCCAAGCAATGGGTTAAGGTTACTCCAGAGAAATTTCTCGAACAGCGTAAATACGATCCTCATTACGAAATTATGTGGTGGTTTGTTGCAGGTTTTTTACGCGGTAATGCATTGAATTACTTTTTTGAAATGCTAGAAGCGGAACCCTATGATCTCTTAGGGGTATACCATCAACGTTTGATCATAAACTGTTTGCATGAAGCAGACCGTGGATCAATGTTTGGACTTAACCATACGATCAGGGAAAGGCTGGAGCAGCGTTTTAAGCAATGGTTGGAATTAGAAATCGAAATGCGGGGGGAATGTACGTTAGCAGAGCTGCCTACATGTCCGGAGCACCTATTGCCGGCATTTCTTCAGAGAAAGGCGCCTATCGAGTCGAAACAGGCCGTTGCACGAGCCTGCAGGAAGCGATCTGCTCTATCACAAGATATTTTAAATAATCTCCTCGCCATTATTAAAGAAGATAGTAATGTGGCAAAGAGGGCAGCAGCTGTCGCCTTAAGCTATCAGACTTCTTTACCAGAGGGCACGCTAAAAAGTCTGATTATCTTTATCAAAGAAGAAGATATGTGGGTAAAAGAGGCAGCAGCCGATGCCTTAAGTGGTCGGCGCTCTTTACCAGATGCTATCTTGGAAAATCTACGGGCTTTGATAAAAGATGGTGACTATCTAGTAAAGCAGGCAGTAGCTAAAATTTTAGGTCATCAAACAGCATTATCGAAAGCTGCCATGCACGATTTGATTTCGCTTATAAACGATGATAATGATGAGGTGAAGCGAGTAGCAACTATAGCTTTAGGGCGTCAACCCTTCTTACCGGAAGACACGCTAAAACAAATAATCGACCTTATCAAAAATAAGAATAATGATGTGAAGTGGGCAGCGTCTGATACATTAGGCCATCAGCTCTCTCTGCCAGAAACGGCCACAAAATATCTTATTACTCTTCTTGAAAATGAAAATAATGTAGTAAAAGAGGCAGCGGCTCGTGCATTAAACCATCAGCATCAAAGCACTTTACCAAAAACCGCCTTAGAAGGCTTAATTACCCTTATCAAAGATGGAGATAATCCAGCAAAGCGGGCGGCTTCTGATATTTTAGGTCACCAGACTTCTCTGTGGATAGACTCTCTACAAGACTTGCTTACCCTTATCAAAAATGGGAACTCTCGAGTCAGGGAAGCTGCAGCGGAAGCGCTAGGTCGTCAAACTACTTTACCGCCTGCAGTTTTAGAGGAGCTAAGGGCCCTTATTAAAAGTAAGAATAAATGGGAGCAGGGTGCAGCAGCTCACGCCTTAGGTCGTCAAACTACTTTACCGGAAACCGCTTTGAACGACCTAAGAAGCACTGCCAAAGAGGAAAATAATTGGAAAAGGCAGGCAGCGGCTCGTGCCTTGGGCCTTCAAACTACTACTTCACCGATGAAAGCGCCAAAAGGTTTAAAAGCTCCTATTAAACATAAGAATAATTTGGCAGCAGATCAGGTTCTAGGCAGTCAAAGCGCCTTACCATGGGTCGTCCCAAAAGATCTAACGGATCTTATCAAAGAGGATAATACAAAGTGGTGGGTATCTCAAACCTTAAACAGTCAGAGTGCCTCATCGGAAACCACGCTAAAAGAACTGATTGTGCTTTTGCAATATCAAGAGAGAGCATTACAACATCTGTTGGAAACGCAAGGAGGTCCACTTGCTATTTACCACTTAATGCCCACTTTTAATCAGCAGCACGTGGAATGGCTCTACAAGACCTACCTACTCAAAGCACAAAGCTTTAACCAAATAACCCCCTTTTATATACAAAACGACCTACTCTGTTTTTACACTTCTAAGGGTTTCCAAACCAAGCAGTTTGCAAGCTCAGACCAAGTAATTGAATTTAGGCAAACGCTTCAAGAGGTGCAACGGAACTTGGGTATTTTATTAAACACTGCTCAAGAAAAGGCGTGGAGTGCTGCTTCTACCACAAAAAACCAATTTGGAATCTCTGTAGTAGATCAGGCTACACAAATGGAGTCTTAAAATCCTTATAGCTCAATTAAAATAATTAACAACAGAAGGTTAAAGATGTTTAGTAATGCGGTTTCCGCAAATAAGCTGGGTCAAGACCTACAGGTACTAGCGCAACATCATCTGGATCAGGCGCGCCTGCACAAGGAGGCGCAGCAGTTTGATATGGCCTTAGTCTTGTATGACCATGCAAAAGTCGCTTTCAAAAGTATCGCAGATACGCGCCAATTGGTTCCTCAGTTATCACAGGTAAAAGGTGCGTTGAGCCGAGCTAGCACACCGCAGACAGCCGATGATGAAGCGCTGCGACAACGTATTGCAGAAATCTATTTTGAGCGAGCCGAACTGCTGAAGAAGTTGGGCAAAGAGCACAAAGCACAGGCGAGCTATAAAAAAGCTAGAGACTGGGGTTATGAGGAGACAGAGCCTGCCTCCATTTCCCCCGCTACTATGCTAGCTGTGCATGGTACAACAACGTTTGATCGGGCAATCTCACCTACATCTATGCAAGGGCAGCAACCAATTGCATCGTTGACGCATGAAAAAAGTGCGCAGGTGGATTATCTATTTGAGACGGCACTGTCCACATTAAGATCTTTACAGATGACTAGGGCCAGCCTTTTTCTCATATATGCACATCACAATCCTGTGCACGGAAGGGCTGAAGTCTCTACATCTAAATATTTAATCGAAAAATTATCTCAAATCCAGGAGGTCGTTTTATATTCGTATCAAACTTTGGATCAGACCGGCAAACTGGAAGATATTTTGACCAGTCAACTCTGCTTGCTGCCCATTCAGTTGATAGACGAGGTGAAACCTGTTGATAAGGTGGTGGTGTGTTGTTCTGAAGTATTAGGAAGTTACTTAGAATGGCCGCGCTATGAAGATTTTTATCAGAAACTCAGAAAAGCCTATCTCCAAGATTCCTCTCAAGGAGGCTATTCAGCTATTCGGGCGGTGACTAAAACATTTTCACAGGAGGTAGGATTTCATCATGTACTGACGGAAATGGCTTTTTTACAAATTCGAGCGGAGCAGTTCTATGATGAGCGCGGCATTCTTCCAGTGTCGTTAACACTGAAGAGCTACGAGCACTTGGCGCATGAGGTAGGATCTCATCATGTACTGACGGAAATGGCTTTTTTACAAATTCGAGCGGAGCAGGTCTATGATGAGTACGGCATTCTTCCAGTGTTGTTAACACCGAAGAGCTACGAGCAATGCTTGGCGCATTTTATTCCTGTGACAACAGTTCGTACCGAAGATATTCCTCGCTTTGAGCAGCAAGCTAAGGCAGGACAAGAGGCCTATGCCAATCAAGGTCGGCACGTGGTACTGTTTAAGCTGATCGAACGGCTGTTAGTGGGCAACAATGAAGCCAAGGCGTTTCTAAATAATTTTTGGCAAGGGTACGATAATCTTCTCTCCCGGTTAAATAATGAGCCATCCACACTTGATGAGCTGCAGTTTACCAAGCTTGTAGACAGCATCTTCGGTGATATACGCGAAGCGAATAGGCAGCTTGCTTCCACTGCACAGCAGGCGAGTAAATTCTCCTCAATCAATTTGCGCGAAGCACTATACCAGCATTATCAGCACACTAATCTCTCGATTCAGCGTCTATCGGGTGAAAGCGTATCGCTGGAGGATTGCTACATCAATCTTGCGATCATTGATACTCATGCCCAACGGGAAAAAGACCAGGTTGAACAGCAAAACCTGACATCGGCTTTCGAGCGTCTACCGAGCAGAGAACAACTTCAATCAACTAATTACTCAAAATCAATTTCACTAGCTACTCTTTTTGATTCTCAAAAATTACGTGATGGCTCAACTGGATTTCCTAAGCGGATTTTAATTCAAGGGCGAGCAGGGGTTGGTAAAACAACTTTATGCAAAAAACTGGTGTATGACTATCATAGCAATGAGCTTTGGCGGGATCAGTTTGCATGTATGTTGTGGGTGCCGCTACGTCTTTTAAGCACGCACGGTGGATTCCGTAACTTAGAAGACTTGCTGAAAAACTACTATTTTGCTAGTCAACAGAATTCACGGGCATTAGTACAGGCTTTTCACCACTATCAGGACAAAACTCTCTTTATTTTAGACGGCTTGGATGAAATAGCTGATGAATTTAATAAAGACTATCGGCTGAGGAACTTTTTAAATTATCTACTCAATCAAGCCCACGTGATGATCATTTCTCGGCCTGCTGGGATAAACATCAAGTTGCTTGGCCAACTTGATTTAGAGCTAGAAATAATGGGCTTTAGTCCGGCCAATGCACAGTACTATATTGAAAAATTTGTGCCTGCATCGAAGCAGGTAGCGATTTTGCAATTTATCCATCGTACGCCGTTGATTCAGGAGCTGGTAAATATACCGATTCAGCTGGATGCCCTGTGTTATAGCTGGGATCAGCTCCCGCAAAATCAAGTAGTGACGATGTCGATGCTGTACGAGGCGATGGTGGATAAATTAAGGCGCAAAGGCAGCCTGCGTCTAGAAAAAAAAGATGGAGGGAAGGTATTAGGGACTAACGTCATTCAAATTTTCTCAAAGGCTGAATTAGAAAAATTGATGGACGATGAAACCCATTATTTAGGGTATGTAGCTTTTAAGGGATTCAATGAAAGAAAAATTGCATTTAATTCTAAAGAATTGGATCAGCGCCGAGCAGAATTTGAGGATAAATTTTCAGGGAAAGAATTATCTTTTAGCTTTACGGACTATTTGAACAAGGGCTCGTTTTTACATCTGGTCGATGCACAACAGCCCGAAGCCGAGCGCCAGTATCATTTCCCCCACTTTACGTTTCAGGAATTTTTTGCGGCCAAGTTCCTGGCATGGCATTTACAGACGTATACAAAAGTGGAAAAAGTCCCAGCCCACGTTGTGCAAAAGGATTTAGGCGTTATGCCGCAGCGCGATAATGTGGAAGCGTTTATTGCCACGTATAAATACAATCCGCGGTATGAAATCGTTTGGTGGATGGTGGCAGGTTTGCTCAAGGGCGCGGCGCTAGAAAATTTCTTTCATGTACTGAACCAATCGCCGCAAGATTTGGTCGGGATTCGGCATCAGCAAGTGATGTTGGGGTGTTTAAACGAAGCCCGAGCTCAACTAGATAAAACCACCATCCATAGTCTAGAAACCAAATTGATGCAGTGCTTGCGGTTCGAGATTAAATGGAGTGAAGATGGTTGGAGCGAACTAAGTCGCCATAAGGCTTTTCCTGAGCATCTACTACTGGCGTGGCTAGGCCAGCCTGCAGCAGAAAAATCGAACATTATTCGTACCTTAGGCGCACGCCCTATTTTATCTACAGACGCTATTTCGGCTTTGGCCAATGCTCTACAGGATTCCGAGTGGAATGTCAGGTCTGCGGCTACCAGTGCATTAGGAGGTCAAGCTACGTTACCCGCAGTCGCCTTCCAACCATTAGTCAATGCTTTACAAGATACGAGTGAGGTTGTCAGATGGGCAGTAGTGAACGCATTAGGAGGCCAAGCTATGCTGCCTCCAGATGCCCTTCAAGCCTTGATCAGCGCTTCTTGTGATAAAAATGAGGTTGTCAGAGAGGCGGCTGTAAACGCGTTAAATAGCCATGCCATGCAGTCTAAACTTGCCCTTGACGCCTTGATTAACGCTTTACAGGATAAAGATGCATCTGTCAGATCTGGGGCCGCAAGTGTACTAGAGGGGAAAATACTGCCCGAAGCAGTGCTTAACGCCTTAATTCGTGCTGCTCAGGATCCCGACTTGGATGTTAAAGAGGCCGCTGTAAGAGTGTTAGGTAGCCAAGAAACCCTACCCGAAGCTGCCATTCAAGCCTTAATCGGAGCTTTACAAGATGTAAATGCGTATGTCAGGTATACGGCCGCGAGCACATTAAGGAGCCAGGTTAAGCTACCCGAAGCTGCCTTTCAAACTCTGGTTAGCGCTCTGCAGCATAGAAGTATACCTGTGAGGTTTTGGGCCGCAAAGGTGTTAGGAGGCCAGAAAATGCTGCCTGAAAACATCCTTCATGCTTTATTGGGTCTTTTATTGAGCTCAGAACAAAGTATCAGGGAAGCTGCAGTAAGCATATTAGGAGAGCAGACCACTCTGCCCGAGGCTGCTATTCAAGCCTTAGTTGGCTATCTACAGCATGAAGATGCATCTGTTAGATATTGGGCCGCAAATACATTAGCGGGAAAAATGCTGTCCGAAACAGTACTTAACGCTTTGATTCCTGCTTTAGCGGATGAAGTGGAATATGTTAGAGATGCAGCTGCGAAGGGGTTAAGAAACCAGAAAGAGCTGTCGTCAAACAGTCAATCATTGATCATGCTTCTTCTGAAGCATGAAAATGCGTCTGTCAGATCTAAGGCTGCAAATGCGTTAGAGGAAAAACAAATACTGCCCGAAGAAACGCTTCATGCTCTGATCCAAGCTTTAAAAGATAAAAATGAGCATGTCAGATATGCAGCTTCGTGCGCATTAGCGAACCAGGCTACGCTGCAAGAAAATGCCGTTAAAGCCCTAATTAACGCTTTACAGGATGAAAATGCGTATGTCAGATATTCGGCTACAAGCGGGTTAGGGCGCCAGGTCACGCAGTCTGAAGCGGCTCTTCAAGCTTTGATTGATGCTCTACAGAATAAAGATGACTATGTCAGATATGCGGCCTCGAGCGCATTAAGCCGCCAGACCACACTACCTGAAGCTGTCCGCCAAGCCTTGATTAACGCTTTACAAGATGAAAATGCGTCTACTAGATCTTTGGCCGCAAAAGTCTTAGATAGCCAGAAAACGCTGCGCGAAGCATTGATTGGTGCTTTACCAGGCTCAGAGCAAAATATCATGGATTTTGCTGCAAGCGTGTTAGATAGCCAAGCTATACAACTTGAAGCCACCCACCAAATCTTGATTAGCGCTTTGCAGGATGAAAATGTATCTATTAAGTCTTGGGCTGCAAGCGCCTTAGGTAACCAAAAAATACTTCCTGGAATCGCTCTTGATGCTTTGATCAATGCTTTACAAGATCCAGAATGGGATGTCAGGGATGCAGCAGCGAGTACATTAGGCGGCCAGATCATGCTACCCAAAGCGACCCTTGACGCCTTAATCAGCGCTTTACAGAATAAACATGCACATATCAGATATGTAGTCGCGAGTGCGTTAGGCGGCCATGCCACACGATCAGAAGTGGCCCTCGAAGCCTTGATCCGTGCTTTAGAGGATGAAGATGAGTATGTCAGGGATGCCGCAGCGAGTGCATTAGGAGGAAAGGCTACGTTTTCCGAAACAGCCATTGAGGCTCTGATCAGCGCTTTACACGATGAGGATGAATACATCAGGATCGCAGCTGCAAGCGCGTTAGGAGGGCAGGCCTCATTATCTAGAATGGTGCTTCAGGCTTTGATCGATGCTTTACAGGATGACAATCCGTCCGTCAGAAGCGCGATTATGCAGGTACTAAAGTTAAATCTACATCAGCTTTATAGAATGCTACCTACCTTGGATGTAAAGCAAATACAAACTGTGTATAAGCAATTTTTGTTTGGCTATGGTTGTGCGCATATTGCACCACTATACATTCAAGACAATAAACTTCATTTTTATACAGAAACCGGGCTTGAGCAACCAATTCTTCTGACATCTGAACAAAGTACTAGAGTAATTCAGTCTTTTAGAACTGCCCAAGTGGAGGAAGGAATAGAAGACATTCCATTTGTAGATAAGCTGCAACAGGACTTAGAGCAAGCGCACGTGGCCAAGGCAGATAATTTCAGTTCTGGCGAAGCACTGAGCTCAATTAGCGATCTGACTTATACAGAAACCGGGCTTGAGCAACCGATTCCTCTGACAGTTGAACAAAGCACCGAAGTAATTCAGTCCTTTAGAACTGCCCGAGTGAAAGTGGGAATAGAAGACACTCTACTAGCAAGTAAGCTGCAACCGGATTTAGAGCAAGCGCATGCGGCCAAGGCAGATAACTCCAGTTCTGACGAAGCACGAATTCGCGATCTGACTACATCGATGTCTCGGTTTTCGTTGGGACAACTTCCTCGTCTTTCAAATTATTACGCTCCCAGTGAAACGTCAGACCAATTACTCAAATTGCTCAAAGATCAGCCCAGTAATCAGCCCAATGCGTTGATTGAAGTTGTTGGTAAAGCAGGAGCGGGTAAAACCACGATGCTTCAGCATTTGATTGACCAGAACCAAGAATTCTTTGCGTCCTATAAGCTGTTTGGTCGGATTGACTGTAGCAGTGTGAGTCGCGCTCATGCAGATATTCAGGCTATTAGCTACACTGCTTCCCGCAAAGATCTAAAACCGCAGGCAGCCCTGCGTGAGGTGGCGAGCTATATAAAAAAAAATTCCCCCTCACTTTTGATATTGGACGGTCTGTCATCAGGTAATGTCGACTTTGTTTTTTTAGATTGGCTGAAATCATCCTTTAAATCTGCTCAGCTGATTTATCTGACGGCCGAGAGCTTGGCGGATAGCTTGGGTGAAAAATTAGAACGTACTGTCAAATCGCTTTCTCTGGGCCTTTTTACGCCTGAGCAAGCAAAGCAATTGGCTGAACAGTGCTTACCTAAAGAGCCAAAGAAGTCGCTTGAAAAAATCGATTTTGCTAAAGTCATTGAGATGACAGGAGGTTTTCCAGCCGCTATTACGACACTGTGCCAGCACTATAAATCTAAGCAGGCGATGTTTAATGATTTTGCTGATTTCTTGGCGCAACCGAATGAGCACCAGAATGCACTTGTTAGCTCTCTAAACGCAGTCGCACAAGCAAGCTTCAAATCAGTTGAAGAGGATGCTAATCCAGTTGCAGCTCGGGCATTAAATATTATTAAGCAAGCAGCTTGGTTGGGTAATCATCCCATCCCGTTTGCATTTTTTGTACATGAGCAGCAAACGGATGGAGACGCCATTCAGATGTTGCGTGACAAAGAGCTCGCGATTTTGGATATAAATCGAGGCAGCAAAACGTTGAAGCTTAATTCAATCTTTTTGCATGCTGTGCAAGACCACTATAAGGTAGAGCAAAGTGATGTATTGAAAAAGAATATCCAGCGTCTGTCTGAGGTTTTCAATTATTTGACCACTAACGAGGGTAAAAACGGTAGTCAGAGCAAGCCTAAGGACTTAACCAATTATACGGATCTGGTGCATACACTTCTTTTTGAAACTTGTAAGAAGGAATCCTTCGCTGGGGACTTGGACTTACTCCAACAGGTACTAGCGTTGGGTAGCAGTCTGGCCAGAATGTATTACATGTATCACGGTGAATCTGAGTTAGCTTATAAACACTTGCAAAATGCGGAGCATTTTGCAAAGCAGGGATTATCCGACGAGCGTATCGAGCAATTTGCTCAAAATCCAGAAAAATTTAAGGATCAGGAGATTGAGCCTAAAGAGGCTGCGTTACTTAGGTTGTATGCTCAAGAGTATTTGTATCAGTCGGCCACCATTGCCTCTCAGCTTGATAAGCGTGGTGAAGTGCCTGCGGAAGTGGTACAGAATTTTGAAAAGAGCTACGCGATTCAAGTTAATTTGGGTGAAGAGAAAGATCCTGAATCGATTGCTTATACACTGCGTAATTACACGCGCGCCTTACGCAAGCAAGGCCATTTACTTAATACGCTCGAAGAATTTAGAAAATTAAGGAAATTGCTAGACCGATACCCAGAGGTGTTCAATGACCGCCTATGCGCAGAGCTTTTGATCGACGAGGGGATTGTCCAAAAGGAAGCGGAAGATGCTAAGCCAGAAGGTGAGCGAAAGGATTATCAAGCCGCGCTGAATACGTTTCTCGAGATGTACCGTATTTATTTGGAAGATGGGGCGGCTTCCAACCAACACCAGGCATTGGGAATATTGTCGATCTATCTTGGCGAGACTTATGTGGCCGCAGGTCAATTTGCGGAAGGTGTCACGCATACTTGCCGGATTTTGCATTACGATGGCAAGAATAAAGGAAGGCAGGCGCGTGCTTACTTTAATCTAGCGCAGGCGTTTGACAAGGCGGGGTATGTGGCGTTGGCTAAACTTTTCATCGAGCGCGCCGCGCCTCTCCAGCTTACAACCTATAAGGCGACGACAGACAGATTACAGTTGAACATTGATAAAAAACTGTTGGAACGCTATCAACACGCTGAGTCCTTAAGCAATGCCCAAACAGCTAACTGGAAATCTATAGAAGAGCTGACAACGTACTGTGAAACTGAGTTGGTATCGGGCAGTAAACCGTCAAATAGCTTATCTCTCGCACAGATTAAAGCTTTTGATGACAAAGCCTACAACTGGTTGCGGCAGCATGATGCAAAAGTAGAACACGCAGCTCAGCAAGCCGAGCTTGCTAAGAAGGGGGCTGATCTCGACGCACAGGACAAAGCTGATGCGGAAAACATGGGATGCAGAGTAGACAAGCCAAAATTTGGTACCGCCAGTTGGCATACCGAATTAAATTGGATGCGTTAGAAAACCCCCTTGCATATGCATTTGCCAAGCTATTCAAAGAAAATCTGCGAAATGAAATTGTCGAGCAGCTGTGTGTTGCGTATGGCGAAGCAGTGAAGATGGGCAAAGCTGAACTTGTAGGTGGATTAGTCCAGTTACTAGCAGGGTTGCTCCCTGATATTCAGGTTGATATTACTGGAGAGGTTTCCGCTTCAATAGATATAGCTACTGTTATGCAGGGGGTGGCAAAAATAGTCGCTTAACGCCAGCAAAGTTGGCAAAAGGTAGGAGCTCCGCACACACGAGACTCTTTCAGTGAGCTTGATCGGGCAAAAAGTATGAAAGCGCTTGAGAGTATCGAAGAACAGATTGAGGAGATGGCCAACTATACAGCGCGCTGCTGGCAACCTGTTTTTTCAGCTTACGAATGGTCTAAAAACGATATTCAGATGCTAGCCAAGCAGGGAGCACACCGCATGATGGAGTATCTAGAAGCAGGAAAAGTCGATAAATTGTCTCCTCAAGAAAGAGTGGTATTTGCTCTGATGGCAGGTGGAGCAAGCAAACGCTTGACTCAGCATAAAATGAAAGGGTCAAGTCGCTCTAGTCCTAAGTGGAGTGTCCAGGGCTTTTTCACTAAGCCGGGCATTAAGGTAGAGACGGATCAAGGACCAATGTATTTCCTGCGCGATACTTCAGACCCTAGCGTATACGGTTATCGTTTGGGCTCATCCATTGAGGTACGTAACTGCCTTTACTATCAAGGGCCGTTTACAGATGCTGAAGCACGACAAGTGGCAGAAAAGATGCGAGATGCAGCTAATTGTGTGGTGATGTAAACCTCGCCAATGCAGATGGCCTAACATCTAAATAGAACAGATCAATGTAGGAGAAGTTCTAATGACGTTAGGCCATTTTGCATCCTGAGCTGTGATCTCCAAGCGATGTACTGGCCAACATTTAACCCGGCAGTCCAAAACTTCACCCCCTATCTCAATTGCCGATTTTTGAGACGTATCTTTGATAGAGGTCACGGTGCTTATGCTATAGACGTAGATTCCTCTAATTTTTCTTTGGATTGCCTTTAACGCATACGTATGCACAGTAGGTAAAGGTAAGCTTGTGCCGTGGAAGTAATTTTGATGACGCAAGTCAAGTACGGTATTCAAAGAAAAAATAAAGAAGAGCGCGCTATGGAGAAAGTGTGGTTAGAAAGTTATCCAATGGGAGTGCCTGCGCAGATCAATCCCGCGCAGTACACCTGTATTGTGGATATGCTGGAAGAAAGTTTTCAGAAGTATCGGGAAAGAGATGCTTTTTCTTGTCTGGGAGTATCGCTTACCTATCGGCAGCTAGATGAGTTGACTGCTGATTTGGCTGTGTGGTTTCAAGAGCACGGTATACGCCGAGGTGCTCGAGTTGCATTGATGTTGCCGAATCTGCTGCAACAACCGGTCGCTATGATTGCGGTTTTGCGTCTCGGTTGTGTGGTGGTGAATGTTAATCCCTTTTATACGGCTCATGAATTGCTTTATCAGCTAAGAGATAGCGGTGCGGAAGCGATTGTTATTTTGGATAGTTTTGCAAGTGTGCTGGAGAAATGCATTTCAAAAACAGCGATTACTAAAACTATTGTCACGTCTGTTGGCGATTTGATGGGATTCAAAGGGATTATCACCAACTTTGTTTTTCGGTATATACAAAAAAAAGTACCCGTCTGGAATATTAAGAATCACACCCGTTTTAACGATGCGCTGGAATGGGGCGCTAAAAGCCGTGCACATGCTGTGCGATCAGGAAAACCGGTTTGCTTTGTAGATACCCCCATACAGTCTGAAGAGATCGCATTTTTGCAATACACAGGCGGCACTACTGGGGTAGCAAAGGGGGCGATGCTTTCGCATCGAAATATTGTTGCAAATGCCCTACAGTCTGAGGCCTGGATATCGCCTATTTTAAGACGTGTAGATCAACACACGCAGTATGTGACCGCAGCAGCGCTGCCGCTCTACCATATTTTTTCTTTGATGGTATGCAGCTTCCTCACCTTGCGCTCTGGTGGCCTCAGTCTTTTAATTCCAAATCCACGTGATATTGCTTCCCTTATAAAGGCAATGAACCGTACTCCCTGCCATTTGTTCCCGGGCGTAAATACGATCTACAGTACTTTGCTAAATCATCCAAATTTTTCTAAACTCAATCTGTCGAAGCTATTGATTGCCCAGGGTGGGGGCATGGCCGTTCAAGAAGTCGTAGCGCGCCGTTGGTTTGAAGCTACTGGTGTACCTATTATTGAAGGGTATGGACTTACTGAAACCTCTCCCTGTGCTATATCCAATTCAATGGTTTCCAGCACGTTTTCTGGAACGATAGGAGTGCCTATCCCTTCAACCGACGTGTCGATTCGCAATGAAGAAGGCCAAGAAGTGCCAATTGGTGAGCTGGGGGAAATTTGTATTAGTGGCCCTCAAGTCATGCTGGGGTACTGGAATAATATATCGGAAACACAGCAAGTCATGACCGCAGATAATTTTTTAAAAACGGGTGATCTGGGCTATATGGACGCACGCGGTTTTATCAAATTGGTTGAGCGCAAGAAAGACATGATCTTGGTTTCAGGCTTTAATGTCTACCCTAACGAAATTGAAGATATCGTGATGCGGCATCCTGGCGTTTTGGAAGCAGCAGCAGTGGGCATACCCGATGCTCGTTCAGGCGAGGCAGTGAAACTGTGCGTGTCCCGCAAAGATCCTCAGCTAACAGAAAAAGACCTGCGCAATTTTTGCCGCGAAAATTTAACTGGCTACAAGTGCCCTAAAGTAATTGAATTTTTGCCGCAGCTTCCCAAAACCAATATCGGGAAAATTCTTCGTCGCGCACTCCGTGACAATAATGGAGGGGTAGCCTGACGCAGAGATATAACCATAGTGCTGAAATTTATAGCAGTGCTAAGCGTGTTTTTTGAGATTTTTCTCGAAAAATCGTTTTGTTTTACAAAAAAAGCACAATAGTGCTTCACAAGTAAAAAAGCACTCGCTATAATCCGCCCCTTTCGTGCAATTGGAAATGCGGCAAATAAAGAGCGCATATCAGAACTTGTTACAAGTCCCCTTCGTCTAGAGGCCTAGGACATCACCCTTTCACGGTGAGTACAGGGGTTCGAATCCCCTAGGGGACGCCATATTTTTAGCGCACTGCATTGAATGCAGTGTGTGAAAAGTAAAGATGAAAAGCCGCGATGCAGTAATGTGGCGCACTGACCTACGTATTATGGAGCGGTAGTTCAGCTGGTTAGAATATCGGCCTGTCACGCCGAGGGTCGCGGGTTCGAGTCCCGTCCGCTCCGCCAGCTTAAATAGTATCGAGAAACACCAAAACCCCCGCATAAGCGCACTGTTTATGCGGGGGTTTTGCTATGCAAAATAATGACGATCTTTCTGTAGGTTGGTTGAGGCGCGAACCCCAACATGCATACCACTCTCTCCTTGATAACCAGCTTACAAACGCTCAAAACCAACAATTAAAAGTCAGTGGTGTGCATGTTGGGGTTCGTACCTCACCACCAACCTACCATCTTTTTTAGCAAATGTTTCTAAAGAATAAAATTTTGGACTTATGCCGTTCTTGCTTGGTAAGAGGGCGGAGTATGAATGACCACATATTCAAGCTCATTTGTTTGATAGGCCGGTGGATATTCTAAGGCTGTTAGATAATCTGGGGGAAATGGATACTCTGGCGCTACAGCATCATAGTATTGGGTAATGGACTCTAGGCAAGTTACAACGATTGAGGAAAACACAGTTATAAATAGGTTATGCATGATCATAGAGCCTCCCATAGCAAAATTATTGGTATAGGTGCGCTGATCTTGCAAACAAGGATTGGGCATGCTGAGTTTGCATGCCATCATAGCTAGAAATATAAGTGTTATCGCACTAGCGTCTGTTAAAGAGAGTCTCTCTTGCGATGCATCTGCTAGCGATGGCTCCACCTCTTCTGAGGATCTAGTTGGTGGTAGATCTACTACTGCAGATGGAAGATCGATAAGTTGCACATTAATAGAAGAGGAAGGTGTATCTTTTTCCGTGAACACTCTCCAATTACGTATGGAGAGACAGGTATTCACTACCGAACTAAACATTTTTTTACCTTGTGTATGAGGGGACGTGCTAAATCCAGCTTGCCTGGATATAGGCAATATCCAATGATAGGTTCATACGGGTATATTTTTCCATGTGATTATCCCCCCTAGAGTAATAAGAACTTTCTATAATATTTTGAATCAGTGGATAGGCAGATTTCAGAAGGTTTTTGGTGTGCATGTTGGGGTTCGTTCCTCACCACCAACCTACAAGCCGTTTTCTGATTAAATTAAATATAAGTTTATGTAGAAAATGCACTGATACCGACCAATAAAAAACCCGAGAATCTATAAAGATTTTCGGGTTTTTTATTGGTCGGTAAGGTTATATATGTTTTTTAAAACGATATAAAATATTTTATTAAGCCATTACAGATACTGGCTCATAGGTATTTTTAATGGAACCTGCTTCATTCAAGTTGTTAAATAGTGATCCAGGCGTGAGCATATCTGTTAATTCGATAGCATCCTCTTCCCATTCCATGGAGTGCGGCGTCCAGCATGGTGATATTCCTTCACTATTATAGAAAAGAAAATGACTTACTGTTATTGCAAGCGCTATTAGGCTCAAGAGAGCACATCCCACCTGTAGCGCTAAGCTAGAAAAACCTACAGTGAAATGTATGAGTGGATAGGAAGCGATAGCCAAATTGGTAAGGTTTTCTATAGAAAAAACATCCGTACAGCGCTTTAGAAATCCATGGGTGTTTTCTAATAAAGGCTCATCAGCAGCATTTTCCATAATCCTGCGTATCTCTAAATGCAGTGCTCTTTTACTTGCAGAATACGGATAAGAACATGCGTTGGATAAGCGGCTGGTCAATGAGCTAGTGATAGCTTGATAAGCAGAAGAGGTGGTGAAACTATTGAGGGGCATACTGCTTTCCTTCATCAAATAGCCTTTAGTACTAGGCGTATTAAGCTTTTTTCTAGAGCTTGCTTCCCTATGAGATTTTGCTTTGTTCAATTAGACCAGAAAAACAGTCCTCGCATATAGCTTATTTGCGGATGTTCCCCTATTGATGAATCTATCTTGCACCCCGTTGCCTGAGCAGGGCTGCATTTTGAGGGCTTAAGTTGCGAGCATTTTCAATCAACGCATCTGTTGCAGTTAGTACGTCTTGGCCTGAAGTCCACTCTAATAGGATGGTGCCAATTTCGTCTGCGTCATAAGAAATTCGCCAAAATCGGATAGCTCTGCCCGTTCCCGTTGTGCTTAGTATGGCTACGCCATCATCCTGCGTAGGCTGCCACGCAATAGCATAGACAGAATCACAGCCTTGCAATACAGCTCGACAATCACCATTTAGAACAGACCATAACCTTACCGTTTTATCATCACTTCCAGACGCTAACCATCGTCCATCGGGTGAAAACGCGATGCTATACACAGAAGACTTATGCCCAGCATAGGTGTGTACGAGAGTACGATCGCCCAAGACGCTCCACAGCTTCACTGTATGATCAAGACTTCCAGATGCTAACCATTGGCTATCCGTCGAAAATGCGACACTAGTAATCTCTTCCTCATGCTCAGCATACGTATGCGCAAGAGACCGGTCGCCTAAAACATGCCACAGCTTCATCGTTGCATCATCACTTCCAGATGCTAACCACTGACCATCGCCCGAAAATGCGATAGCAGTGATCTCATCTTCATGTCCAGCATAGGTATGCAAAAAACGGCATTCCTCCGAGAGATGCCAGAGCTGCAACGTATGATTATATTCTCCAGCTGCTAACCACTGACCATCGCCTGACAACGCTACCTTAGTCCATCCAACATTTTCATAATCGCAGTTACTAAACCCCAAGAGCCGACTGCCCGAAACATTCCATAACTCGAATGCAAAATTAGCGCCTCCAAACGCTACGTACTGTCCATCGGGCGAAAGCGCAACATTATCTACTGTATCCACAGAAGTTTTGGCAAACGTGTGTGTAGTGTGTGTAAGAGATCGATCAGCCAAGACATGCCAGAGCTGCACCGTATTATCAACGCCTAGAGACGCTAACCACTGCCCATCGCCGGAAAACGCGACACTCTGCCCCCAGTCTGTATATCCAGAAGAGGTGTATGCGAGATGTTGAGTGCTCGCGACATGCCACTGCTTCACGGTATTATCCTGACCTCCAGATCCAGACGCTAACCACTGCCCATCGACCGAGAATGCGACACTGGTTGCCTCTCCATTAAACTCAGTATACGTGCGCGCAAGAGATCGATCACCCCAGACATGCCACAGTTTGACGGTCTTATCTTTGCTTCCAGACGCTAGCCGTTGACCATCACCAGAAAATGCGACGCTCTTCACCTCTTCCCTATGCCCAGTATACGTGTGCGCAAGAGATCGATCACCCAAGACATGCCATAGCTTGACCGTCTTATCTCGGCTTCCAGATGCTAACCATTCTCCATCACCAGAAAATGCGACGCTCTTCACCCAGTCCTTATGCCCAGTATACGTGTGCGCAAGAGATCGATCGCCCAAGACATGCCACAGCTTCACGGTACTATCATTGCTTCCGGACACTAACCATTGGCCATCGGCTGAAAACGCAATACTATTTACCGCAAGCTTATGCCCAATATACGTGTGCGCAACGGATCGATTGCCGCAGACATGCCACAGCCTCACCGACTTATCCTCACCTCCAGACGCTAACCACTGGCCATCGACCGAGAATGCGACACTTGTCACCCGACCCCCATGCCCAGCATAAGTGTGTGCTAGAGATCGATCACCTGAGACATGCCACAGCTTCACTGTATTATCATCCCCTGCAGACGCTAGCCACTGTTTATCACTCGAAAATGCGACACTCTTTACCGTACCTTCATGCCCAATATAGGTGTTTAATTTTTGTAAATCGTTGGACGTATAAAGATGAATTTGATCGCCTTCTGCCACAGCAAGCCAGCGTCCACCCGGTGAATAACAACAAGCAGAAACATGATTTTGCATTTCTAACGTAGGCTTTTCTCCTAATTGCAGGCCCGTCAAATCTGCCCCATCCAAATCCACTCCTCGTATCCAAGCACCTACCCAATTTACTCCGCTTAAATCTGCGTTTTGAAATTTCGTATGGTCAAAAATTCCGTAACTTAAATCTGCGCCAGGAACACGTATTCCGCTGAAATCTTTGTTGATCAACTGCACACCAGCTTTAACCAAGAGTGTCAACGCATTAGCTGCCACAGTTTGTACCTCTTCTGCTTTGGATCGTTCGACCCAACTCAACAATTTCTGCTTTAATTGTGCGTTTTGTTGCACTTTTTCTTGCAAAAATCTAAATATCTCTGAATCGTTAACAAGCCATACGAGCTCAAAGAGTGCCGATTTCTCTACAAGTTGATCAAGCTGATTTATGTCTGAGAGCCTTTGCAATTGGCTTAATGTAGATTTTTTCAACGCTTCATCCGAGCTAACTAAAGCCCATAGATATTTCGCTCTAATCCTGTTTTTGATTAGATGTAATTTCAGAGCGAGCGAGTCTATGGGCTCGCTATTACGAGACACTGCGGTCAATGCTTTAAATAAAGCTTGCCGACTTGAAGTGTCTAGCAGATTTTCAACTTCTTCTTGGATTTCTAAAGGGAGCGAGAGAAATGATGGTTCCGCAAGTTTTTGTGCTGCAAGATAAGACGGAATGGTAGGAGTCGAAATAGGGTTTAGCATTAATATTCTTGAGTTAAATTATGGAGGCAGCGCTAAGCAAATTTAAACAGGCCGTAGTCTAGAGGAACATGAGCAGAATTACGACGAGGTGCAGCTCAAATAATCCAATGCGGATTTGGAGGGGCTGCTATCGTTGCTCCAACCTAGAGCGCTTAAAGGGAGTGTAAGTAGATAAATTAAGAGATCTGGCGACTAAGCAAGTTAAACCAGGATACTGGGGCGCACTAAAGTCAGATTGTATTTTTATATAGGTGCGCGATTTCCATGTCTATTTAATTTTTATTTTCGTGATTTCAGCAAGCCATTTAATGTTTTTCTAGGAAGAAATTACTATTTTTAAAAACATAAGGTATGCACGATTTTCAGTGAGTAACCGTATGTGCTGTCTTTGATTTTGAAGGTAAAAGTGCCGCTCTTTTTTTTATGATTCGAAAAATTTAGTGGGCGGGTACCATCCGCCGGAATCTGCCGTGTGAGTCGCGCGAAACTCATGCAATTACCATGGCCAACAGTGTTTATTAAGAATAGGAAAACTTTAAATGGACAGCGAGCTCTCAGACCATGATTCCATACAGACTACATTACACTCTGCGCCGGCCGATGAGCGCCTACAAATTTTAAGCGATTACTTGAGGACAGAGGTACAACAATTCTGCGAACCTGATGTTGACCTGGCGCTTGACTGCCAACTGATGGACATTGGGTTCGATTCGCTGGCTGCTATGGATCTGGCTGGGAGAATTGACAAAAATTTGAAGGTTAGGCTCTCGGTAGCAGAATTCTCCGACTCGACTACACTCAATGACCTTATTGAGCGGGTTGCTAAGGGAGTGTTTGCCAGGCACGACGCGCCGTCGACCTCGCCGCCGCCTTCACCGCAGATCAGTCAGATACCTCAGAAAAGTAACGCAGCAATCGCACTGAGTGGCTGGAGCCTGCAGTATCCTATTTTTTGTGTCAGTGGGCTTGCTGGCACGGTATCTTCTCTTTCTGATTTGGCCAAAGCACTTGGCACCTCACAGCCACTTATTGCGTTTCAATCTCCGGGTATTGCCGATGAAGCTCCCCCGCTAGGCTCAGTTGAAGAGTTGGCGCGCTGGTATATTGAAGAAATGAAGGCTATTCAGCCGGTGGGACCTTATGTACTTGCTGGACATTCATTCGGTGGACTTGTCGTTTACGAAATGGCTCAGCGGCTGGTCGAACGTGGTGAGCAAGTGGCCCATGTGTTTCTGATAGATGCCTCGGCGGTCGAGAGCAGCGACCAGGTTAACGTGCCTGAAGACATCATGGCCATGTTTGAGCTCTCTCATACGATGTTGAGGATTGCAGACAAGCCATTGGGAATGGCAGCCTATGCTCACCTTGAGTCCATGGATGCGGACCAGCAGCGTTTGGCTTTGGCCGGTGCACTTGGTGCACAGGGTCCATTGCGAAGAGACTCTGCTATCGCGAAAGTGCTCAATGTATGGATGGCGAGCTATGCCGCAATGGAGCGCTATCGGCCTTTACCCTATGCTGGTCAGATAACGGTGCTGCGCTCAGAAGAAGGTATGCCGTTGGAGGCGTTCCATCCAGCACGAACGACGCGCATGTATTTTGATGACCCGTCCCTTGGCTGGGCACAGCTTTGTCCAGCGTTACGCGTTGTCAATGTGCCTGGCGATCATTTCACTCTCATCCTTGCGCCGAAGGTAAAAGCAGTCGCAGATGTCTTATTGCAAACGTTAGAGGGACAAACTTCGTTCTCAGTAGAACTGGAAAAAATACTCCCATTTTCTAGCGTGCAACGCAGTGGTAGGGCCATTAAGATTGTCGGGGAAGAACTCAATTTTAATCCTACTCACCCCGCATTTATCCAAGATCCTTATCCTATTCTTCACCAATTGCGTAAGCACATGCCTGTGCATTTTTTAAAATCACTCTCTACCTGGTGGCTCACCGGCTACTCGGATGTGAGCACAGGATTGCGAGACAAACGTTTTTCGGTGGATACAAGGTGCGTGACGGATTCAAAAATGGCAACTGCCGATATTCCAGAAGGTAGTGTAAAACCATTCATGCAAAGCAGTTGGTGGCGCCAACAGGATGTTCCGCTTACGAAACTTACTAACAATTTCTTGCTGTTGCTTGATCCGCCGAGACATCAACAGCTTCGGCGTCTCCTATCTCCGGTATTCGAGCCGAAAGCAGTGCGCAAGTGGGTGGACTATATCGACCAACGGGTAGATAAACTTATCACCAATATGCGGCGGCACTCTAATCCAGAAATCATTCGCGATTTAGCGCTTCCTTTACCGATTAGCGTTATTGTCGAGATATTGAACCTTCCACATGAAGATACCCCTCTTTTACAAACATGGGCACATGATATTCAGATGGGTTTTGAAGTCATGTCAAGTGAAACTGCGCAACGGATTAATAAGAGCGCGGAGAATTTTTTAAATTACTTACGTGAACATATAGAAAGGGAACGCAAAACGCCACAGAAGAATGCTTTTTTAGCACTTGCACTTGAGTCTGGTGGGGAACAGTTGAGCGTAGATGAACTAGCGGCTAATTATGCGCTGATATTTACAGCGGGATTTGAAACGACTACAGGTTTGATTGGAAATAGCGTATTAGCATTCCTACGAAATCCAGATCAGTTTAATTTACTGCGCCAACATCCAGAGCTGGCAGAAAATGCGGTTGAGGAACTTTTACGTTATGAAGGTAACGTGCGTAATGCATTTCGTGTTGCTCTTGAAGATATTGAAATCGGAGGAAAACTGATACGACGGGGTGATTATGTGACGTTTGATTTGGCGGCAGCAAATCGTGATCCTGCAATATTTTCCAATCCAGATCAACTAGATTTGACGCGCAGCAATGCTAAACAGCATGTAGCGTTTTCTCAAGGTATTCATTACTGCCTTGGTGCAACTTTGGCGCGACTAGAAATAAAAAGTGTTATTACCGCGCTTGCTCGACATAATTTCTCTCTTGTGCCTGGGGGCTTTGAATGGCAAATGAGTTATACATTTAGAGCACTTAAAAAACTTGAAGTGACCTTCAACACGTAATATTTTCAACAGATAAATTTTCCATTGAAATAATGCGGAGATAGGCATCTATGCGTAAAGAAGTTGTAATCACTGGCATGGGAAGCATTTGTAGTCAAGCAATGTCCCCGCAGCAGTTATTTAATCGCTTAGAAAATCGGCAATCTTCAGTGCGGAATCACCCGGAACTGACTGGGCTATTCAATCCGGCTTGCGCCTATATTGATAATGAAATATTTACCCAGCTAGCAACGGATCAAACTGCCCGCTTGGGTTACGCATTAGGAGGCGCAAATTGTCTTGCCATGTATGCAGCTGAGCAAGCGATTGAATCTAGCAATATTGATTTGAATAAAACGTATAGGAAAGGTTTATTCATTGCATCTAATAGATACACTTTGACTGCCCAACAATTGCTTGATTTGGCAAAACATTACGATGGGTCTGTAAATCGGTTTTATTTAGATAATTATATTTTGCATGAACGGCATGCGTCCTCTACCTATTTTCACAAGCGCCAGGATATGGCTTCGCAAGTATTGGGTGATTTATATGGCTTCGATATGGTGTGCACCCTAGGGGATGCTTGTGCGGCGGGTAGCATGGCGATTGGTAACGGTTATCGTCGTATTTCGCACGGTGACTTAGATGTGGCATTGGTCGGAGGGGCCGACGCCGTGTCCAACTATATACCCATGTTGATATTTAATCTTTTAGGTGCGTTATCGCAGAAAACCAGTGATACGCCAGAAACGATTAGTCGCCCTTTCGATAAAGACCGTAGTGGATTTGTAATGGGGGAGGGAGGGGCATTCTTAGTACTAGAATCACTTGAGCATGCGCAAAGACGTGGTGCCCCGATTATGGCTAAGCTTAGTGGTTATGCAGCGCTGATGGAAGGTTGGCGGATTACGGACAGCCCGCCAGACGGCTCTCAATATGCGCGGTGCATATCTGCAGCACTTAGCGATGCAGGACTCTCTGCGCAGGATATCGATCATATCAATGCACATGGCACATCAACTCAGAAAAATGATAGCAATGAAAGCGCCGCAATTAAGCGAGTGTTTGCGGAACTTGCTGCCACCATCCCCGTTACGGCAAATAAATCTGCGTTGGGCCATACATTAGGGGCAAGCGGAGCCTTCGAAGCGGTTTTATCTGTCATGTCACTGCAAAAACAAACTTTTCTTCCAACACTGAATTTCAATGAAGGCGACGTAGGCACAAAAGAACTCAACATTGTTACGGAAGCTAGGCCTGGCGAAATCAAG
The DNA here is from genome assembly GCA_031963225.1 of Mycoavidus cysteinexigens. Taxonomy (GTDB): domain Bacteria; phylum Pseudomonadota; class Gammaproteobacteria; order Burkholderiales; family Burkholderiaceae; genus JASSUD01. The sequence continues at coordinate 33,067 of JASSUD010000023.1, forward strand.
CATATTGTCTCGAACTCATTTGGATTTGGCGGTGAAAACTCGGTACTTGTTTTAAGTCGACAATAGAAAATAACTATTTTTATTTATTAAGGTATCCAATAATGCATGCCAATATCGATCAGGCTATTGTCATTACCGGTACAGGTTGTTTGCTACCGGGAGCTAATACCGTTAATGAATTCTGGCAACGATTGTTGGACGGTAGCAGTGCCATTTCGCAATATGAAGACGCCCTTATCGATTCGAACATAGTTAAATATTTCGGTCACCTTAGCCACGAGCAAAATGCAATGGCGCGTGAGGCAGTACCGTTTAAGTTACGAAGCTATAGTACGCAATGCTCCCGTTGGGGGGTTAAGGCTGCCCGTGATGCATTGCAGCAAGCCGGTTTAGAGTTGGAGCAAATAGCAGATGATCGATGCGGCTTGTTTACAGCGCAAGGTGATTACATGTATCCATCCCTTCCGTCGTTCACTCGCGGCATCGGCGAGGCGATGGAAAAACAGTCACTCAGGCTTACTACGCTGACAAACGAATTTTTGCATGAACGGGGAGCGGATTTTTTTACGGCAATTCAAAGTTTGGCCAATAATTTATTGGCTATCGCAAGTCTGACTTTCCAAATTCGTGGTGACGGGGGAGCATTTGTTCAGGATGATAGCGCGGGAATTTCGGCTTTGAGTAATGCGATATTCAGCCTGAGACATGGGTATTGTGAGACGGCTCTGCTAATTTGTGCCGGTAGCTACAACGAAGTATTAACTCTGGCAGAGCTGCATGGTTTGGGATACCTGAGCCGTTGTAAAGAAGGCGCAACGTCGCTGCGACCATTCGATTCACGAGGTGATGGAACCATACTAGGGGAAGGCGCCGTCGCTTTTGTTTTAGAAACAGCTACACATGCACGCCAACGACAGGCAGTGCCGTTAGCGGAAATCAGCGGTATCGGCAGTCTAGTCGAAATGCCGAAGGATTCACCCAAAAAGAACACGTACCAGCGCTGTGTTGACCAAGCATTGGCACAAGCTCAGATAAAAATCTCCGATATTGATGCTATCGTCACCAATGGCAAGGGGAGTCATATGCATGACCAGCAAGAAATTTCGTTGCTGTCTGCCATAGAACAATCGACCCCCATCAGAAAAGCTATTACTTGCGCTACCCCGATTACAGGGAAACTGCCAGCTTGTCCAACTGAATGGCTAACTGCTATCAATATCTTGCAATGCGGCTTGGTGCCGCCGATCGCCCATCTCGAACAACCTTTGAACCAAGACCTACAATTGGTATGCCATAAGCCATTGCAACAGGCATCTAACCATATATTGGCGCTTAGTACGGGATATATAGGCGAACACTTGGCAGCGATCTTTTCTAAACCCGCTCAGTAGCAGGAATAGTCATTGCAGCCGTACTGACTTTGTATCAGCAACTCGTCGTTCTGTAACCTGCGTAACATCAGTGATTAACTGATTTTACGCAGGTATTCAAGAAGACAGTGGTCATCATGTTGGGGTTCCTTCGTCACCGCCAACCTACCGATATGCTTGTGTAAAAGGTTTCTATCAAACTCCACCAACCACAAGAAAAGGCAAAGAACGGTAGGTTGGCGGTGACGAAGGAACCCCAACATGCGCACCACCGACCTATAATCATCGATTTTTGCACATATACATGCAGGTTTCCAAAGGACTATAGTCATCATGTGATGACCACAGTTTTTTTGAATGCCTGCGTAACATCAGCGAATAAGAAAAAAATCCCTTTAAGACCTATTTTTCATCGCGTTTCCTCCGGGAACCCATAATTTGTCCAAGGAATCAGGGCAACTCCAATTTGCTACTGACATCATTCGCAGATGGTACTAGCCTAACTGAGTTTTCTGTAGAAAAATCAGCTTAGGTCACGGCGGAGGTATCCAGTGTCTCCCGATGAGAAGGCATTTTGAATTGAGATGCCACTGACTTTTTGGTTGCCTCACGTACATTTAAAGACTGAGATGGCTCACCGACGGCCCCGCGCTGCTGCAAGAGCTGCTGATTCACCCGGCTTAAGCCTTGCACGCCTTGAATAGTGGTATCTGTCAAATTCAGTCTGTCATGTGTCGAACTCCAATAGAGTCGTACTTGATAGCGGCCCTTCTCTTCGATGACTTGCCATACGCGAACCGATTTATCGCCACAGCCGGTGACCAAATAGTCGCCATTAGGGGTTGTTTTCCAGGCAAGGCTATAAACTGCTCCACTAAAATCTTGCACCACCGCTAAACACTGACCAGAGGTCACGTCCCACAGCCGCACCGTATTGTCCTCACTGCCCGAGGCGATCTGCTGACCGCTGGGCGAATACACCACGCTACGAACCCAGCCGGTATGCCCTTGTAAGGTGTGCCCGGGGGCCCCGCTGTGCGCGTCCCACAGCCGCACCGTACGGTCCTCACTGCCCGAGGCGATCTGCTGACCTCTGGGCGAATACACCACGCTCCTAACAGCGCTGGTATGCCCTTGTAAGGTACAGATTTTTTCCCAATTTGAGGTTTCATAGACGTTGATCGCGCCGTTTTCAAGGCCCACGGCGCACGCCTTCCCATCCGGGGAATACGCACAGGAAGTCACATCGCTTTTTTCTTGAAGAGTTGGCCATTCGCCAAACCGCACGCTGGCCATCTGTGCACCGTTTAAATTCGCGTTGCGCAACCAACTCTTGCGAAAGTTGACCTTTCTTAAATCCGCCCCTTGCAACTGAGCAGAATCGAAGACCCCCTCACTCAGATCCGCTCCTGGAATCTGTATTCCTTGCAGATCTGCTCCATTAAACTGGATCCCCGCTCTCACTAATATCGTGATCGCATTGGCCGCAGCACGGCGCACGGTGGGGTCCGTTTTAGAGCGCTCAATGATCGCTAAAAGCTGTTCTTTAAAAGCGGGTTCTTGCACAATGCGCTCGGTCAATAATCGCACCACGCCTAGATCGCCGAGCCAATGCTGGGGGGTTAACGGGTCGTCTAGCAGCGTTGGGGGGCGCAGAACCGGTTCGTTTTCAAAACTATAGACGGAAGCATCGCTAGCACGACGAGAGTGGGTTTGAGGAGCGATACATGCATCAAACGACTCGAACAGCGCGCGTGCCACGCAATATTCCAGTAGGGATTTATGTATAAAGCGGTATTGATTGCCGTTTCGGTTCAGAGGCCAGGCTTCGCGCAGCAGTTGCTTTTCTTCTTCCATCCCAAAAAAGGCGCCCTTCCAATTGCCTTTGTCCTTGCGCAAAGAGTACTCCACCACCGGATTACCTG
>JASSUD010000064.1:0-16330 GCA_031963225.1 Mycoavidus cysteinexigens
AAAAGCAAAGAACGGTAGGTTGGTGGTGACGAAGGAACCCCAACATGCATACCACAGACCTTTTGAAACCTGCGCAACTTCAGTTAATTAGACACTCGTTTTTTGGATAATGCCGTTTCTATATCCGCATACAGCGCATCTGCACGCGCTATTGCTGTTTCAGTCATTTCAATAGAGCGCCCCCATTCACGCTGTGTTTCTCCTGGCCATTTATTGGTGGCATCCAACCCAATTTTTGAGCCTAGGCCAGAAATAGGCGAAGCAAAATCTAGATAATCTATCGGCGTGTTATCGACTAGTACCGTATCGCGTTGCGGATCTACGCGTGTGGTGAGTGCCCAAATAATGGATTTCCAATCTCTAATATCAATATCTTCATCCACCACAATAATCCATTTTGTATACATAAACTGGCGCAAAAAGCTCCATACACCAAACATGACTCGCTTAGCATGACCAGGATAGCGTTTTCGGATTTTCACGAGTGCCAATCGATAACTGCACCCTTCAGGAGGAAGATAAAAATCGATAATTTCAGGAAATTGCTTTTGTAGTAAAGGCACAAACACTTCATTCAAAGCCACACCTAAAATAGCAGGCTCATCAGGCGGTTTGCCAGTATAGGTGGAGTGATATATCGCATCGCGGCGCATAGTGATGCGCTCAACAGTCATTACAGGAAACCATTCCGCTTCATTGTAATAGCCTGTGTGATCTCCATAAGGGCCTTCCAGCGCATATTCATAGCATGCTGCAGCACCGTGAGTAGGGCGAGCAGGTATCTGCAACAAACCATCTGCACTACTCCAAGCATCTGAATAGGCTTTTAATCTGTTGGCATCATCGGGCCTGTAGGTGCTTTTGCTATGGCCTTGCGGGTAAATAAACCCTTCCAGCACGATTTCAGCGCGTGCGGGCACTTGGAGATTTTCTAATCCGGGAGTCAAACAGCGTGCTAGCTCTGTTTTTGACCCTCGTAACAGCCCTGCAAATTGATATTCTGATAGCGTGTCTGGGATAGGAGTAACCGCGCCTAGAATAGTCGCGGGGTCGGCTCCTAAGGCTACGGCTACAGGATACGGTTGACCCGGGTTGGCTTTGGTAAATTCTAAAAAATCTAATGCTCCTCCACGATGGGCAAGCCAACGCATTATTAAATGACGAGGCCCAAGCACTTGTTGGCGATAAATTCCCAGGTTTTGGCGTGGTTTTTGCGGGCCACGTGTAATGGTGAGCCCCCACGTTATCAAAGGCCCTATATCGGCTGGCCAGCAGGTTTGAACCGGTAAACGTTGCAGATCTACGTCATCCCCCTCCCAAACGCACTCCTGACAGACAGGAGAGCGCACCGTTTTAGGCGCCATATCCCACACGGCTTTAGCTAACTGAAAAAGTCGGCCTACTTCTTTTATCCCTTTAGGAGGCTCTGGTTCTTTAAGCGCGGATAACAGCACACCAATATCGCGCAGTGAGCGCAATGCATGCTGCTCATCACTTTTTACAGCCTCACTATTTGACACTTCTGCTCTTTCTTTTTTTGCACGCTTTGCGTGTATATCTACCCCTAGACCTAAAGCTACCCGATGCGCAGTACCAAAGAGGTTCCCTAAAACGGGCATCGAATAACCAACCGGTTGTTCAAACAATAATGCAGGACCTTCTTTTTTAAGCACCTTATCGCACAGCGCGGTCATCTCTAGCACAGGAGACACCGGTGCGTTAACCCGCACTAGCTCGCCCACTGTTTCAAGTTGGTGCACGAAATCTCGTAGATCCCGATATTTCATATGACTTTTCCTCTCTATACCTCGCCCCATTTTTTAGGAGGACTCACCTAAGAAAATGCAAGCTATGGTTGCGCTAATCAGACACCCTCAAGCAGTTTTCTCAAACCCTGGTAAAATTCGCCCCTGTTTGAGACCACATTCAGCCACATAGCCCAATGCCACATTAGGTTTTTGGCAAATAATTAGCCGTAGATTGTACGCATGCTGAAATCCAAATATGCATACTAATCACCACTTTTGGTCTGTACATGCAAGCTTTAAAAGGTCAGTGGTGCGCATGTTGGGGTTCGTACCTCACCACCAACCTACAATGAACGGTAGGTTAACGGTGACGAAGGAACCCCAACACGCACACCACCGACCTTAAATGAACGGTAGGTTGGCGGTGACGAAGGAACCCCAACATGCGCACCACTGACTTAAAACAAGTAACAGTAAGCATTGCTTGATTTAACGACACTTTTTGTGCCTCAAGCAATTTTTTGGAACTTAGGCAGTTTAAATAGGTTCTAAGCAGTATCTTAATTTACATGGAGAGCTTCCCCATGAATTCTAGAATTTTTTGGCAATCAGACTGGCCTTTTTCTAATACTGTGCGTTGGATTGTGCAGCGTGGTACACGCTATAGCCAACATTTCCTAAGTGCAGTAGGTTTGGTTGCACTCACCAGCCTTTTAGCATTATGGCTGCGCCCACAATGGCGCGATCCTTTTGCAACCCGGCTCCTTCCTTTTTTTACTATTGTTAGCGAACTCAACTCCACACTCGAGCCAGTCGCTAATCAAGATCTGGATAACCCCATTCTGGCATCATCTTCCAATACCAGTTCGGCTTCAGGTTTAACGACAAGTGGGGCAATATTAGGTCCCACCCCTCTCTCCTTGAGTACATTAGTACGTTCCATGTCTTCTGAACGTGTGGATGCTGCAGCACGAGATGACCGCATACTAAGCTCAGAGCATGACCAAACCTTAATCGCACGCTATTTAGCTCGTCGATATCGCGTAGCGCATGACCCCATACAACAAATTGTGCGTGTAGCATTTGAAACCGGTCGAGAAACCGGCCTCGACCCCCTGCTATTACTCTCTGTTATGGCAGTGGAATCTAGCTTTAATCCATTTGCTGAAAGTGGGGTTGGCGCACAAGGGTTAATGCAAGTGATGTCTTCGCTACATGCAGAGAAATTTAATAATTTTGGCGGGCCCATTGCTGCACTCGACCCTTTTTCCAATATCAAAGTAGGGGCCATCGTACTGCGCAATTACATCGTTAGCACCGGCTCTCTGAAAGCAGGCCTGCGACGTTACGTAGGCTCAAGTGCCCGAGGAGATGGCGGGTATGGCGCCCGTGTTCTATCTGAACGCACACGTTTACGTGAAGTAATCTATGCAGAAGCGCCCACTATCAAGGTTGCAAAACCCTCCACGACATCCAAAGCCCGTAAAACAGCACGTTCTTCGACACGCCCACAAACTATAGCGAAAACAACCGCTATGCGCGGATAGCAGATTTGCGCACTCTTTTTACAAAGAAGGGCCCATCGGGGCCCTTCTTTGTTATAGTTTCCCTCTTTCTTTTTGCACTCTCATTTTTCGTTGGATAGTCATTGAATATGTATACCTCTCATTCCTCTGCCCATCCCACCCGCATTGAACGCGATACTTTTGGGGATATTGAAGTACCAGGAGAACGTTTATGGGGCGCCCAAACGCAGCGCTCTCTTCAAAACTTCAATATCTCTCATGAAAAACAAGCTACTGAGCTTATTCGCGCGCTGGCTATTGTCAAACGCGCTAGCGCACAAGTAAATGCAGATTTAGGTTTGCTGGATACCGCCAAAGCCAAAGCCATCATCGCTGCAGCCGATGAGGTATTAGCACTACAGCATCGCCCAGAATTCCCGCTCGTGGTATGGCAAACGGGTTCGGGTACGCAAACGAATATGAACCTCAATGAGGTACTTGCAAACCGAGCCAGTGAACTACTGGGCGGCGAACGCGGAGAGCAGCGCAAAGTACACCCTAATGATGAAGTCAATCGGGGGCAATCGTCTAATGACGTCTTTCCCACTGCAATGCATATTGCCGCAGCAGAAGGTATCGTAGGCCATCTACTCCCTGCCCTACGCACATTACGCACCACGCTACATTCCAAATCACAAGCTTTTACAGATATCGTCAAAATCGGCCGCACGCATTTACAAGATGCGACGCCCATCACCCTCGGGCAAGAATTCTCAGGCTATGTAGCGCAGCTAGATCATGGGATCACCCATCTCGAAGCCGCCCTACCCCATCTCTATGAATTAGCATTGGGCGGCACAGCCGTAGGCACTGGCCTAAATTCCCATCCTGCATTCGCAGAGAAAGTAGCCGCTGAAATCGCACGACTCACTGCCCTCCCCTTTGTTACGGCACCCAATAAATTTGAAGTCATGGCAGCAGCAGATGCGCTGGTCCACGCACACGGTGCATTGAAAACCATTGCAGCCAGCCTTATGAAAATTGCCAACGATATTCGCTGGCTAGCAAGCGGCCCACGCTGTGGTCTAGGTGAAATTTCCATACCGGAAAATGAACCTGGCAGCTCCATCATGCCCGGCAAAGTCAATCCCACGCAATCAGAAGCCGTTACCATGCTGTGCTGCCAGGTATTTGGCAACGATGTTGCAGTGAATATGGGCGGGGCAAGCGGCAACTTCGAACTCAATGTATTCCGCCCGATGATTGCGCACAATGTGCTCCAGTCTATTAGACTCCTAGCAGATGGAGCACGCAGCTTTGAATCCCATTGCGCACGCGGCATTGAACCTAATCTGCCACGCATTGAGATACTGCTACACGAATCACTCATGCTAGTGACGGCGCTCAACCCCCATATCGGATACGACAAAGCGGCACAAATCGCAAAAAAAGCACACAAAGAAGGCACTACGCTCAAAGCAGCAGCCATTGCTCTGCAATATGTGACCTCTGAGCAGTTTGATGAATGGGTACAACCACGAGCAATGGTAGGTATCAAGTAAAAGCGCTGGCCGCCCTCTCAAACAAAAAAATGGGCAATGAGAGGGAATGCACCATCCGTTATAGGCATTCCCTCTTATCAATAACCATAGCAATTTTAAAAAAAAACAGTTCCACCCAGCAAATAAGCATAGCCGTTTGGCCTATTTTCTACAAAAGCACAGCTCCTTAAAATACCTAAAAAGGAGAAAAAACGATGAGCCAAGCCGCGTACAATTTCGATTCATTACAATTTGTTCATGACCTTGAAAACGCTGGCATCAAGCGCCGACAGGCTGAAGCAGAGGCCAAAGCGATTTCAAATGTTTTCGCACGTTACTTAGAAAATATGGCTAGCAAAGCAGATCTGCACTTCCTTGAAACACGTCTTAGCAACAAGATAAAAATGCAATCCGTGTTGACGCAACATCAAATAAAGAGTTTGCGTAAAGATATGGGAAGTGAATTTCAATCTGTACGCAAAGATATGGGAAGTGAATTTCAATCTGTACGCAAAGATATGGGAAGTGAGTTTCAATCTGTACGCAAAGATATGGGAACTGAATTTCAATCTGTACGCAAAGATATGGAAAACGGCTTTCAATCTCTACGCAAAGATATGGAAAACGGCTTTCAATCTGTACGCACAGAATTTGAAGAAAAATTCAAAGCGCTTTGCACCAGCAATAAAACCTTAGGTTTACGACTCATGGTAAGTTTAGGCAGCATGATGTGTGCAGCCGTTGGCGTTCTTGCTTTTTTATTAGAGCGAGGGCATCCCTAGTAGCTCTACATGCGTGCACTTTTATAAAATCATAGGCATACAGCTAAACGCTACTTCTACTTATTTACTAGCCCAACACCCCCATGCAGCAATATCACGCTCTCTTACAAGACATCCTAGAAAACGGCAGCCCCAAAGCTGACCGTACAGGTACTGGCACTTTAAGTGTGTTTGGCCGGCAGCTCCGATTTGATCTAGCCAAAGGGTTTCCGCTCGTCACCACGAAAAAAATTCACCTCAAAAGCGTCATCCATGAACTGCTCTGGTTTTTAAAAGGGGATACGCAGCTAGATTATCTACATGCACATGGAGTGAGCATCTGGGATGAATGGGCAGACGAGAGGGGGCAATTAGGCCCCGTGTATGGCCACCAATGGCGCTTTTGGCCTAAGCCAGATGGTGGCACGATAGATCAACTCGCCCGCTTAGTCGAAGATATTCAAGCGCGGCCGGATTCTCGCCGTCTATTACTCACAGCTTTAAACGTGGCAGACTTCCCAGACGAGCGCCTCTCACCCGTTGAGAATGTGCATGCAGGTCGTATGGCGCTCGCACCTTGCCACTGCTTCGCACAGTTTTACGTACAAAATGGGCGGCTGAGCACCCTACTATATTGCCGCAGCCAAGATGTCTTTCTGGGCACGCCTTTTAATATTGCAAGCTATGCGCTACTCACACATATGCTAGCGCAGCAATGTAAGCTTGAAGTAGGCGAATTAGTTTGGACAGCAGGTGACTGTCACCTATACAGCAACCACCTTGAACAAGTCCATTTACTGCTATCCAGGCCTTGCTATCCGCTACCCCGCCTCACTATTGCTCGTAAGCCTGCCAGCCTGTTTGATTATCAATTTGAAGATTTTCAGATAGAAGGCTATCAATTCCACCCTTCCATTGCCGCCCCTATCGCCATTTAAAGCAGCCCGCTCTCCTTATGATCACCCTCTCCCTAATCGCTGCTCGTGCACGCAATGGCATTATTGGCAAAGGCAATACCCTGCCCTGGCATTTTCCTGAAGATCTGTCATTTTTTAAGCGAACCACATTAGGCAAACCCATCATTATGGGGCGACATACCCATGAATCTATTGGCAGAGCATTACCCGGCCGGCCCAACTGGGTTATCTCCAGGAATGCAGAGCGGGTTATGGCAGGCTGTGCGCACGCACCAAGCCTAGAGCGTGCTCTTGCCGCGTGTGAAGCCCAAGGCCACACCGAAGCATTTTTAATTGGCGGCGCACAACTCTATGCTGCAGGCTTACCGCAAGCGCAAAAGCTTATTTTGACGGAAATCGATCAAGACTTTGAAGGCGACACCGTCTTTCCAACCCTCCAAGCCCATGCATGGCAGGAAGTCCAACGAGAAACACACCACAGCGCACCGCCGAATGATTTCGACTATGCTTTTGTTACTTACCAGCGCGTGGAACCGGATGTGCCTATTGTTTAATTTTTTGGGGGTACCTCACACCGCCCCTTCAGGTACATCTAATCGTAAAAAATGTGTACGGTAATAACGTAATTCATCAATTGATTCATATACATCCGCTAAAGCGGTGTGGCTTGCTTCTTTAGTAAACCCTTTTGCTATGGTGGGCTGCCAGCGCTTACAGAGTTCCTTTAGCGTACTTACATCTACATTACGATAATGAAAAAAAGCTTCCAATTCAGGCATCCAAGCCGCCATAAATCGGCGATCTTGGCAGATAGAGTTCCCGCATAAGGGAGATTTGCCCGCTGGTAGATAGGACTGTAAAAAAGCCAATATTTCAGCGCTAGCGCGCTCTTCACTATATTCAGAAGCGCGCACGCGCTCGATTAAACCAGACCGGCCATGCATTTTTTGATTCCATGCATCCATTCCCGCTAGTACTTCATCTGATTGGTGTACTGCTAGGGTTGGGCCTTCTGCGACGACTTCTAACAGGCTATTGGTCACGACTACCGCAACTTCTAAAACGCGGTCTGTAAGCGGTTGCAGTCCGGTCATTTCCATATCAAGCCAAACAAGATGGGTTTCATTTAAAACTGAAGAGGGTGGTACATTCATAGTACGATTAGGCCTAAAGTAGTGGATACGGTTTAAAAGCGGCTCATGCTTCTAACGCATTTTTTTGAAACGGTGGGAAACTGTCTCAAGATACTTTTATATATTAGCTACCCTTACAGCATAGGCATGCAAAAGCCTCACGCTTTGATAGCGTTGGGCTTTCTTTATGCTCCATCACCTCTACATACCCATGAAAAAAACACAAGAAGTTGGGCGCGTTATTGCAGCCTACGGCCGCCACTATGGAGTCATGCCACAGGAAGGGGGTCCTCTGCAAACCGTGTTGCCCTGCTTTGTACGTGTCAAGGAAGGGGTGGCGGTTGGAGATTGGGTGCATTATGAGCGTTGCTCTGCTGATCAGGGTTTGATTGTGGGCATTTTGCCCAGACGCAACCTTTTATATCGATCAGAAGGTCGCAAATCCAGGCGCTTCGCAGCTAACTTAGATCAAGTGCTCATTATGTTAGCAACCGCGCCGCGTCCTAATGAGGTATTGCTCGGGCGCACCTTAGTGGCGAGTCAAGCAGCCGGTTTATCGGTATTGATCGTACTCAATAAAATAGACCTGGAAGCGGCTCTACCTCTCGCGCGGAAAAGCCTGCAAAGCTATAAGCATTTAGGGTATCCCATATTAGAGCTCTCCTTAGCCGCGCAAGGTGAAGCTGCATGGGCTGCGCTCACCCCTCACCTTGCAGGTCGCACTACCCTTGTTTTAGGTCAATCAGGTACCGGAAAATCGACCTTGATCAACCATTTTATTCCGCATGCAAAGGTACTCACCCAGGAAATTTCCAAGGCACTGGGCACCGGAAAGCACACCACCACTGCCACACATTTTTATGATTTGGGAGTATTAGATGATGGCTTAGGCACTATGGAGCCCAAAAATGCCGCCCTTATTGATTCGCCAGGGTTTCAAGCATTTGGCCTAGATCATTTAAGCAAAGAAGATTTGGAGCATGCTTTTGTTGAGTTCCAGCCTTTTTTGAAGCAGTGTCGTTTTTATAACTGCCGTCACTTGAAAGAACCTGATTGCGCTATTCGAGCCGCCGTACAGGAAGGACAGATTGAGCAAAAACGCTACAAGCTATACCAGGAATTAGTTGCGTAGGTTGGCGGTGAGGAACGAACCCCAACATGCATACCACGATCCTTTTAAAACCTGCATGTGCAGGTCAAAAGCGATGATTACAAATCGGTGGTGCGCGTGCTGGGTTCCTTCGTCACCACCAACCATCCGTTTATTATGTGACTCGAATATGTAGTTCTCGCAATTGTTCTGTGTCTACTGTGCTTGGAGCATGCGTAAGTAGGCATTGAACGCGTTGGGTTTTGGGGAAGGCAATGACGTCTCGGATTGATTCTGCGCCGGTCATTAATGTGACGATGCGATCTAGGCCAAATGCTATGCCACCATGAGGCGGGGCGCCGTAAGCTAATGCGTCCAAGAGGAAGCCAAATTTGCTGCGTGCTTGCTCCGCATCTAGATTGAGTATAGAGAAAACGCAGCTTTGTAGATCGGCACGGTGAATACGAATAGAACCTCCACCGATTTCCCAACCGTTGAGCACGATGTCATAGGCCCTAGCGAGACAGCGGCCTGGATCGGTTTCTAAATAGATTTCATCTTCTTGTCTAGGAGCGGTGAAGGGATGATGCATAGCGGCAAAACGCTTTGTTTTTGCATCATATTCAAACATCGGGAAATCAACGACCCATAAAGGACGCCAGCCCTCTGTCATCAAGCCCTGCTCTATTCCAAATGCACTGTGTCCAATTTTTAGACGCAATGCACCTAAGCTGTCATTGACGACTTTCGCTTCGTCTGCACCAAAGAAAATAAGATCGCCATTTTGCGCGCCTGTGCGCTGCATAATGGTTGCAATGGCTTCGTCGTGTAGATTTTTAACAATAGGGCTTTGCAAGCCTTCACGGCCTTGTGCCAAGTCATTGACCTTAATCCAGGCTAGACCTTTCGCACCATATACGCGTACATATTCCGTATAGGTATCAATCTCGCTTCGAGAGAGCGCGCCTCCTTGTGGCACGCGTAGCGCAGCAACGCGCCCAGTGGGGCTGTTAGCTGGCACACTAAAAACTTTAAAATCGACGGTCTGCAGTGCTTCTGTCAGCTCGGTGAGTTCTAAGTTAACTCGTAAATCAGGTTTATCGGAACCAAAACGGCGCATCGCTTCTGCATAGGTCATAACCGGGAAGCACTCTGCCAGATCGACTTGGATGCCTGCTTTGAAAATAGCCCGTACTAAGCCTTCAAAGTGCCCGCGCACCTCATCTTCATCGACAAAAGACATCTCACAATCAATTTGTGTGAATTCTGGCTGACGATCTGCACGCAAATCTTCATCTCTAAAGCATTTGGTAATCTGATAGTAGCGATCAAAGCCCGACATCATCAGCAATTGCTTAAAGAGCTGAGGAGACTGTGGGAGCGCAAAAAATTCACCCGCGTGTACGCGAGAAGGCACCAAGTAATCCCGCGCACCTTCAGGAGTACTTTTGGTTAACATGGGTGTTTCAATATCAATAAACCCACTGGCATCTAAATAGCGCCGCACTTCGCTGGTTACACGGTGACGCAATCGAAGATTGTACTGCATGGGTGCACGCCGCAAGTCGAGCATGCGGTAGGTCATGCGGATACTTTCAGATATATGCTCATCGTCCAGTGCAAAAGGCGGCGTAGCAGAGGCATTAAAAACGGTGAGCACTTGGCACACGACTTCAATAGCGCCTGTAGCTAAGTCTGGATTCGCCGTACCCTCTGGGCGAAGGCGCACCACGCCTTCAATGCGCACACAATATTCATTACGCAAATCTTCCGCTTGAGCAAATACCTCCGGAACACTTGGATCAAAAACGACCTGGACCAACCCTTCTCGATCTCGCAAATCTACAAAAATAACGCCGCCGTGGTCGCGACGACGGTGTATCCACCCGCACAGTGAAACAGTTTGGCCTAGATGGGCTTCGGTGACTACACCGCAGTATTGCGTTCTCAAAAGCATAATAAGGAAGGTCGGAGAAAAAAACGGAGAAAAAAGCTACCAACAATAAAAAGCCCCCAAGTATAGGGGTGCTCTTATTTTATAGGTATAAAAATAGGTTACATAAAAGAAAATTCACGCTTCTTTTATAAAAATTGGTGTAGGGGTTACCACCCCTAAAGACACTATATATTTAAGCGCAGCATCCACTGTCAGATCCAGCTCAACCACTTCAGAGCGCGGCAGCAGCAGCAAGAAACCGGAAGTCGGGTTAGGTGTGGTGGGGACATATACGCTTACATACTCCTCTTTGGCACGTTCTGGCAGATGATTTTTAATGGCGCCGGTTGGTGTACCCGTTAAGAAAGCGAGGGTATAGAGCCCTGGACGCGGGTATTGGATAAGCACAGAGCGGCGAAAAGCATGGCCATCGCTTGCAAGTAGCGTATCTGAGACTTGCTTCACACTCCCATAAAATGCACCAATAATTGGAATGCGTCGTAAAAGCGCCTCCCAAGAGCGTACTAGAGTTTGGCCAATAAAATTTTGTACAGATATCCCTACTGTAAAAATTAATACCAAAGAAAGTAATGCACCAAGCCCCGGAATATGGAACCCAAAGAGCTGCACAGGTTGCCAGGCATCAGGCAGCAGCATAAGGGTTCTATCCATCAAACTGAGCACGACATCCAGCACCCAAAGCGTAACAGCAATAGGCAACAAAACCAGTAATCCGGTCAAGAAGTAAGTTTTAAGGGTAGTCTTTTTAGAGGTCATGAGCCAGCAGATAGCGTTGCAGAGGAAGTGGATGCGGTATCCGTTACCGTTTGTGCTACAGAGGCAGCCGGCGAGTCTGAAGAAGCAGAGGACGGTGATACTGCAGCAGCCTTACCACTAGAATGCGCTTGCGAGGTGCTGGCTTCTTGTTTATTCGACTCTGTTTTGACAGAGGCATGCGATGCACTGCTTGTAGACGCTGTACCCGCATCACGAAAATCTGTCACATAGTAACCAGAGCCTTTAAACTGAAAAGCAGCCGCAGTGAGTTGCTTTTTAAAAGTCGCTTGCTTGCATTGTGGGCAATGGGTAAGCGGCGCATCGCTCATTTTCTGTAAGGTATCTTCAGTGTGCGCGCATTCAGCGCAGCGGTAGGCATAGATAGGCATAGCTTTTAATATTTAGTAATTAATGTTACGCAGGTATTCAAAAAGACTGTGGTTTGCATGTTGGGGAACGTTGCCCACCACCAACCTACCATTCTTTGCTTGTTTTGTGGAATTTGATAAAACCCTTTTACCTAGGCGCCTCGGTAGGTTGGCGGTAAGGTACGAACCCCAACATGCAAACCACAGTCTTTTTGAATACCTGCGTAACATCAGATATTAAGTAAATTGCAATACTTTGAGCAGGTTCAAAAAACCTATTTGATGTAAGTCATTCGCATAATTATACCGGTAAGCTAGGCCAGCGCCCCAAGATTGCTACTCCCAAAAAGACTATAACCGCCCCTACCACCACTACGCGTTCCAGCCCTCTCAAAAAAGTATGGCGGGATTTCTCTTGTTGCTCGAGGCGCGCCAAGCGCGATTCCACAGCTCTTGAAGTCTGCTGGCCTTGTGCAGCCAACGCATCATGTAAAAGTCGTGGAATTTGCGGCAGCATTTGGCTCCATTGCGGTGCCTCATACTTGAGGCGCTGCACCCACCCTCTCCACCCTACTTGTGCTTTAATCCAGCGCTCCAAATAAGGCTGGGCGGTATTCCAAAGATCTAAATCTGGATCTAAGTCACGCCCCAGGGCCTCTACATTCAATAAGGTTTTTTGCAAAAGCACGAGTTGCGGTTGAATTTCTACGGAAAAACGGCGTGAAGCTTGAAAGAGTCGCAAAAGCACCTGCCCTACAGAAATATCTTTGAGCGGTTTATCAAAATAAGGCTCACACACCGCACGAATGGTTCCCTCCAGCGACTCCGCTCGCGTATTCGCTGGTACCCAACCGCATTCGATATGCAAGGTTGCTACGCGATGATAGTCTCGCTTAAAAAAAGCGAGCAGGTTTTGTGCTAGATAGCTTTTATCAAAATCCGACAAGGTCCCCATAATTCCGAAATCCAGCGCAATATATCGGCCAAAGCGCGCGCGCTCTAAGCTGACTTGAATATTGCCCGGGTGCATGTCTGCATGAAAAAGTCCATCTCGGAATACTTGTGTAAAAAAAATCTCAACCCCTTCACGCGCAAGCTTTTTTAAATCGACTCCCGCGTCTGCTAATCGCGCAACCTGGCTGATTGGAACTCCTTCCATCCATTCCATTACTAAGACTTTGGGCCTGCACCAAGCCCATATCATTTCTGGTACGCACAGTAAGGTAGAGTGCGCAAAATTGCGCCGCAATGCACTTGCATTGGCCGCTTCGCGCATTAGATCAAGCTCATCATGCAAATACATACTAAATTCTTCAACCACTTCCTGCGGTTTTAAGCGTCGGCCATCTACCCATACTTTTTGCACAATCCACGCTACGCTGCGTAGCAGTGCCACATCGCGCTCAATAATCACGCGCATCCCTGGGCGTAATACTTTTATAGCCACAGCGCGCCCCACTGCTTGATCAGATTGCTGTGGCACTTGGCCTAATTCTTCCAAAGGCACCGTAGATACATCCGGTTTTAAGCGCGCGAAATGCACTTGCGCAATGGATGCACTAGCAATAGGCGTAGCATGAAAAACTTCAAATACCGCATCGATGGGCTCCCCTATTGCCTTTTCAATACGGGTTATAGCCACAGAAGAAGGGAAAGGCGGCACACGATCTTGTAATTTTACAAGCTCTATTACAAGCTCTGGCGCCAACATATCTCGCCGCGTAGAGAGCATTTGTCCAAATTTCACAAAAATAGGACCCAAATACTCACAAGCAAGCCGCAAACGCACTCCAGCTGGTCTTGAGCGAGCATCCTTAGAGGTAAATAAGATACTCAGCCCAGATAGACTGCGCAAAAACCAACGCCTCCAACCGTGAGGGTGGCTATAGGAAAGCACCATCCCAGCTAGGTCAAAACGAATCAGCGTAACCAGCAAAGAAAAAAAACGAAGCAATGTATGCATAAAAGATGCAGTCAAAAAGGTAGAACGCTGAAAAATAGGGGGCACAGGGCACCAACAACGCAAAATATGTAAGTGTAATCCATCTGAACTAAAGCCTTACATACACAGCGACCAGGGTGCGCTTGATTCAAAAAGTCTGAAAATGAGGGAAGAGTGTGTGAAAAGTGTTTAAGAAAAAACGCTTTTATCTCTAAGCCTAAGAAAAACATTACATAAATAATGGGGCGGTATAAAAAATCAGAATACAATAGTTGTATAAATAGGGCCAGCATTTAATTACTGCTATACATATATTGAACCCCCTTAAAAATTAATCTCTCAGATTTTAATATACATGCCTCCTTCTTCTACCATTTCTATTTTACGCCATTACTTAAAACATCAATCTCTACCCACTACATTTACTAACCAGCAAAAAACACTTAAACAACCTTCTCATTATTCCAACGATGCATCATTGCATACGTTTTCTGCTCCCTCTATGCATAATACGGTATTAACCGTATATGCACAGTTGCTGGAAAACTCCCCTCATATAAAGTTAGAGGATTTTCTAGAATCACTGAAACAGGTGTGTGAAAAAATGGATAGTGATTATAAATTTTCATTAACACCGAAAAAAGCTAGAAAATTAATACAATCCAAAATACGTAGACAAGCGCTCGATACTATTTTTAACGAAGCAAAGCAAAAAAAATTGATCTCACCCCAGTGCCTTACTCAAGTGGATTTTTTGCAATCATTGATATATTGCTGCGAGCAAGCACATAAGACCAATAAAGGAGTACCATTTCATAATGCTGGCGATCCATCATTCACGTTTATTCAATACCAATTCACCTTTGGGAGTAATGGTTCAGAGGGGTTAGAATTAACCATATTATTATGCTTTGACCTGCTTTTGAATATTGAATCTATATATATAGAAAAAACGCCTGAAATGTGCACGCAGCAGCTAAAAAAAATAGGCGGAATGATTCGCAGCCATATTAAAAATACACAGGTAGAAAAAAACCACACACATACTTCATGCTCTACCGCCTCGGTGCAAGGAAAAAAAAGGCCACGAGAACAATCAAAAACCTATGATGCTTCCCCGCAAGAGCTGCCCGTGCAAAAAGTACGAAAAATAATGCCACATCCGGGCGCAGCCATATCCACTACCGAAACCTTAGTCTTGGCCTAGTTATTCATCCATTTTTTATGATGATCAAGATAAAGTTTTTTTACATACCATACCATTGCAATATATATGTTTAATTTTATCAATATTACACCAAAAAATTACCTCACAAATATAGAACACCTGACCACTACACGCCAACCTATTGTACTTACGCCCTCTGCAGATTCACTCCATGCGGAGCATTCCATAGCGCTTACTTCTACTACGACATTTGTGCAGGACAAGATACTGAATGTATATGTACAGGCGCAACAAAGTGGGTGCGACATGAATATGAGGGATTTTTTACAATCGGTATTACACGGTTGTGAAGAAATTAAATATCTACTAAAAGGCTTGGGGCCTGAATATGCTACACACGCAGCAGATGCAACCCATTTTCTTGAAAAACCTAAAGCGTCTCTACCTAAATATAAGCCTGAGCGACCTTCCCTTACCATCCCTTCATCTAGTAAGAAGTCAAACACAAGCAATCTGCGTGCCCCTCTAAAAAAAGCACAAAAAAATGGCGGTGTAAAAAAACAAAGGGGGAGTTCTAGGAGAGGGAGAAATACCTATACACCTGAATTTTTAAATCACATGCATTTAATGGTTGCAGGGCCTTACAATTTTTATATTTCAGCAAATAAAATTTTAAAATTATATAAAATACCAAGCTGTGCTGAAATATTAAATTGCATTAATCAAGAGATAACAGAAGAAATTTTTTCACTTCCTAACACTGAAAAAAAGAAAAAATTGGTGCAGTTTTTACTTAAAAAATGCATAGAAGAACATCAAGCGGGTAGAGGCGTACCCGTAGCTGGGAAATCTGTTTTTCAATATACCATTTCATTAGAAAAACGATCCCTGATCATGTTAATACATTTTAGTGAAGATAAACATTTCAATTGTTTTTTACACACTTTAATGTTTAATATAATAGATATATACGTGGGGAAAACGGCTGAAGAATGCTATGAACACATAAAAATATTCTGTAATACGCCGCCTATATGTACAGAGGAAGCATTAAAAGAAAATATAGAAACCTTCGATACTTCTATGTTCAATATGGCAGCTGCAATACCTCATGCTGGTGAGATTGCACAGCACTTCACTCCCATTTATTTAGAAGCCCCAAATGTGATTCACAGCGTCACGCATGCCACAGAGGCAGAGGAAAGGGCCAGCTTACAAAGCTTTCTTCCCCAAGACCCCTATTACGGTAATGTATCAATAGAACAACCTGCAAGCAGCTTAAATGTAACCGAGGAGGAGCATCTTCAATATATACTCGATTTATTAGAAGATACTTCGCTACCGGTATTACAAGGCGGTGGGATGCATGTTGGGGAACGTTGCCCACCGCCAACCTACCGTTCATTGTAGGTTGGTGGTGAGGCACGAACCCCAACATGATGAC